>JAHENZ010000159.1 GCA_018609755.1 Salinivenus sp. | reverse complement strand
CGAAGCGCGTGAAGCTGGGGCCGCGCGTGACGCTCGACGCCGAGCGGTGCATTAATTGCACCCGCTGCACCCGCTTTACCGATCAGGTCTCCGGCAGCGGCCAGCTCACGATCACGAATCGGGGCGTCAAGAATTATCCGATTACGGCGCCGGGCGAGACGTTCGACGACCCGTACTCGATGAACACGATCGACATCTGTCCGGTCGGCGCCCTCACGGCCACCGACTTCCGCTTTAAGGCGCGGATCTGGGAAATGAGCTCCACGCCGTCAATCACGACGACCAACGCGACGGGCGCGAACTGCCACTACTGGGTGCGCGACAATCAGGTGCTCCGCATTACGCCCCGGCAGAACATGGAGGTGAACGAGCACTGGTTGCCGGACGAGGACCGGCTCGTCTACAACAAGTTCAACGACAACCGCCCCGACGGCCCGCACATCCGAACGGACGATACGCTCACGGGAGGGCGCTGGGAACAGGCGTTCGCGAAGGTCGCTTCCCTCCTGGGCAGCACCGACCCGGAGCGCATCCTCTTCCTCGGCTCCGCCCACGCAACCGTCGAGGACAACTACCTCCTCAAACAACTGGCCGAGGCGGTCGGCGCCGATGCACCGCGCTACATCCCGCACATCGAGCCGGGCGCGGGCGACGACTGGCTCATCACCGACGACAAGACGCCCAACGCGGAGGGCTGCGAGCGCCTCGGCATCCAGCCGATCGACGAGGAACTGGTCGGCTCCCGTATCGAGAAGGGCAAGTACGACCTCGTCTACGTCCTGGAGGACGACCCGGTGGGCTCGGGCCTCTGCAGTGCCGAGGCTCTGGACGACGACGTGGACGTAGTGCTCCACTACTACAACACGACGAACGAGACGCTGCCGCGCGCCACGGCAGCCCTCCCCGCCGCGATGGTGGTGGAAACCGTAGGGACCTACGTGAACCAGGACGGCCGTGCCCAGCGCGTGCGTCCCGCGAAGGAGATCCAGGGCGTCAACCGCACGCTCATGATGGAAATGGGCACCAACCGCGAGGACGAGCACGGCACACCCTTCGACCGCTGGCACAACGACGAGAACAAAATTAACTGCAAGCCCAGCTGGGAGCTCCTGCCGGAAATTGCTCAGAAGCTCGGCGTGGAGATGGACTACACGAAGGGACCCAAGGCCATCATGGACGAAGTGCAGTCGACGATCCCGGCCTTTGAGGGTGCCACCTACGACGCGATGGGGCTGAAGGGCTACGCGCTGGAAGAGGTGGGGACGGAAGAAGCGGTGTAGCGTTTTTCGCCACTTAGGAACTATGGTAAGTGCCTGTGCTCCCCAAGGAGGGCAGGCACTTTTCTATTTTAAAATCGATGGTTTCTCTCTGAGAAAAAGCAAAGGCATGATGGACTGGATCTGGATTTACGCGAAGGGCGACGCAGTACTTATGGTGATCCTCTCGGCCGTCGCGCTGTACATTCTGCTCATCCTGTACACCCGGCTGGTCGGGCTCCGCAGTTTCTCAAAGATCAGCGGGTTCGACTTCGCGATCACCATCGCCATTGGATCCGTGCTCGCCAGCGTCACGCTCTGGCAAAAACCCACGCTTCTAGAGGGCGCCATTGCCCTGGGCACGCTCTTTGGACTCCAGTTCGTGGTCGGAAATCTGCGGAAACGGCTCCCCGGCATCGCCGGCCTCATCGACAACAACCCTCTCCTGCTGATGGACGGCTCTACGATACTCTCCGACAACCTGCGTCGAGCGAACGTGACCGAGGACGACCTGCGAGCCAAACTCCGCGCTGCAAACGTAACCCAGATGGAGCAGGTGCGGGCCGTCGTGATGGAATCGACGGGCGACATCTCCGTCCTTCACGCCCCGCCGGAGGCCCCGCCCCTCGACCCGGCATTGCTGGCAAACGTAGAAACGGACGGGGCCGCGTAGGCTCTCTCCTCTGCCACTGCTCCTGCCGTCCTTCACTTCTCGGGGGAATGATTCCGCTCCCGGTGCTGCGCAGAATTCCGGCGACTGTACCGCCGGATCGTCTGGCGTACTGTGCAAGAAGAGTTGCCCACGGTCCAGTTCTAACTGCAGGTGATCCTGAGAGAAATCGAGGAGTAACACGTCAACGGCGTCGTGCAATGCGTGACCGGAACGTGTTTTGAAGGTCGGGCGTGTGTGATACTCGTTCTGATCGCGCCGACTTCTCCCCACTCGCACTTATGAAGATCGCTCTCGCCCAGACCAACCCCACGATCGGGGACCTGGACGGCAACCGGACTCTTATTCTCGAATATGCCCGGCAAGCCCACGACCGCGGCGCCGACCTGGTCGTCTTCCCGGAGCTTTCGGTCACGGGCTATCCGCCACAGGACCTGCTGGAGAATCCGTTCTTTAAGAAAGCCACTCAGCGCACGGTCGAGCGGATTGCGACCGAAGTGCCCGCCGACCTTGGGGTGCTACTGGGAGCGCCGGTCCCGAATCCCGATCAGTTCGGCAAGCCGCTCTACAACGCGGCCCTCCTGCTCGAGAACGGACAGGTGCAGGACCGGGTCGCCAAAACGCTGCTTCCCACGTACGACATCTTCGACGAGGACCGCTATTTCGAGCCTGCGGAGGAGCGCCGCGTGATCGAGTGGCGCGGCGTGCGGATTGGCCTGCACGTCTGCGAAGACATGTGGAACGTGCACCATCCCCAAGGCTTCGAAGGCAACAATCGGTACGAGTGCGACCCGGTGGCCGAGCTCGGCGCGCGCGACCCGGACCTCTTCATAAATCTCAGTGCATCGCCGTTTTCGATCGGCAAGCACGCGATCCGCGACGAGCTGATCCAGCACATCTGCCGCCGCCACGAGCGCCCCTTCCTCCTCTGCAACCAGGTGGGCGCCAACACCGAAATCATCTACGACGGCGACAGTCGCATCCACGCTGCCGACGGCACGCAGGTGGCCTGCGCTTCCTCTTTTGAAGAAGACCTGCTGTTCTGGCACACCGAGGCCCCCGTCGAGCCCTGCCAGACGGAGCGCGAGCGCATTGCCGACTTGCACGACGCCCTCGTCCTCGGCATCCGCGACTACTACGAGAAGACCGGGATCTTCGACAAAGCCCTCGTCGGCCTCTCCGGCGGCATCGACTCGGCGGTGACCTGTGCCCTCGCAACGACCGCCCTCGGGTCGGACCGCGTCGTCGGCGTCACCATGCCGTCCGAGATCTCGTCGGAAGGCTCGATCACCGACTCGGAGGCCCTGGCCCGCAACCTCGGCATCGAGTTCAAGGAGATCCCGATCAAACCGGCAGTCGATGCCTTCGACACGATGCTGGCGGACGAATTTGCCGACACCGAACCCGGCACCGCCGAAGAAAACATCCAGTCGCGCGCTCGCGGTGTCACACTGATGGCCCTCTCCAACAAATTCGGGCATCTGCTCCTCTCCACCGGCAATAAGAGCGAGATGGCAGTGGGCTACGTCACCCTCTACGGCGACACGAATGGGGGCGTAGCGGTGCTGAGCGACGTGCTCAAGACGCGCGTCTACAAGCTCGCCCACCACATCAACGAGCGGGCCGGCACGGCAATCATTCCCCAGAATACCATCGACAAGCCGCCGAGTGCCGAGCTGCGCGAAGGGCAGAAGGACATCGACTCTCTCCCGCCCTACGAGACGCTCGATCCCATTCTGGAGCGCTACGTCGAGAAGAAAAAAGAGCTAGGTACAATCGTGGATGAAACCGGCATCGATGAATCCCTGGTGCGCGACGTGCTTCAATTGGTCGATCAAAATGAATACAAACGCCGCCAGGCCCCGCCCGGCCTCCGTGTCACCGAGAAGGCCTTCGGCATGGGCCGACGCATCCCCATCGTCATGCAGTGGGACCGCGAGGCCGGCGAAGCCCTCGCCTCCGAACAGCCGCTTCCCCGCTAAACGCTCGGAAGGT
>JAHENZ010000158.1 GCA_018609755.1 Salinivenus sp. | reverse complement strand
GTAATCTCCCACGACACCTCGCCCGAGAGCGGATCGGTTTCCAGCGAATACTCCCCCTGCTCGTTGGCCTCCAGCGAAAGGGAGTGAAGCTCACCGTTTGGTAGTGCGAAGCGAGTCGTCGCCTGTTCCCCGTTGGTGCTGTAGACACGGAGCTCGATCTCGCTCCAGTCCATGTTGGCCGTGTTCTGCGCCAGGCCGATGTGCGGAAGCGCCGTGTTGTTCTTCACGAGTGCAATGACGGGGATGTCCCCCGCTGTAAGCTCGTGCCACTGCGCCCCCTCGTACACCTCCCCCGTCTGGTAGTCGATCCAGGTGCCGGGCGGCAGGTACACGTCGCGCGTATCGCTGCTCTCGAACAGCGGCGCCACGACCAGCTTGGAGCCAAGCATAAACTGGTCGTCGATCGTCCACGAAGTCGGGTCGTCCGGGTACTCGAAGAAGAGCGACCGAAGCATCGGGTGCCCCTCTTCGGACGCCTTGTTCGCCTCGGCGTAGATGTACGGCATCAGCCGGTAGCGGGTCTCCAGCGAGCGGCGGTACATGTCCGTGAACTCCTCGCCGTACTCCCAGGGCTCGCGCGGCGGCTGGCCGTGGGCGCGAATATGGGAGGTAAAAATGCCCATTCCGAGCCAGCGCCGGTAGAGGTCCTTCGACGGCGCGTTGGGGAAGCCGCCAATGTCGTGGCTCCAGTACGTGAAGCCGGACATGCCGAACGAGAGGCCCGCCCGGAGCGTGGCGGCCATCGCCGAGTTCGTGTTGCCCGCATCGCCGCCCCAATGTAGTGGGTAGCGCTGACTGCCGGCCCAGGCGCTGCGCCCCCAGATAATTCCGTCGCCGGTGATCTCCTTCGTCAGGTCCCAGACGATCTGGTTGTAGCGAAGCGGGTACAGGTTGTGCTCGTAGTAGCCGGTGGCGCCCGATTCGTAGACGCCGTGCCACGGCGCGTTTTCGCCGAAGTCGGCCTTGATGACGCTCACGCCCTGCTCCAGCAGGCCCGTCAGCTTGCCCTCGTACCAGTCCACGGCCTCCGGGTCGCTAAAGTCAAGAATTGCGCTCTCGAAGGGCCGCTCGCCGCCGCGATTCGTCACCGCGTAGTCGTTTTCGACGATCGTGTCAAAGAGGTCGTTCTTCGTGGTGAAGTACGGCAGCTGCCACAGGCTCAGGTGGAAGCCCTGATCGTTGAGGTCGGCCATCATCTGTTCCGGATCGTCGAAGCGGGAGGACGCAAACTTGTAGTTGTTGCGCCACTCTGTCTCGAACCAGCCGGTGTCGAGGTGAATGACGTCGCTCGGAATCTCGTACTCGCGCAGCTGATCGGCCACAGTCCGCACCTGCTCCTCCGACTCGTACGTGATGCGGCTCATCCAAAAGCCGAACGACCAGAGCGGTGGTACCGGACTCCGGCCCGTAACGGCGGTGTACTCGGAAAGAACGTCCTTCGGCTCACCTAGGAAAATAAAGAGGTCGAGCGTGTCGTCGCCGGAGTAGATCGTGTTGCGGCCGTCGAATGAGTTTCCAAAATCGAAGGTGACCGGCGCGCTCGTATGGGTGAACATGCCGTAGCCCTCACTGCTGAGAAAGAAGGGAATCGGCTTGTACATGAGCGGCGTCTGCGCTCCCATCGCGTCCCGAATCGAGACGTTCATCTTCTGCCCGCGCTTGTTGAGGCGCGTGAACGACTCACCGCCGCCGAAAATCTTCTCGTCGTGCGTTAGCTTGAAGCTCGCCGCGAAGCTGCGGCTGAAGTCCTCGGCCTTCCGGACGAAGGCGAAGGGCATTGGGGCAGCGATGGTCTTCGAGTCGCCCAGCGTCTGAGTACGGGTAAGGAGGTTTCCGTTGCCGTCATAGAACTCGATGTGCCAGGGATCCTTGATGAGACGCACCTCGCCATGATCGCTTTCGTAGGTGACCACGCTGTCTGAGCGCGTGACGGTCCATGCGTCGCTGCTGGACACTGGACCGTCCAGCATCAACGACTGCCCGTCGCCTAGGTCGTGGTCGCGCGAGCCGAACCGCAGCCGTACGGTGCGCGGACTCACGAATGACACCTCGAACGGAAGGGCCGGGTCGCGGTCGTACTCCGTGGCGGGAAACTCGCTCGACTCGGCGCGGGTGTAGGGAAGATCGATCTTGTTGAACGAGAGGCTCGTCGAGCGGCGGTGCCGATTCCACTGAAGAGTGCCCTTACCGGTCGAGGGGTCGAACTGCGTCACCTGATCCCCGACAAAATACATGTTTTCGAGCTTCTGAAAGTCCATGCTCACATCGACCGGATCGCCCGCCACCTCCGGCTGGGCCTGCACGGGAGCGGAAAATCCCCAGAGCCCAATCAGTACCAAAACAGGTAGGACGTAAATGCAACCGGTTTCATTGTGGGAGCGTTGAAGCATATCGGTTCAAGACCTGAGGTGACTTGGTATGAAGAGCAGGCGGTTATTGCCACGCCAAAACACAGGGTAGGAAAACGAACGGAAAAGATCGAACGCGGCGCCGTTCGTGTGTCGTTAAGGTTCAGGCAGAATCCAGAATCGCCAACTTCCTCATCCACTCGCCGGCTCAATGACGGACGTTCGCGCACAGACGACCCGCGCTCCTGCGACCGACGACCGCTTTTCGGTCCCACTGCGCGGCGTCCGGGTCGATCCAGAAACGCGCTGCCAACATTACGATGCCCCCAGCGACCGCATCGCCATCAAGTTCGCGTGCTGCGACGTGTATTATCCGTGCGTTCAGTGCCACCGGGCCACGACCGAGCACGAGCCGGAGCGCTGGCCCCAGACGCGACGCCACGAGCCGACGGTGCTCTGCGGTGCGTGCGACCGTACGATGAGCGCCGTTGTGTACCTTCAGAGTAACCACTCGTGCCCGCACTGCGGAGCGGCATTCAATCCCGGCTGTGCGGCCCACCACGACCAATACTTCGCATTTGCCGAGTGATACTAGTGGTCAGTCAAGCCGGAGGTGTCAGATACCGAATCGGACATTTCGATCCGAATGCTGCTTCAGTGGCCTGAATACAAGCCGTCGATCAACGCTCGACTCGACATGGAAAACTTGACGCACCACTAACTCCGGACGCCGAATGCACTGCGTCCGTGAGCCCTCGACCTCTCGTGGAGATAAACCATCGCTCCCCAAATCTACAACCACCGAGGTTTGCACTACTGGTGTGGGAAGCCCCCCGCAACGGTGCTACTGTGAAGGCGTGGTGAGGGTAGAATTTCGATGAACCCCGAAACTTGGGTCCGGACCTCCTGTTGCAGAAGGTCCACTTATCACGACATGCCGCGTTCGTCTAGCCTGGTCTAGGACGCCGGCCTCTCACGCCGGTAACATGGGTTCAAATCCCATACGCGGTACGTCTCCGAGTTTTAAGAGGCGCTGGCCTTGCCCTCCTTCCTCCCCCCAGGCCAGTGCCTCTTTTTTGTGTAGAGAACTTTATCACTCGCTCAAAGCTGATATGGTCATAAAAAAGCGACGACTCCGAATGCAGTCGGAGCCGCCGCGTACAATCGAACGTTCACCTCCGATTACTCGTCGTCTGCGTCCTCTTCCTCGTCCAGGGACGGCTTTCCGTTCGTGCGGATGGACTTGAGGCCTTCCAGGTTCTCCGGATTGAGGACGTTGTCCACCAAGCCGTAGTCCTTGGCCTCCTCCGCACTCATCCAGTAGTTGCGGTCCGCGTCGTCCTCGATCTGATCGATGTCCTTGTCGGTGTGAAGGGCCAGAATTTCGTAGAGCCGCTTCTTGAGCCACATGATCTCCTGGGCCTGAATCTCGATGTCGGAGGCCTGTCCCTCGGCGCCGCCCATCGGCTGGTGGATCATGACGCGTGAATTCGGGAGCGCCGCCCGGCGTCCGTCTTCGCCCGCCGCGAGCAGAACCGACCCCATGGAAGCGGCAAGCCCTACGCAGATGGTGGCCACCGGCGCGTTCACGTACTGCATCGTGTCGTACACGCCGAGGCCGCTGTAAATGACGCCGCCCGGCGAGTTGACGTACAGGTTGATCTCCTTCTCCGAGGACTCGCTCTCCAGATAGAGGAGCTGCGCGACCGTGAGGTTCGCGATCTGATCGTTGATCGGCGTCCCGATGAAGACGATGCGCTCCTTGAGCAGGCGGCTGAAGATGTCGTACGCCCGCTCGCCCCGCGTCGTCTGCTCGACGACCATTGGAACGAGCCCGGACATCGGCTGATCGTCGAGATCGCCCTGGTAGATGTCCCGAGGGAGCGACGTCAGGCTCTTGCTAAATTTAATGAAGTCGTCGGCGTCGGCCATTGCGACTCGTAAATCGATGGGGAATGCAGCGGATGTTGCGGAATGCTCCCACCTTCTAGCGGGGGAAATGGTTCCTTGTTTGCATGCCTGGAAGCGTGGAGGTCTCCCGATCCGTGCGAACGTATCGAAATGGTTTCCCAAAGAGGGAAGCCGGAAATCATGTGATCAAAAAACGGTCTCCACGAACCGCCTCACGGATCGGTAGATGCATGGACGCACGAACCCTCTGCTCCAAATCCCCGTGGTATAGCAGGAACCCCACACTGTTCGGCACTGCTCCGGGACTCGGCACTCTCAGGGCAACTGAGCAGCAGCCTCCGTTTCCTCCATGCGTCCATTCCTCCAGACACGCACACTTACGGCGCCACTGACTGGCGGGCCTGGTGCTGCTGGTGCATTTCCTCCTCAAACTCCTCGCGCGACTTCTTCTGCACGTCGAAACGTTCGATGAGCAGGTCGTACACCTTGTCGCTCAGGACCTGTTGCTTCACGCGATCCATCATCTTCGGCATCTGGCGGTAGAACTGCTCGATCTGCTGGGCGCTCACCTCGTCGCCCTGCGCCTGGTCGGCAAAGAACTCCTGCAGCTCCTCGTCGGTCACTTCCAGGTCTTCCTCCTCGATGATCTTGTCGCGGATGAGCATCCAGCGGCCCTGCTTCTCGGCGTCCCGCCGGTTGCGGTTGCGGAAATGCTCCTCGTCAAAGTCGTCCGGCAGCTCCCCGTCGTTTTCCTGCTCCACCTGGTTGACAAATGAGTCGAGGTACGTCTCGATGACGGACTCAGGCACCGGCACGGGGTGGAGCTCCAACATCTTGTCGACGATCTCCCCCTGCACCATCTCGCGGGACTGGTCTTCCCACTGCTCTTCCAGTTGCCGGCGCACCTCGTCGCGGAAGGCCTCCGGGTCACTGAACTCGTTCTCGGTAATCCGCTCGACGAAGGCCTCGTCGAACGGCGGGAGGTCGCGCTCCTTCACGTCGTTGACCGTGACTTCGTAGAGGCGATCCTCTTCGTCATGGTCATGGTCGTGGTCATGTCCGCCCGGTCCATGATCGTGATCGTGCGGGTCCTGGGGCAGCTCCACGCGGAACGTATCGCCTGCCTTCTTGCCCATGAGGGCCTCGCGAAGCTCCTCTTTCAGCCGCTCGTCGTCGAGAAAGAAGGACAGATCCTCGTCCTTGTCGCCAATGATAGGCGTGTCGGTCTGCGGATCGATGCGCTGAAGGTCGATGTTGACGAAGTCCTCCTCTCCCGCCGGCTCGTCCTCCATCGGCAGCAGATCCGCTTCCTTCGTCCGAAGGTTCTCAATCTCCTCCTCCACGTCCTCTTCGGTGACCTCGTGCTCAAGCATCGAGATCTGCTCGGACGAGACGTCTTGCAGCTCCACTTCGGGCCGCACGCCGAAGCGGACGACCGCGTGTAGGTCTTCGTCGAGCTCGTAGTCGAGCTCCGTGATCGTCGGCTGGCCAAGCGGCTCAATGTCATTGTTGCCTTCAACCTCGTCCTCGAAGGCGTCCTGCACGAACTCCTGGGCCACTTTGTACCCGATCTGCTCGCCGTGCATCTTCTTCACGAGGCCGAGCGGCACCTTGCCCTGCCGGAAGCCCTGCACGTCCATGTGCTTGCGCTGCTCTTTGAGGGCCTCTTTCAGTTTGGGCTCAATGTCGTCGGCCGTGGCGCGGATGTCCAGCTCGTACTCTACCGGGGAGGCTTCTGAGAGTGTCGTTTCCATGGGGCGGGCAGAATCAACCAGTGGGAAGAACCTTCTATAGCGATTTCTTTGAAATGCATGGACGTCTCAGAAGATCGGTGCAGCGCCCCGGAAAGAGAGGTGAATCGGCCCCTGAGCGTCAAATCCTGCGTGAAAACGAGGCGTCACTGCACGTCGACGCGTTTTTCCACCGATGGCGGCACTTCTGCCAACCTCGGTCGGTGCTTGAGAGCGTGGGGGCGCGGGAGCGTGGGAGGATCGATCCCGGGGACACAGATCTCGTGATGCAGAAGCATCTTCACTGCTGCTCGCATTCTCCCATGCCCACTCGTCCCCCCAGCGAAAAACGCTCGGAGCCTCTTGCTTCCAACCACGCGTTCCATCGCCCGGAGGCTACTCGTACGTCACCCACTTCGCAATCTCGCGGAAACCCGGCGTCTTGCCGTAGGAGAGAATGCCGACGCGGTAGATACGAGCCGCGAGCCAGATTGTAAAGACGAATCCGGCCACGAGAAGCGCAAACGAGAGCAACGTTTGCCAGAGGGGAACGGAGGCCGCCGTCATGCGGAGCGGCATGATAATCGGCGAAAAGAGAGGGACGAGCGAAAGGACGAGAGAAATCGTTGAGTCCGGTGACTCCACCACGAACGTCACGAACATGATCGGGATGATGAGGGGGATGAATACCGGATACATGAGATTCTGCGCGTCCTGCTGCTGCTCAACTGCCGATCCAACGGCGGCAAACAGGCTGGCGTACAGTAGGTAGCCGCCCACGAAGAAGAGCAATACCCATAGGACGAGTTCGGGAGAGATGGTCGGCATACTGAGACCGGCCGCCGCCATCACTTCCTGGGTCGACGCATTGCCCGACACCCCCAGATCCGCAGGCGTCACAAACAGGGTCAGAATCGTCCCGGCGGACATCATGCCTGCACCTGCCAGCACCATCCACACGGTAATTTGCGCGAGTCCCATGGCCCCGACGCCCAACACCTTGCCCATCAGCAACTCGAACGGGCGCACGGACGAGACGATCACCTCGACGACGCGGTTGCTCTTCTCTTCGATGACGCCCTGCATCACGAACTGTCCGTAGATAAAGACGGCAAAGTAGATGCTGAACGCCAGAACAAAGCCGAGGATGGTCAGCACGATGCTGCTTCCCCCTCCCCCCTCCTCCGAGATCGTACGTGCCGACACCTCCACGTTGCGCCCCATGATTGCCTGAACCTCCTCGGGCACGTTGCGCGCCGCCAGCAAGGCATCCCGTACGGCCCCTTCAAGCATGTTTTCGAAGCGCGACGGTCCGCCCATCCCGCTTTCCCTGCTATAATAGGTGACGGAGGCCTCTTCCTCGTCCAGCAGAGCGGCCGGGAGGACCACGTACCCGTCGTACTCTTCCGCTAGAACCGCGGCTCGAAGGGAGTCTGGGGACATCGATACCTTCCGAAGCACGAACGAGGAATCGTCGTCTACGGACCGCTGCAATCGGTCGAACAGGTTGCCGGTCTCGTCGACGACGGCCACCGTACGCTGCGACGACTCTTCCCCGAACTGTTGGAGAAGAGTTGGTGCAAACAGGAGGACGATTAGAAAGACCGGGGCGAGCAGGGTCGCCAGGATGAATGTTTTCGAGCGCACGCGGCGCCAGAATTCACTGCTGAGGATCAGCCAGATCTTGTGGAGCGACATGACGTGTGGGAGAATGTGCGTATGGGGAGCGTGGGAGATGAGGGTCGTGTCTCCTGCGAATCCTTCAGGCGGGAACCTCAACCGCCTCTTCCTGCATCCGCCGGGCCTCAGCCTCCCCCACGACCTCCACGAAAATCTCGTTCAGCGGCGGAGCCACCCGCTCGTAGCGGTAGAGCTCCTCGGTGCGGTCGAGCGCGAGGTCCAACACCAAACGTGCGTCGGTGCCGTCGGCCAGGCTCAACTCCACACGATGGGTGCTTCGGGTATTCACGCGCACCTGTTCGGACGCCTCCAGCTCGTCGATAAAGGAGTCATCGCCGTCGAACTCCAGCACCAGCGTATTCTTGCCGAACCGCTCCTTGACGTCGCGGAGCGACCCCTGCAATACCACGTCCCCCTGCGCCATGAGGCAAATGTCGTCGCAGAGCTGCTCCACCTGCTCCATGCGATGGGAGGCAAACAAAATCGTCCGGTCGTCGCGACGAAGCTCCAGAATGATGTCCCGCAGCAGGTCGGCATTGATGGGATCGAGGCCACTGAACGGCTCGTCGAAGATGAGAAGCGAGGGATCGTGCAGCAGCGTGGCGATGAACTGAATCTTTTGCTGCATCCCCTTCGAGAGCTCCTCCGTCTTCAGGTCCGCCCAGCCAGTCGCGTCGAAGCGGTCGAGCCAGTGATCGGCGCGCTCGGCCGCCTCGGCCTTCGAAAGTCCCTTCAGCCTCCCGAGGTACACCAGCTGCTCTTTCACCCGAAGCCGCTTGTAGAGGCCGCGCTCCTCCGGCAGGTACCCCATGCGCTGCTGGCTCCACGGACCGACGGGGTCTCCCTCGTAGCGAACCGTGCCGGCATCCGGCACCATGATGTAGGTGATCATTCGGATGGTCGAGGTCTTGCCCGCCCCGTTCGGCCCGAGCAGGCCGAGAATGCGTCCGGGCTGCGCCTCAAAGGAAATGTCATCGACGGCCACGGTGTCGCCGTAGCGCTTCGTAACGTTTTCGACGGAAAGATGGGCCATGCCGGTTCGTGGCGTTGATGACGGAATAATAGCGCTCTTAAATAATGCGGCTCCAGGGGCAAACGCAAGAGGAAATGGACGAACGGGCGCATGGCCTGCTGAGCGGAAAAACCTAGAGAAGACGGAGGAGGCGACCGCGCGTTGGCCTACCGGATGGGTGCCGTCTTCGTCGTCGAATCCGTAGAAGCAGGCAACGTCCCGTCGGGATTGAGTCCCCAGAGCTGATTCACGGTCTGAAGAAGGGATTGGTAGCGCGGATCCGCACGAAGGGGATCGAGTGCAGTGCCGTAACGGAGCTCGGCAGCGATGAATTTTTCCCATTCCACCCGGCGAAGGTCGGCGAACGCGGCGTCGATCTCCCCGAGGGCAGCATGTACCTCAGCCTCGGCAAAGGGACTCTCGTCGTTCGATTCCAGCCGTTGCAGTCGTTCACGCGCCCCGGTCGTGTCGCCCATCCGCACGAGCACGACCGCCGGTTTGCCCAAGTGGAGCCGCCGCACGCCGTCACCGGGCGCCGCCATGTCGAGCCCGCGCTGCAGGGCCAGGAGCGCTTCCTCGTACCGCCCCGCTCGGCTCAGCGCTACCCCCTCGACGATGTGCCCCGCGGCGTAGTCCGGAGCCAGTTTCTTGGCCCGATCGGTGTGGGTGAGGGCGTTGTCGGTCTGCGGCGGCTGCTGCCGGTTGTGTGCACCCGCGAGGGCCGCGTGAATGGACGGCGACATTGGGTCAATCTCCGCGGCCGTCTGGAGGTGGGACACCGCCTTCCCCAGCCGCCCCAGCCCAAGGTAGAGGTTGCCGAGCCACTGGTGCGCCCGAGCGTAGTTGGGATTCAGCTCAAGCGCCCGCTGGTACCCGCGGATGGCGGCGGGGCCATCGCGGCGGTAATCGTTCACCAGCGCGCGGGAAGCATGCGCCTCTGCCAGTTCCGCATTCAGATCGACTGCCCGATTGGCCGCCGTAAGCGCCTTCGGAAGCACCGAATCGGCCGGAGCGTAGCCGTAGAGCGAGAGCAGGCTCCGTGCATCGGCCAGCCCCGCCCAGGCCAGAGCATAGCTAGAGTCCCGCGAAAGGGCCTGCTGGAAGTATCGGGCGGCCTGCTGAATGCCCTGATCGCTGCGTTGGTCAAGAAGGGCCCGACCTTTTACGTAGAGCCGGTACGCTTCCAGATTCTCCGTGGGCCGACGGGCGATGCGCTCCTCGTCCTGGGCCGTGAGCGTCGCTTCCAGGGAGCGGACAATCCTCGTCGTCAGCTCGTCCTGGATGGCAAACAGATTCTTCGGGGTCAACTCCCGCTCGTAATTCTGGCCCCATGCGTGGGTATCGTTTTGTGCATTGATGAGCTGCGCATTCACCTGTACCCGATCCCCCGCCTGCTGCACCGTCCCCTCTACAATCCACCGCACATTGAGCTCGCGCGCAATTTCCGGAAGGGCCTCATCCGTTTCCTGGTACTGCATGACCGAGGTGCGGGAGATCACCCGCAGGTCCGATACGCCCGAGAGTCGACTGAGAAGGTCGTCGTGAATGCCTCGTGCGAACTGAGATCCTTCCTCGGCTCCGACATTCTCGAACGGAAGAACGGCAAGGGACCGGGGAGGGGCTGCGGTCCCCGACGGGTCGGCCAGCTGTTCCCGAAAGAACCAGGCCGCCCCCGCCGCGAGAACCAGCAGCAGGCCGCCCATGAGAACCCCGATCGTCCGGGTGCGATTCAGATCACGCCCCCATGGGGAAGAGTCATCGTCAGTAGCGCCTTGCCACTGTTCTGCCCTCTCTGTTCGCGCCCGTTGGGTGGAGGACGCCTCCGAGGACGTCCCATCCAGCAGTGCAGCGAAGGCCTCCACCGATTCAGGCCGCTCACTCGGCTCCAGTGACAGGCCCCGCATGACGGCCACGCTCACCTCCACCGACACGTCCGAGGTTACATTGTGGGGCGACACCAGATCATCCTCTTGGAGCCGACGACCCGCCGCGGGCGGCTTCATGCCCGTGAGGCATTTGTAGAGCGTCGCTGCGCAGGCGTACACGTCCGTCCAGGGCCCCTGCTCTCCTCCGCTGACGTACTGCTCGGGCGGGGCATATCCGGGCTTAAAAATGACGCGCTCGTCCGCACCGCGCTCTTCCATCGCCGCCCGGGCCGCCCCGAAATCCAGCAGCACGATCCGCCCCTCGTCGGTACGGTAGATGTTTTCCGGATCGATGTCTCGGTGCAGGAGTCCTTCTTCGTGAACGGACTGGAGTCCCCGCAGCACGTCTTGGAGAATCGCGACGGCCTCGCCTTCGGCCAACGTGCCCCCATTGTCGGCGAGATGCTCTGCCAGCGTGCAGCCCTCGTAGTAGTCCATGACGAGGTACCCGGTCCCGTGTGCTTCGAAGTAGGACCGAACCCGCACGATGTGGGGATGATCGAACCGCGCCAGCGTCCGCCCCTCCTCCATGAAGCGCTCGCGGCCATACGCAAAGTCCTCGGCGTCCTCCGGATCGGTAGGAGCAAGGGTCAGCGCGTCCGTCGTCCGATCAGCGATGTCGTGGGGATAGTACTCCTTGATCGCAACGGTCGTGTCGAGCCGCTCGTCGTGCGCCCGGTAGGTGATGCCAAAACTTCCAACCCCAAGCACGTCCTGAATGCGGTACTGCTCGCGCAGGCGCGTACCTTCGGGAAGCTGGACGGGGGACGATGCCTCTCCCTCGCCCCCCCTATCGTCCGGCGTCGTTGACGATGCTGACATGCCTGTTCGTGAAGACGTTCGTAGAGATCACTTCCCCACCCGGGCCGATGCCCTCAGGAGGCGAGCGAAGCGCCGAGAAAGGCGGGCGAGACCGATAGAGAAAAGAAGGAAACCCCGCCAAGAAACGAAAGTCCGCCCCCCGACGGTCGTCAGTGCACCTCTTGGCTCGAGTCTGTATCTCGCCTCCTGCCGTCCCTTTCCCGCAGCCCATCGCGCTCCCTGAGAGAACTGTGGTTCGGGGACATCCCTCTCCCTACCACCGCTTCACTCGGACGGACGATTCTGTGAGATCGAATGATTGGGGAAAAATCAGCCGACGACGGGAAGCGATGAACCATCTTGTGAAGAAAGAGCTACACGCCATTGGTCCAATTGAAATACACTGACCGTCTCCATGGGGCCTCGATCGCGTTGCGACATTCAAATCGGTTGACTATGGAGCCCCTCGGGGGTCCCCCGGCTCCGTACGACAATTGAGGTCGATTGCAAGCGCCGCGATTGTGTCCTGCTGAAGTCTCGCGCTCTCCTTCCCAAATTCGAAGCGTCCATGTCCACTGAGCCCGCCCCCACGCACAATGCGTCCCTCTCCCCGTTCCCTACCGACGACCCGGTGCTCAGTCTCATTGGCGATACGCCCATGGTGGACTATCCGGGGGCCGAGCGTGGACGGCTTCGATGCAAGCTCGAATCGGAGAACCCGACGCGGTCGATGAAGGACCGCATCGCGATGGGCATTCTGACGGAGGCGCTGGAGGAAGGCGACTACGACACGGTGATTGAGGCCAGTTCGGGCAACACGGCGGGGGCCGTGGCACTCGTGGCCAATCGGCTGGGGCTCACCTGCAAGCTTACCTGTCCGGAGCACACGAGCCGGTCGAAAATTGGCTACATGAAAGCGTTCGGCGCCGAGGTGCACACGTGCCCGGACGTGGAGTCGGACCATCCGGAGCACTACCGGGCGGTGGCCCGGCGGCTCGCCGAAGAAGAGGACAATGCGTTTCTGGTAGACCAGTATCACAACCAGGGCAACCCGACGGTTCACTACCGCTGGACGGGAGCGGAAATCTGGGCGCAGGCCGGCGCGGAGATGACGCACCTCGTGTCGGCGATGGGCACGGGCGGGCTCCTCAGCGGCTCGGCCCGGCGCATCAAAGAGGAGGCCAACGCCACAGGGCGCGACGTTCAGGTCGTGGGCGTCGACGCGCAACACTCCAATATCTCCACGTCCTTCTACGGCGAAGAGGCCGTGCCCTACAACACGTCCGTGGAAGGCCTCGGCAAAGGCGGAGAGCTTCCCACCATGTGGTTCGACTACATTGACGAAATGCGCAGCGTCCCCGACGAGGTGGCCTTCGAGCAGGCCCGCACCGCCGCTCAGAAGCACGGCCTCCTCATCGGGCCCAGTGCCGGCGCGGCGCTCTCCGTCGCCCTCGACATCCACACCAGCCAGCCCGACGCCCACGTCGTGACCATCATCTGCGACGGCGGTGAACAATATTTCGACACGCTCTTCGGCATTTGATGGGTGATGGGCGGGCCGGTCCCACTTCCCTGTTGGATCGCACTTTGCGTTCGGATCTACCCCGCGAGGAACAGGAAAGGGAAAGTCTCATCCACGCCGGCAAGACTCTTCCCCGGCACGGTTGCTTTGCCCTCTCAACAACTCTTTCCGAACGCCACGCTACAGATGCCCCGTTCCGTTGAGGCGCCCCGCAGAACCTACTGAAGTCGTCCACAGAGTCGGAGTCCGCCTCGAAGGGTCCGCAGAAAAGAGAGGTCTCTGGCACTTCGGGACGGCAACTGTACAATAGACTGCCACGAACGACCGCCCATTACCGGACTCGAATGCGCTGACCCGGACTGAGATTCGGGGAACGGAAGTCGTTTAGATTACGAATCTGCTCCACAGACGCGCGATACTTTCGGGCAATGTCCCACAGCGTATCGCCCTGCCGAACGGTATGATACACGGCAGCGTCATCTGCCGGAGAGGATTCCTCATCCGAATTGAGTCGAGCCTCTGTCACGGGCTGTCCTCCCATCGTGAGGCGATTGGTGACCGCTGTGACGCCCTCCACACGCTGGACCACGCGCTCGGCCATGCGGTACTGGTCGGGCGTATTTACGTCGCCCCGCAGGATGAGGTGCCCCTCAATGACGGTGGGCCGGAACGGAAAGACGCGGAGACTCGACGTACGGACGAGGGCCTGCTTGACCTGGGTTTCCGTACTCGCGTCCTCAATCTTCTGCGCCACCGAGCGATTGGCCTTCGCCTTCTCAATGTCCACTGGGGCCTCGGGATCCGGGACCGACGGTTCCGTTGCTGTCGTATCGGCGGGCGTTGCGGTCGAGTCCGCCGCTACCGAGTCGGACGACGCGTCCGACGTACAACCAGTGACTAGTGCCCCCACGATCAGGGTGGTGGCAATGAAGAAAGGAACGAATCGTGAGATCAAGGCAGGAGAGCGGAAGAGCAATTGTTAGTAGGGCATCGACTACGCCTCAACCGCAATCTCGTCGGATTCGGGCCGGGGCGCCTCCACCGTTCCGTGCTCGGCAAGCCAGCGCTCGGCGTCGATGGCGGCCATACAGCCGGTCCCCGCCGCCGTCACCGCCTGACGGTACTCGTCGTCCTGCGCGTCGCCGGAGGCAAACACGCCCGGCACGTTGGTATAGGTAGATTCGGGCTGCGTCTGGATGTAGCCCTTCTCGTCCATGTCGAGCCAGCCCTCGAACGGCCCCGTGTTCGGCGTGTGACCGATGGCGAGGAAAAAGCCCGTCACCTCGTCCATCGTGTAGGTCTCGCCGGTTTCATTATTGATGACTTCCAGCCCTTCAACCTGCTGGTCGCCAAGCACGTCGATGACCTCGGTATTCCAGACGAACTCGATCTTATCGTTCTCGAAGGCGCGTTCCTGCATAATCTTCGAGGCGCGCAACTCGTCCCGGCGGTGGAGGACGTACACCTTTTCGGCGAACTTTGTGAGAAAGGTGGACTCTTCCATGGCACTGTCGCCGCCGCCGACCACCGCCACCGTTTCCCCTCGAAAGAACGAACCATCGCAGGTGGCGCAGGCGGTCACCCCCTTGCCGATGAGGCGCTGCTCGTTTTCGAGACCGAGATACTTCGCCGAAGCACCCGTCGACACGATCACCGTCTGAGCGAAGATGGGCGTCTCCTCGTCAATGAGCAGCCGGTAGGGCCGCTCCCGAAAATCGACGTGTGTAATGGTCCCGTACCGCGACTCGGCCCCAAACCGTTCGGCCTGCTCCTGGAAGCGGTCCATCATCTCGGGTCCCAGAACCCCCTCCGGAAAGCCGGGATAATTTTCCACGTCCGTCGTGGTGGTGAGCTGCCCCCCCGGTTCCGGTCCCATGTAGATGAGCGGATTCAAATCAGCACGGGCCGTGTAAAGGGCTGCCGTCCACCCCGCCGGCCCCGTACCGATAATGACGACGTCCCGACTCTCCGCCTCCGAAAAATCGATTCCTTCAAACGCCGAAAGGTCCGGGTGCTGTCCGTTCGTATGCATATTCAATGGCGAATTTCGAAGTGCGAATTGCGAATGGAGCGACCAAATGCCGAATGGACGCTCACTCCCTCCATTCGACATTCGTCACTCAACATTCGAAACTGGGTTAGGCGGGTTGGCCGACCAGCTCTTCGAGCGTCTCTTTGAGCGGGCCTTTGCCCGAGGCGCCCACGAGCGTCTCTTGGACCTCCCCGTCTTTGAAGAAGAGCAGTGTCGGGATGGAGCGGACGCCGTACTGCTGAGCAGTCTGCGGATTTTCGTCCACGTCCACCTTGCCGACCTTCGCGCGCCCCTCAAACTCGTCGGCCAAATCCTCAACGATGGGCGCAATCTGGCGGCACGGACCACACCACGTGGCCCAGAAGTCGACGAGTACCGGCTCGTCGGAGTTCAGTACTTCGTCCTCAAAATTATCGTCGGTCAGGGTCGTGACATTGGCACTCTCGGCCATAAGAATAGAAGGTCAGTCTGTGTGGGAAAACGGCGTGTGCAAACGCGCAAAGATGATACCATCACCTTCCGTATGCGGTTTCCTCGTCCTTCGTCCGGACGTGCATGCATTCGATGAATTGATGAGTATCAAACAGTTTGTTTTCTTCAAGCACGTAAACGAGTGTCGTAACATCCTTCGTCGTTACACCCGGATCGGGCATTCTATCCAATACGTTCGCTCTCGTTACCGCTTCGTCGAAAAGATACGAAATGCGCCTTACCCCGTCTCCTCTCGCTCCCCCGCGGCCATCAACTCGCGAGCGTTCTTGAGGGCGGCATCGGTCACCTCCTCTCCACTGATGAGCGACGCGACCTGCGTGGCCTGCTCGTCTTCGTCGAGGCGATGGATCGTGGTCTTGGTCGTGCCCTCCTCCACCACCTTCTCCACCTTGAAGTGCCGGTCGCCCAGCGCGGCGATCTGCGGTAGGTGCGTGATGGTGATGATCTGATGATAGCGGGCGAGGTCGTGCATGCTCTCCCCCACGCGGCGGGCCATGTCGCCGGAAATGCCCACGTCGATCTCGTCGAACACGAGAATGGGCAACCGCTCGCTCTTGGCGAGAATCGTCTTCAGGGCGAGCATGATGCGACTGATCTCGCCGCCGGACGCCACTTCCGTCAGCGGCATCGGCGGCACGCCCACGTTCGTGGAGATGTAGAACTCGACGTGATCGACGCCTTTGGCGAAGGCCTGGTAGCGCGCCTCCTCATCGTCGGGCCGGATCCACCCGTCCGAGTCCTCTGCTCGCGCAAAGCGCACTTCGAACTGACTGTCGGGCATGCCGAGCGTCGCCAACTCGTCGAGAATGGCGTCCTCGATGCGGTCGGCCACCTCGCGGCGCTTGTCGGAGAGACGCAGGGCCACGTCCGTGAGGTCGGCCTGTGCCTCGCGGATCTCCTCGTCGAGCCGTTCGAGGTTCCCTTCAAAGTCCTTCGCCAGCTCGTACTGCTCCCCGATCTCTTTCCGGTGTTCGAGCACGGCTTCGAGTGTGCCACCGTACTTGCGCTTGAGTTTTTCCAGCTCCGTAATGCGCTCGCGGATGCCGTCGAGCCGCTCGGGGTCGAACTCGATGTGCGCGTTGTAGTCCTGCAGAAAATTGGCGAGCTCGTTGACGATGATCTGGGCGCTCTCGATCTCGTCGACGTGCTCCTCGAACGCATCGTCGATGCGGGCGAGGTCCTGCAGGTCGTTGCGCGCCACCACGAGCTGATCGTGGACGGCGTTCTCGTTCTCGAACAGCATCTCGTAGAGGCCCTGTGTGGAGGCATAGAGCTGCTCGGCGTTTTCAAGCACGCGCCGCTCCGCCTTGAGCTCTTCCTCCTCGCCCGGCTCCGGGTCCACCTCGTCGATCTCCTCGATCTGAAACTCGTAGAGCTCCTTTTGCTGCCGGAGCTCGCGCTCGCGGTCGGCCAGGGCCTCGCGCTCCTCTACGAGCTCGGCCACGCGCTGCCGCTTCTTCTGGTAGTGCTCCACGAGCCCGCCGAGGCCGCCGAAGCTGTCGAGCAGGCGCAGGTGCGTCTCGGTGTGTAGGAGACTCTGGTGCTCGTGCTGGCCGTGCAGGTCGATGAGCTCGGCCGCCACGGCCCGCATCACGTCCAACGTGGCCGGCGTGTCGTTCACGAAGCCGCGGCTCCCGCGTTCGGTAATCTTGCGGCGGAGAATGACGCGAGGCAGCGGATCGGTCTCGATCGCGTTCTCTTCCAGCACCGATCGGATTCTATCCGTGTCGGCGTCGTCGAAGATGCCTTCGACCACCGCCTTCGAGGCGTCGCCGCGCACCACGTCGGTGTTGGCCCGCTCGCCCAGAATCATGCTCATCGCCCCGATCAGGATCGACTTACCCGCTCCCGTCGCACCGGTGATGATGTTCAGCCCACTCCCAAACTCCATCTCCAGCTCCTCGATCAGAGCGTAGTCCCGGACGTAGAGCGACTGCAACATGGCAGGTCAATGGCGAATTTCGAGTGGCGAATTTCGAATTGGTGAGGAGAGGGGTCCGAATTCGACACTCGCCATTCGCAATTCGAAATTAGAAGCAACCACGAAAGGGAGGAGCAGAACACAGCGATTACACGCAGTGCTGCCTGATCAGGAAACCAAGGTCCAGCCCTGCTTGATCTTCTTCTTGGCGTACTTCCACTTCATCTCCGTCGTCTCGCCGGTGGCGTTGTTGCGGACGGTCACGTACTCGTTGCGGCCCGGCTCGTCGGACACAGTGACCGGCTCCTGGCGCTGGGTGGTCGGATCGCGCTCGGCGGCGCCCTGCTGCTGCCCGTCGCCGCCCTGCGTGTCGATCGAGTAGTCCGGCTCGGCACTGTCGTGCTGTGCCTTGGCGCTGCGGGCGTCGAGGCGGCCCTTCGGCCCTTCGCCCTCGGTCTGCACCTCGTCGTCCACGACCGGCCCGGCGCGGAAAACGGTGGACACCACCTCGCGGCCAATGTCGGCCATCATGTCGGCAAAGAGGTCGAACGCCTCCATTTTGTACTCCACGACCGGATCCTTTCGCCCGAACGAGCGCAGGCCAATGCCTTCCTTGAGCTCGTCGAGTTCGCGCAGGTGCTCGGTCCACTTCTCGTCGATCGTTTGAAGCATAGCCGTCCGCTCCAGCGCCTCGTTGATCTCCTGCCCATTCGTTTCGAGGGCCTCATCCACGTCGGCCACCGCACGGAGCAGGTCCTGCCCGTCGGTAAAGTCGACGAACACGCGCTCGATCATTTCGTCGCCGCGCTCCCGCTTCAGGTCACTGAGCGTCTGGTAAAACGGCTGGGCGATCGACTCGCGCTTTTGCGTGTAGTAGTCGGTCGCAAGCTCGTAGACACGCTCGACGACGCCCTCTTCCCCGAGCTGAACGAACTCTTCGCGGTCCATCTCCGGCTCGAAGGCGAGGTAGCGCAGCAGGTCCTCCTGCATCCCCGCCAGGTTGCCCTGCCCGTAGTGACGCTCCACCACGGCTTCGATGAACTCGTGCAGCATGTTGAGGACCTGCCCGTGGAACCGATCCCCGGTAAGGGCCTCGCGGCGGCGCTTGTAAATGACCTCGCGCTGCGAGTTGAGCACGTCGTCGTACTCGAGCTGGCGTTTCCGGATCGCAAAGTTGTTCTGCTCGACCTTCGACTGTGCCCGCTTGATGCTCTTGTTGATCCACGGGTGCGTAATGACCTCCCCCTCCTCAATGCCCATGCTGTCCATCACCTTCGCCACACGGTCGGAGCCAAAGAGGCGCATCAGCTCGTCTTCCAGGGAGACGTAGAACTGGCTCTCGCCCGGATCGCCCTGCCGCCCGGCACGCCCTCGAAGCTGGAGGTCGATGCGGCGGCTCTCGTGCCGCTCCGAGCCCAGGATGGCCAGCCCGCCGAGCTCGCGCACCTCGTCGCTAATCTTGATGTCGGTCCCACGGCCGGCCATGTTCGTCGCAATCGTGACGGCGCCCTTTTGCCCAGCCTCCGCGATAATGTCGGCCTCCTTCTTCGCCCGGTCCTGCTTGGCGTTGAGGACGTTGTGGCGAATGCCTTCCCGCTGCAGCATCCGGCTAATGGTCTCGGACACCTCTACGGACGCCGATCCCACGAGCACCGGCTGTCCCTTCTCGTTGTACTCCTTCACCTTCTCGATGACGGCGTTGAACTTCTCCCGCTTCGTCTGGAAGACGAGATCGTCCTTGTCGTCACGCCGTACCGGCTCGTGGGTGGGCACGACCACCACGTCCAGGTCGTAGATCTCGCCGAACTCTTCCGCCTCCGTCTCCGCCGTCCCGGTCATGCCGGACAGCTTGTCGTACATGCGGAAGTAGTTCTGAAGCGTGACCGTCGCGTAGGTCTGCGTGGCGTTCTGGATCTCGACCTCCTCTTTCGCCTCCAGGGCTTCGTGAAGTCCCTCCGAGTAGCGGCGGCCCTCCATCACACGACCGGTGTGCTCGTCCACGATCTGCACCTTGCCTTCCTCCACGATGTATTCCGTATCGCGCTCGTAGAGCGTGAAGGCCTTGAGGAGTTGCTCGATCGCGTGCACACGCTCGGCCCGCTCCGAGTACGCGTTGTACACCTCTCGCTTCTTCTCCTGGAGCTCTTTCTCCAGCTCCCGCTTGTCGTTCATGTACTTGTTCTCGCGCTTCTCCTTCGAGAGGTCGTCCCGCTGGGTGAGCTCTTCTTCAAGCTCTTCGATCTTCTCCTCGTACTCCTCTTCGAGCTCGGCGACCTGATCCCCCACCACCGGGAGGACGAACATCTCGGCGGTTTCGTCCATCACCTTCGCGATGTACTCCTGCCCCTTCTCGGTCATCTCGATGGACTGCTTCTTCTCGTCGACCGAGAAGTAGAGCTCTTCGTCCACCTCCGGCATGCGCTTGGCGTTTTCCTGGAGGTAGAAGTTCTCCGTCTGCTGCCGCAGGCGCTCCATTCCGGGCTCATTGAGGAGCTTCTGGAGCTGCCGGTTCTTGGGATAGCCGCGCGAGGCGCGCAGGAGGGCCAGTCCCGCCTCGTCCTCGTGCGCCTGTGCCTCGCGCGAGTTGCCCGCCTCTTCCGCTTCTTCCTTCTTCTCCAGGTGCTCCTTCGCCTCTTTCACCAGGGAGCGCACCAGCTTGCGCTGGGCGTTGACCAGCTGCTCGACCGGGTCGCGCAGGTCGTTATACTGGTCGTTCTCCTGATCGGGCACCGGACCGCTAATGATGAGCGGGGTGCGGGCCTCGTCGATGAGAACCGAGTCGATCTCGTCGATGATGGCGTAGTGGTGGCCCCGCTGCATGAGCTGCTCCGGCCGCACGACGAACGAGTTGTCGCGCAGGTAGTCAAATCCAAACTCGTTGTTGGTGCCGTACGTGATGTCGGCCTCGTAGGCCTGCTTGCGCTTCTGCGTGTGCGGGTCATAGCGGTTGATGCAGCCCACTTCGAGGCCGTGAAAGCGGTAGATCGGTCCCATCCACTCCGTGTCGCGCTCCGCCAGGTACTCGTTCACCGTCACGAGGTGACAGCCACGGCCCGCGAGGGCGTTGAGGTAGAGCGGCATCACGGCGGCCAGCGTCTTGCCCTCTCCCGTCTTCATCTCGGCGATGCGGCCCTGATGGAGTGCGACCGCCCCCAGCAGCTGCACGTCGTACGGCACCATCTCCCACTCCACCTTCGAGCCGCCGGCGGTCCACGTCTCGCCCAGCATGCGGCGACACGTCTCCTTGATGACGGCAAAGGCTTCCGGCAGCAGGTCCCAGAGGATGTCCTCGACAATCTCCTGCCACTCCTCCTCCAGCTCGTCGTACTCGTCGTAGAGCGCGTCGCGCTCATCGAGGGAGAGCGGCTCGAAGTCGGCGTCGGCCACCTGCCCGTCGCCGCCGACGGGGGCCTTCGGGGCCGGCGCCTTGCTGAGACGCTCCTCGATTTCCTCCTGCCGGGCCTCGATGTCGGCCACGGCCTCCTGGATTTCCTCCCGGAACTCGTCGGTCTTGGCCCGGAGCTCGTCGTCGGTCAGGTCCTGAAGCTCGTCGTAGTGCTCGTTGATTTCCTCCACGACGGGCCAGAGCTTCTCAAGCTCGCGCTTGTTCTGGTCGCCGAACAGGTTTTTTAGCCACTCAAACATGGAACGCTGGGGTCGTACGTACGAAGGACGACGAAGTCGCGAAGCGAGGCGAGTCTACCGAGCCGTGCAACCGTCTCGAAGAATTTTCCGAAGAGGGGAGAACCGTCCTCCACTCAAACAGAAACGGTCGCACGGATCGGCACAGAAGGGAATCCCAAACGCCTCCGCGGCCCATACAGACGTGACCGCACTGCATGAGGATGTGGCACGCAGGCTCTGAGGTTGCGTTCCCACCACAGTGGGCCCGCACGGAGCGATTACCTGTTAAAAATGAGAATCCGCGCCTCAGCGCTATCTCGACATCGGCGAGCGCGCGGCAACCAGCATCTGCTCCACGATCTCCTCCTTCCACTTGCAGACCTGATAGATTCCCCGAACCCATTGCCTCAATAGAGACACACCGTTTGAGCCGAACGGTGCCCCGACCGGACCCGGAAGAACGCCCAACGCTCAAACGCATAACGCACAGCGCAAAACACGCCCTACGTCGTCACTTCCGCTTCCGGTACGTCGACGAACGTGAGCCAGTCGTGCGGGTCGTTGCCGCCACGCACCACGTCGAAGAAGGCGTCCTGCAGCTCCTTCGTGACCGGGCCGCGCCGCCCCCGACCAATCTCGTAATCGTCCACCGTGCGGATCGGCGTGACCTCCGCCGCCGTGCCCGTGAAGAAGAGCTCGTCGGCCAGGTAGAGTTCCTCCCGCGGAATGCGCTTTTCCTCGACCGTGTACCCGCGGTCCTCCGCTATAGCGATCACGGAGCTCCGCGTAATGCCCGGGAGAATGGTGGAACCGGTGGGCGCGGTGTAAAGTGTGTCGTCTTTGACGAGGAATAGATTTTCCCCGCTTCCTTCGGCCACGTAGCCGTCGGTGGTGAGCATGATGCCCTCCATCTTGTCGTTCTTCACGGCGTTCATCTTCACGAGGGAGGCATTCAGGTAGTTGCCCCCGGCCTTCGCCATCGCCGGGAAGGTATTGGGCGCCATGCGGTTCCAGTTGGCGACCTCCACGTCTACGCCCTTCTCCAGCGCTTCCTCGCCGAGGTACTGCCCCCACTCCCACACGGCAATGACCGTGTCAATCGGGTTGCCGAGCGGGTTGACGCCCATCGGCCCCTCCCCACGGAAGGCCACCGGACGAATGTAGCACTCGCGTAGGCCGCTGCGTTCGATGGTGCCAATCACCGCCTCGTTCAGTTCGTCGAGGTCGTACGGAATGTCCATCCGGTAGACCTTCGCCGAGTCGAGAAGACGTTGCATGTGCTCTTCCAGACGAAAGACCGCCGGGCCTTCGTCCGTTTCGTAGCACCGGATGCCTTCGAAGACAGACGAGCCGTAGTGAATGACGTGCGACAGGACGTGCACCTGTGCGTCCTCGTAGGACACGAACTCTCCGTTGAACCAGATGTCGGGCTTCATGACGAGACGAGCGGGGGAATGGTCGGGTGGAATCAAATGACGAGCAAGGAGAAAACGGCGCCCGGGGGGAAAGGTTCAACGGATTCCGGCCTTCATCATGGAGCCGCACGTTGACCGTATAGCCAAGGGAAAGGGACGGGTTTGCTTCCGTCGTGCCGGACGTGTGGGCGTCTGGGTGTATGTGGCCCCCCGCCCGCCTGCTGAGAAGAGCACAGGGGCCGATGCGGCTAGACCGCTCCTGCCGGCAGGTCACTTCGAAACTGCTCTACCCGTTCCCTGAGGTGTGGAATACGACGCCGGCGCGTCCACGCCATGCGCCCGATCATCCACAGAATTTTGGCCGACGCCTGGACGGTGCCCCGAATGGTGCCGGTAATTTTGGAAACGCCCACCCGACGACGGTACGACACCGGCACCTCCTCGATACGAAGCCCCGCCTCGGCGGCTTTGATCTGCATCTCGATGGTCCAACCGAAGGTTTTATCCTGCATGTCCAGCGCTCGCAGGTCGCGAAAGCGGATGGCGCGGAACGGGCCGAGGTCGGTGTACTCCGCGCCCCAGATCCAGCGCATGAGCGTACAGGCCAGCCGATTGCCAATCTGGGCCTGCGGCAAGAGTGCCCCCGGCTCGGCGTCGCCCCGGATGCGCGAGCCGACCACAAAGTCCGCCTCATCGTTCGCGATGGGCGCCACGAGCCGCGGCATCTCGTCCGGGTGATCGCTGTAGTCGCCGTCCAGAAAGACGACAATATCCGGCTGCTTCGCTTTTGCGTATTCAATGCCGCGCAGGCAGGCGTAGCCGTAGCCCTGCCGCTCCTCGGTGACGACGGTGGCGCCGGCGGCACGGGCGTTGTCCTCCGTCTCGTCGGTGGAGGCATTGTTGACGACCACCACCTCGTCTGCGACCCCATCGGGAATGTCGCCAATGACCTGACCGATGGCGCGCGCTTCGTTGAAGGCGGGGATGATGACGAGGACGGTCACGGCACGATCGGTCGAACGAGAAAAGACGAGAAATCTGCTATTTAGAGGCAAACGCGTCGTTGAGCGTTACGGGACGGCCGACACCCCAGGAGTACTCGGTCACTTCGCTTCCAGCGCCACCGACAGCGGACCACTGCTTGAGCGAAGCCGATGGCCGTGCAGGGATAGGGCACTTCAAGTCTAACGTACTCGGCGGTCTGCGGTCCGTCGTCCGCCGTCCTCCCGGAAACTGGCATAGAGGCCGCCCCCACGAGAACTACGACACCTCCGTTGAATCCGCCGCTGCAACTTCCTCGATCACCGCCTCGTCCATGCGCATCGTCGTCCAGTCGTCCATCGGCTCAGCGCCGACCTCCTCGTAGAAGTCGATGGCGTCGGTATTCCAGTCCAGCACCGCCCACTCCATGCGACGACACCCACGTGCCTCCGCAATTTCCGCGCACCGCTGCAGCAGCGCAAATCCGATGCCCTCCCCCCGATACGTCGACTTCACGAAAAGGTCCTCCACGTAGAGGCCCGCGTTCGTAAGAAAGGTGGAGTAGTTATGGAAAAAGAGCGCAAAGCCGACCGCCGTGCCGCTCTCCGTCTCCGCAAGTAGCGCTTCGCACCCCGTCAGCGCCTCCTCAGACAGGTGCTCACGAAGGAGATGCACGCTGGGCTCGGCCTCGTCCATCAGGCGCTCGTAGGCGGCCAGTTCCAGAATGAGGTCCTGCAAGATCTCGGCGTCGTCGGGGGTGGCGTTGCGGATGGTCACCATGTCGGGGGCACGTGTTTTCGGAAAGGGGCGACACCACTACGAAGGCAGGCACCGGCACTGCGTTCCCCCCTTCCCCTTCGAACCGGAGGCTGCTTGGGCTGAACTTGGAAAAGATGATTTTATGCTTTACTATACCTTGTGCCAACCTTTTGCGTGGATGAATATTCGGGGCCATGGGTGCGTCTCCGAGTCATGCACAGATCGAGCGTGAGCTCAGGGCCGTCCGGGACGAACAGCCGGACTGCGACGACGCCCCGCCGTCGGTCCGAGTCGCAACCGAGCACATCCACGAGCACCTGTTCGACACGGAGCTCACGGTGAAGCGGCTGCGGGATCGACTCGGGCTCACCGATGCGATGTTTTCGTCTCGGTTCCGACGCTACCACGGTCGTACGCCGGGTCGCTACATCCGACACCTAGGCGTGGACGCGGCCAAGCGGCTGCTCCGCCGGTTCGACAGCCTCCGGATTTCGGACGTGGCGTTCCACGTCGGCTACGAGCACTACCGCACCTTCGCCCGTCTCTTCAAACGCGTGACCGGACGCTCTCCGCAGGAATTCCGAGAAAAGAAGAACGGGAAGTAGGAGCCTGGAGGCCCCCTTCGAAGAAATTGTCCAGGTAAATTGTCTATAAGTGTGAATTTTTTTTGTGCTCTATTATTGTGGTAGAGTCAAAGGATTCACCTTCCGCTACCGTCCCCATGACCACACTACACGACAAAAAAACGGGACTGACGTGCAGCGGTACGGATCGTGTCACCATACGCGATCCAAGCTACAGCCAGTCCCGTCATGCTTCCGTACGTATCTCGACTAACACGCGTTCTTTCTGATCGGCTCGGATGGCATCGAGCGCGCCT
>JAHENZ010000157.1 GCA_018609755.1 Salinivenus sp. | reverse complement strand
CACACCTCAGAGACATTTATGCAGGGCCTGAAGCTGTATGAGGCACGGTTGGACAAAAGTTACAGCATGGTCGATTGCATGTCCATGGTAATCATGCGTGACCGGGATATTGCGGAGGTTTTGACCAATGACGATCAGTTTGTCCAGGAGGGATTTACCGTTCTTCTCGGGGACGACAATGTCGGATGAGTCGGAACGAGCATCCACTGGAATTGGAGACGGCGACACCTCGTCCGTTCTAGCCACCTCCCTTCGAATTCACCAATCCCCTGACTGCCGTCCGCCGAGGGCCGACCGCCGTCATACCGCCATGGGCTACAAATTTGAAAACCTCGAGGTCTGGCAACGGTCATTGGATTATGCCGACAAGATCCATGAAATTGCAGACCGGCTTCCAAGACATGAACGATACAACCTAATGGAGGACCGCGGCCAGCGGTCACTCTGAAAGTACTCGGTCATGGCCATCTGAGATGGCCTCGCTCCCAGCGCGGCGGACCGCAGTCTACGGCGTACCGTCCACATGGGATATCAGTTGACCCTTCCACAACCGGTCAGGGGAACCAATGGCGTATAAGTTTGAAAACCTCGACGTTTGGCAGCGGGCCCTCGACTATGCCGATCGGATTCATGACATCGCTGAACAGCTTCCCAAGCGTGAGCGCTACAACCTAATCGAGGACCGCGGACGGCAGACGGCGGACGGCGGTTGGACGGCTGCCAGGTTCGAAGACATCCCTGATGACCCCACGGAGGGAAACCGATGTCCTATAAGTTCGAAGACCTGGAGGTGTGGCAGAACGCCCTGGACTACGCTGATACGATTCATGACATCGCCAACGATCTGCCGAAGCACGAACAGTACAACCTGATCAAGGACCGCGGTCAGCGGACGGCAGACGGCGGTCTCTTGGCTGCGAAGCGCAAAACATGACAGCTGAACGCCGTACCAGCTGGCCAGATGGAGACCGACATGGCGTATAAGTTTGAGGACTTAGAGGTTTGGAGTCGGGCCTTGGACTACGCCGACCGGATTCATGACATCGCTCAACAGCTTCCCAAGCACGAACGCTACAACCTGGCCGACCAGATGACCCGCGCCGCGAACAGCATCGCCCTCAACATCGCCGAGGGGTCAACCGGCCAGAGCGATGCCGAACAAGATCGCTTTCTCCGCATTGCTATTCGGTCGCTACTGGAAACAGTCGCTTCCCTCCATCTCGTGAAACGGAGAGAGTATCTCGACGATCTGGCCCCCCTTCGCGACGCGTACCGGGAGAGTGAAACCCTCTTCGCCAAGCTACAAGCGTTTCGCGCCTCCCTCGATTCAGATTCCACCGTCCGAGAAGAGCCGATCGAATATGACGACGGCGTCCCGTTCTGACCTCTTTCTTTCGAATTGGTCGGCGCTCTGACCGCGGTCCGCAGACGACCGTCGTAACACCGCCGACCGCCGTCGTTTTCTCCCGAAACGGACGACACCGTTCGAGGGGAACCACTTGAATACGATGACAGTGTCCCGTTCTGACCACCTCCATTCGAATCCATCGGCACCCTGACCGCGGTCCGCAGACGGCCGACCGCCGTCAATCCCTGCCGACCGCCGACTGCCGTCATCCTACGTTTGAACGCAGCAACGACCGCTCCTTCGAGCACCACCAATCGAATCCGGCAGAAACGAAGCCGCCGTCCGCCGCGCTGGGAACGCAGTGACCAAGTACTTTTAGAGTGACTGCCGTCCGCGGTCCTTCCCCCTCAAATCGAACCTTCTAGCACCGAATTCGCCGCTACGTGAGTACATTTGCCGATCTGCTAAAATACCTAAAGATCTACCGCCGCTACCTCGGCCGGCGCATGTACCTCATCTTTGGGCTGACCGTGGCCACGGCCGTCGCGCAGGTCTTCGGGATTACACTACTGCTGCCCCTGCTGCGCGCGTCGCAGTCCGGGGGAGATCCCGAGGACATGGGATGGGCCGAGCAGATCCTACACGACCTGCTGACGTGGATGGGCATTGCCGACTCGATGGTGGCCATCCTCGCGTTCATCGCGGTGACGTTCGTAGCCAAGGGAGCACTTCAGTTTGCGAAGGGCGGGTACCAGGGCTACCTGCAGGCTCAGCTACTCCGCGAGCTAAAGACGAAGCTGTTCGACGCATACAGCGGGATGGACTACCGATACTACATCCGCCAGAATGCCGGGCACTTCATCAACGTCATAAATCAGCAGGTTAACCGATTTTTTGCCTCGTTTAACAACTTCATCGGATTCACCACCCAGGCGGTCAATACCGCCGGCTACTTCGCTGGGGCATTTTTCGTTGCGTGGCGGTTTGCGCTCATGGCGATGGGCGTAGGGGCGGTCATCTTGTTTCTCTTCAAATACCTGAACGCCTATGTGCGTCGGCTCTCCCGGAAACGCTCGGAGGAAATGAGTACACTCAACAAGCTGCTCGTTCAGTCGCTTCAGGCGTTCAAGTATGTCGTGTCGACGGGGCAGACGAAGCATCTGCGGGAGGGCGTGGTCGACAGTGTGAACCGGCTCACAAGCTACATCTTCCGCCAGCGGGCGGCGGGGGCCTTTACGAGTGCACTCAAGGAGCCGGTGTCGGTGCTCCTAATAGTCTCGCTCATCGCGATTCAGGTCGCCGTTTTCAACGATCCCATCGCCCCGATATTTGTGGCTTTGCTGCTCTTCCATCGCGGCATGCAGGCAGTCATTTCTGTCCAGAGTGGGTGGCAGTCGACCATGGACCGCATCGGCTCGGTAGAGATGGTGGACGACGAGTTCGAGACCGTTCTTGCAAATCAGGAGGCGAACGGTCGCCAGCCGGTGGGGGACCTCCACGATGGCATCGAACTGCGGAACGTGCACTACGCCTACAACGAGGAGGACGGCGACGTGCTGAGCGACATTAACATTAGCATTCCAGCGAACACGACAGTAGCGCTGGTCGGGGAGTCCGGGGCGGGCAAGTCGACGCTCGTGGACCTGCTTACGCTTATGCTGAAGCCCCGTACGGGGGCCGTAGAAATTGACGGCGTGCCACACGACGAGGTGGACCTCGCTGCGTGGCGCGATCAGATCGGCTACGTGTCACAGGAGACGGTGGTCTTCGACGACACGGTGGCCAACAACATCAGCCTCTGGCAGGGGGAAATTGAGGAGGATCCGGAGTTGCGGGAGCGCGTGATTCACGCCGCGGAGCGGGCCCACGCGGACCACTTCATCCGGGATCTACCGAACGGGTACCACACAGTGGTGGGGGACCGTGGAGTGCGTCTCTCCGGGGGACAACGCCAGCGGCTTTTTGTGGCGCGGGAGCTGTTCAAGCAGCCGAACCTGCTCCTGCTCGACGAGGCGACGAGTGATCTGGACACGGCGTCCGAGCAGCACATCCAGGACAGCATCGACGCACTAAAGGGGGAAACGACGGTCGTAATTATCGCTCATCGGCTTTCAACCGTCAAGAATGCGGATCAGGTCTACGTACTCGATGAGGGGCGAGTGATAGAGGCCGGGACATACGAGGAGTTGCGAATGCGGGAGGACGGGCAGTTTCGGGAGATGGTGGACATGCAAAGTCTGTAGTGATTAATCCGTGAAGGATGGATGACCGATTTTGTTAGAGCAGTTAAGAACGAAATCAAGAAAACTCCTCTATGGCCGCTGCTCCGTCCCCGCCGAATTCACGCATTCAACCTTGGGGCCGGACGGACCGGTACGACCGCCGTTACATCGATCTTCTCTGATTCGTTCAGGGCGGGACATGAAACTCATGTTGCCAAGACGGTTGAGCTCCTCTCCGAATACTTATCTGATTCTGCTTCGGATCGGGAGGTCAAAAAAGAACTTATCTCAAGGGACCGAAAGTGGCGTCTGGAATTTGAGTCATCTCCCTTCCTTGCTGGGTTTGCACCTCTACTCGCCGAGGTCTTTCCGGAGGCACAGTTTCTCGTAACTGTGCGCTCCCCAAAAAAATGGCTCCGTTCCAATATTGATCAGTGCATTAACTCCCCACGGGAGGAATTACCTCCTCATTTTCTCCACCTTCGGGATTTGAACTATGGTCCCCCACCGGAAGAATACCCAGCACCAGAATCCATACTGGACCACTACAATCTTCACTCCCTGAGTGGATATCTGCAATATTGGTCGTGGCACTACGAAACAGTACTGGATGGCATTCCGCCGGAGCGACTTTTGTTTATTAGAACCTCCAAGATAGACGAGGCCATTCCGAAGATTGCTGGCTTTCTGCGCGTTTCGACAGAGAAGCTCTCGCAGCCGTCCAGAAAAAACGAGGCGTCAGAGCGTCACGGAGTCCTATCTAAAATCGAGCGGAGGTATCTTCAGGAATTGATTGATAACTACTGTGGTAACACGATAGACCGGATCAACCGAGAGGTAAGTTGAGATGAATCGACAGCAAAGCCTGCTGAGTAGAGCGTCTTACTCCTTGTTCTGGCGCTTAGTCCTCCCTTTAAGTCCAGCGTACGCGCGCTGCGTGTATAACGGGGTCCAGGTGAACCGAACGATCAAATACTGCCATCTTCCCTTCGAGCCCGGCTCCGAATATCGCCCTAGCGGTGCGCAAGATATTCCAGATTACGAATCGTCCCTCTGCAAGGGCTTATCTCGCAGTGTACAGGCGTCGGACCACGTAGTCATCGTTGGAGGGGGATTGGGGGTGACCACTGTGCACGCAGCGTGGGAAACCGGTGTGGAGGGACGTGTCACTGTCTACGAGGCTTCCAAAGGACACTTCTCTGATCTGGCGAAGGCAATCCGCTTCAACGATGTCGGCGATCGCGTGGAAGCCATTCAAGGAGTGGTGGGAAACAACGTGAAAGTATATGGAGAGAAAACAGGGAAACAAATTTCTCCTGCGGATCTTCCGAATTGCGATGTACTTGAGCTCGATTGTGAAGGAGCAGAAATTACGATTCTCGAGCAGATGAAAATATCGCCCCGCAACATTCTCGTGGAGACGCATGGGTTTCGTGGGGCTCCGACATCGAAAGTAGAGGATCTACTGCGTGAACGCGGGTACGGAGTGACGGACCTTGGCGTCGCGGAGCCGAGACTACAATCTGTGTGCGAAGATCGGGATATTCGCGTATTGGCAGCCAACAAATTCTGAAGCATCAGGGAATTTCTCTAACTCATTTTTTCTCCATGTCGTATACGATAAGCCTTTTCGTTCACAACCTCGGAGAAAATCCAGTTGGCCGAGCCCTCCCCATTGCGAAGGCACTCGAACGATATGGGCACAAAATCGAAATCTTGGGTTTCACCTTCGGCAGTAGTGAGATTTACGAGCCATACCGGGATGAAGTGGACGCGAAGGCCATTCAGACAACGAGGAGGCCGGTTGAGTTCTGTCGGAATGCTTGGAAATTAGCTCATGAAGCACAGGGGGACCTCATCTACGCCTTTAAACCACTTGTCTCAACTCTTGCCCCAGCTTTGTATGCGGCGCGGATTGTTCATTCGAGACCCTTACTCCTCGACGTTGAGGACGAAGAGGTCTACCTCGATCGAGTATCTGACCTTCAGGACGTATGGATCAAAATACTACGCGGTTGGAGGTTCGTAACCTCATGGAAATACAAGCGCTTACTTCAATTCTTTAGAGGTTCCGTTGACGCCGTTACAGTTGTCAGTACAGCACTGCAAGAACGTTATGGAGGAACGATTTTAAGGCATGGGCCTGATGAGCACCAGTTCAATCCGGAACGTTTTTTTTCGCCAGGACAACTTCGTGCTGAATGGAAGCTTCCGGCGGATCGGAAACTTGCTTTTTTCATCGGTACACCGAAGTCCCACAAGGGACTCCCTACGCTGGCTTCAGCAATTGCGTCTGCGAAATGCAGGAACTGGGATTTGGTACTGGTAGGACCTGAAGACAACTCATTTGCTCAGGAAGCCAAAGAGCAACTTGGAGAACGATTTCATGCACTTGGGATGCAGCCCTATCACACTGCCCCAGAGCTCTTATCAATGGCGGATGCTATTCCGGTGCCTCAATTACCCACCCCCTTCGCGCAGGCTCAAGTCCCAGCAAAATTGCTTGATGCGATGGCGATGTCTCGTCCGATTATTGCTTCCTCGATCGGAGATCTGCCGGACATTTTGGGACACGGCGATCGAGGCTGGCTGGTCCCTCCTGGAGATCAGAGGGCGCTGGCACAGGGACTGAAGACCGTAGAAGAAAATTCGCAGGAGGCCAAGAAGCGAGCAGCGAGAGCGAGAGAGTGGTACGAACAGAATGCCAGTACTCAGGCAGTGGGAAAAAAACTCGAACGGGTTATAAATGAAACAGTGGCAGAGAGGCGTGGATGAATCGCCTTTTAGTTTGACCAGTCAGGCAAAAAGTGAATGGCTTCACACTACACGACAAAAAAAACGGGACTGACGTGCAGCGGTACGGATCGTGTCACCATACGCGATCCAAGCTACAGCCAGTCCCGTCATGCTTCCGTACGTATCTCGACTAACACGCGTTCTTTCTGATCGGCTCGGATGGCATCGAGCGCGCCT
>JAHENZ010000156.1 GCA_018609755.1 Salinivenus sp. | reverse complement strand
TCGGCCGGCTGCCCGCGCCGGCCCTCGCGTTTGCGGACGAGGGCGGCGGCCCCCTGCGGGACTACCTCGAAGACACGCCCCACGTCCACTACGACGCCCCCGATACGGAGGTTGTGGACGTCTTCCGGGCGAACCCGGAGAGCCGGGTTGCCGTGCTCGACGAGGAGAACACGATCATGGGGGTCATCCACGCGTCCGACCTCCTGCGGATCATTGAAGAGGAGGCCGGCGAAACGCTCTACGAGTTTACGGGCGTCGCCGAGGAAGAAAGCGTGCTCGACGGCCCGATGGCAAAGATCAAAAGCCGGTACCAGTGGCTCATTCTCAACCTCGGAACGGCCTTCCTGGCGGCGGCCGTGGTGGGGCTGTTCGAAGACACAATCGCGGCCTTTACGCTCCTCGCGGTGTACATGCCGGTGGTGGCCGGCATGGGCGGCAACGCCGGCACGCAGTCGATGGCCGTGACCGTCCGCGGCCTGGCGTTGGGGCAGGTGTCCCTGAGCACCGGCGGGCGCGTGATCTGGAACGAGGTGGTGGCCGGGGCGGCGAACGGGGCCATTACCGGCCTGCTGGTAACCGCCATCGCCGCGGTCGTGAATCAGAGTCCGCTGCTGGGCCTCGTGCTCGGCATCTCAATGATCCTGAATCTCGTGATTGCCGGCTTCTTCGGTGCTATCATCCCGCTCATTCTCAGCCGCTTCGGCAAAGATCCGGCCACCTCCGCCACCATCTTCATCACCACCGCGACCGACGTGCTCGGCTTCTTTATCTTCCTCGGCCTGGCCAAGTTTATTCTCGGGATCTGACCGGTTCTTCCGAGATTCGGGCCGGTGGTCGTCTACGCGGACCCGGACGTGCGGAACGCAGAGGGAAGCGATTCGAGATCGGCGGTTTCGCTAATCAGGTACACGTGATCGCCCGATTGAAACACGACCGGGCCCCGGGGCGGCACGAGCTGATTCCCCCGATACAGCGCGGCGACGACCACGTGGGGCGGAAGGTCCAGGTCCGCGAGGCGCTGGCCTACGGCGGGCGACGCCTCGTCGAGCGTCACTTCGAGAACGGCCGTACCCGGGGGCACAGCCCCTGTCAGTTCGAGGCGGACCGGGGGCGACGGCTGCGGCGGGTCCGTCAGGCCGAGCGCGCGGGCGAGAGGACGGATCGTCATGCCCTGCACGGCGGTGCCGACGACGACGGATACGAACACGACGTTGAAGATGAGTGCACTTTCCGGTGCCTGATTCACGAGCGGGATGATGGCCAGGATAATGGGCACGGCCCCCTTAAGCCCGGCCCAGGAGAGGAGCGACAGCTCGGCCCCGCGAAATCGGAACCGGCGATTCGCCAGCCCAAGTGGTCCGAGCGTCAGCAGAACCGAGAGCGGGCGGGCCACCAAAATGAGTCCGAGGGTGAGGAGCAGCGCCGTGGGCAGGTGCGGCAAAAGCTGATCGGGAAACACGAGCAACCCGAGCAGCAGAAACATCACAATTTGCGCGCCCCACGCCATGCCGTCGACGAAGTATCGAATGTTCTGTTTGTGCGTGAGGCGGCGGTTGCCCAGCACGATGCCCGCCACGTAAATGGCCAAAAAGCCGTTGCCCCCCGCGAGGTCGGTCGCCGCGTAGGTGAAGAGGCCGCCGGCGAGGGCCAACACCGGATAGAGGCCGAGGCTATCGACCTGGACGTGATTGATGAGCCACGCGAGGGCGCGACCGAACACATAGCCCAGCACTGCCCCGGCCGTGAGTTGCAGCAGTACGCCCCCGACGGCCGCCGTGAGGTCCATTTCCCCCGTCGTGACGATGCCGGTCAGCAGCACCGTCAAGTAAATGCTCACCGGATCGTTGGTCCCGGACTCCGTTTCGAGCACGCCGCGGAGGCGGTCCGGCAGGCCTGTTCCCTTCAGGACACTGAAGACGGCCGCCGCGTCCGTCGGGGCGAGCACGGCCCCCAATAGCAGGCCGGTCGTCCAGTCGAGCGGCGTCAGCAGTGCCGCCAGGCCTCCGATGGCTCCCATCTTGAGCACGACGCCGACGGTCGCCAGGAGGCCCGCCGGCAGAAGCGCAGCCCGAAAGACGCGAATGTCCATGTCGAGCCCGCCACTCAGCAAAATCACGGCCAGGCAGAGGAGCCCCACGTTGAGACTCATCTCATAGTTGTCGAAGGCGATCCCCCCGGGCCCGCTGCTTCCGGCCAGCATCCCGATGCCGACGAACAATACGAGGGCCGGTACCCCGAAGTGCTGCGAGAAGCGCGTGCTGAGAATCGCCGTGACGACCAGCGCGCTTCCGATCAGGACGTAGAGGGACATGGCACGCAGTGGACCACGACCGATGAAAAGTGTATTGGAACCGCCCGCTCCATTTCCCCGACGGGGATAAGGACGACGTAGCGACGGGTCTTACGCCAGGACCTTCCGGAATGAAATGTCCTCGGCGGCCAGCACGAACACGGTTGGCGGTAGCCCCTCGGTGCGCTCGTGCAAACGGGTGTAGTAGGAAACGTACTCGTCTTCCTCCTCCGGCGTGGCCATGCCGAGGAACACAATGTCGGCCTCGCGGGACGTATCGTGGACGATCTCGTCGAAGACGCGTCCCTCTGCCTCGATCACGTTCAGCGTGGCGCCCGTCCGCAGTTGGTCCAGCACGGGTCCAACCACTCGACGCCGCTCCTCGGCCTCCTCGGCGTCGCCCGCCACGACGTTGACCCGCACCTGCGCGCCCTGCCACTCGAGGTTCGTTTGCAGCAGGTAGGCGAGAATTTTCATGAGTCCGCCGTTTCCCCTGAGCCCGCTCCACCACACGTCGATCCGCTCCCGCTCCCCAAAGCCCTGATCGCCCCCGCGGAGCACCACGACGTTGCGGTGCGCCGCGTACAGATGCTCGATGAGCGTGCAAAAACGCTCATGGTGGGCTGGGTCCTCCGTGTGCCCGAGCATGATGGTGTTGGGTTTGAGCACACCGAGTCCGTAGTCCTCGATGAGCCGCTCGCCGCCTTCGAAGGGATCTACCGCCGTCGTCGTACGGACGAGGCTCTGCACGCCCCGGCTGCTGAGGTACTCGCGGAGAGTGGCTTCGGCCTCCTTCCGCTCGTCAAAGTCGGACGCCTCGCTCGGCGGGAGCACCGTGCCCACCGTCATGAGCGCCTGGTTGTGCGTGAGGGCACTCGCCAGTTCGATGAGCGACCAGCGCTTCCGAGGGGCCCCCGAGAGGACGAGGATGTGGGGCCGCCAGTTTTTGGGATCCTGGTTGGCATTCAGCCGAAGCAGGCCGGCTCGGGTGAGGCTCATCCAAAGGCCCTGCCGCACGTCGCCCCACGTCGTGCGCAGGCTGCGGCGTTGCAGCCAGGCAAAGATGACAAAAACGAACACGATGGCGATGACCGTCGCCCACCAGTTGATGAGAAACATGACCGCCGTGCATCCCACTGCCCCCAGCAGCGAAAGCGACCAGTGGACCTGAAACTCCGGCCGGAAGGAGGGGCTGTCCAGAAAGGTTTCCACACCGGCGGCCACGTTCAGCACCGCGTACGTGGTCAGGAAGAACATCGTGAGGATGGGAGCAATGACGTTGAGATTTCCCGTCATGACGGCGCCGAGGGCCAGGCCCAAGGTGAGGATGGTG
>JAHENZ010000155.1 GCA_018609755.1 Salinivenus sp. | reverse complement strand
GACGACGATGTCGGCGTCGGACCACTTCGCGAGTTGTTGCTGGGTGACGGTCTTGCCCGAGCCGAAGGGGCCCGGAATCGCGGCCGTCCCGCCCTTCGCGATGGGGAACAGGCCGTCGAGGATCCGCTGACCCGAGACCAGTGGCGTCGTCGGCGTCTGCTTCTCGTCGGCAGGTCGGGCGTCCCGAACCGGCCACTCCTGGTGCATCTGGACCTCCTCGCCGGAGTCCAGTTCGGCCACCGTGTCCTCGACGGTGAAGTTGCCCGCCTCGATGCTGGTGACTTCGCCGCCCTCGTAGTCGGGCGGCACCATCACCTTGTGGTCGATGCTCGGCGTCTCCGGGACGGTCCCGATGATGTCGCTTGGCTCGACCTCGTCACCGACCTCGACCTCGGGTTCGAACTCCCAGGTCTTCTCCAGGTCGATGCCCGGCGCGTCGACCCCGCGGTCGAGGAACGCCGAGTTCATCTTCTCCTCGAGCACGTCGAGCGGGCGCTGGACGCCGTCGTAGATGGCGTCGAGCATGCCCGGCCCGAGGTCGACCGACAGGGGCGCGCCCGTACTCTCGACGGGCTCGCCGGGGGAGACGTTCGACGTCTCCTCGTAGACCTGGATGGTCGTGATGTTGCCTTCGATTTCGATCACTTCGCCCATCAGCCCCTCGTCGCCGACGTAGACGACGTCGTTCATCCGCGCGTCCAGGTCGGTCGCCGTGACGACGGGGCCGGAGACGCTCTCGATGCGTCCGTCCTCGCGTACTTCGGTGTCTGTTGCTTGACTCATGTGTCAGTCTTCCTCCATCAGGTCGATACCGATGGCTCGTTTGATCTGGTCGCGCAGGCCCGACGAGCCGGCCCCGCCGCCGAGCGTGACGAAGACGGGCTCGACGCTCGTCTCCACCTCGCTGCGGACGTCCCGCGAGAGGTGATCGAGGTCCTCGTCGTGCATGACGACGATGCCGACGCCGTCGTCGGCGAGTACCGTCTCGACGGCGTCGTCGAGGTCTTCGCCCTTCTCACCCTGCGGGACGTTCTCGAACCGGCGGACGCCGGCCAGCCGGAAGCCCGTCGTGAACTCGGGACTGCCGACGACGGCGATTTCCTGGCTCATAGAATCACCAGCTCCCGTTCGATCTCGTCGGGGTCGAGGTTTGCCTCGCGGCCGCGGGCGATCGCCCGGACGTTATCGACCTCGCGCTCCTTGGCGAGGATGTACGCCAGCACCGGGCAGACCGACAGCGGATAGCGGTTCGACATCGTATCTGAGTACTCCAGCAGCGCCGCCTGGATGGCGTGTTCGAACTCGATGAGGCTGTCTGCCTCTTCGAGGACGAGCAGCGCATCCTCCAGGTCGTCGCCGTAGGGACTCGTCCGGACGGCCTCGACGATCTGCTCTTCGTTGGTGGCCAGCTGTCGGAGCTGCCCCTCGTCGAAGAGCCGACCGCCCTCGATGTAGTAGGCGGTCGGATCCATGTCCGCGCCGCTGCGGGCCAGCCGGAGGACGTTCCGGAGGTTCCGGAAGTCGATCTCGGCCTGCAGGAACTCGCGGTAGAGCCCGATCGGAGAGTCGCCCTCCGCAGTATCGGGCATGCCCGCGAGCAGCGTGCTGTAGAAGGCCCGGTCCGTCGCATTCTCCAGGGGCACCAGCAGGCCGACGTCCTGGTAGTCTTCCAGGGCCGGTCCCAACTCGTCCTCGAAGATGGTCCCCGAGAGCAGCTCGACGGCGTCCTCGATGGATTCGGCAGCAGCGAGGCGGTCGAGGCGCTCGCCCGAGAGTTCACCGGCCTCGATGAGGTCGGTCTCGATCTCCTCGGGCGTCGCGCCCGAGTAGATGCCCCGGAACACCGTCTTGACGTTCCAGGCGTCGAACTTCCGGAGGTAGCGCGCGATCAGGTCGTAGAGACGACCCTCCGCGAACCGGAGCAGGTCCTCGAAGTGTTTCGCGAGGTTCCGGTTGAGCGCGAACTCGACGAGGTCGACGCCCGAGTGGCGCGCACCCAGGGCGTTCATCTCTGTCTCGTACTCAGTCTCCTCCATGAACCGGGCAATCTCGCCCGGTCCCATGCGAACGAGCTTCCGGTAATCGTCGTCGTCGAACAGCGACGCTCGACGCGACCGGACCCGTGCCGTCACGTACTCGTAGTTGCCGGCCTCGTATGCCTGTTCGTCGATCCGCAGACTCATTGGTTCTCGAAGAGGCGCTCCGAGACGTCCCGGAGTTCGTCCTCCCAGACGTCGTCGAGCACCGAGTCGAAGGTGTTCTTGACGCGAATCCGGGACCCCTCGCTCTCGGCGACGACGCCGCCGAGGCAGTCGTACTCGCCGGCGTAGCTGTAGCCGTCGTACTCCGCCAGGACCGACTCGAGGAGGTCCTGGTCGTCGGCACGGCCGTAGATCTGGACGGACGCGTCGGCGTCGAATTCGGCGGCTGCGTCGTCGAGTAGCGCTCGCGTCAGCTCCTCGCGGCCGTCGTCCAGGCTCGCAATCTCGGCCTCGACAGACTCGCGGACGTCTTCCAGGACGTCACGACGGGCCTCGAGGCGGTCCTGCTTGGCCTGGAGCTTCGCACTCGAGAGCTGCTGTTCGCGCTCCTGGGCGATCTCCCGTTCGACCTCGCGCTCGCGCTCCTCGCGGATCTCCGTGGCGTCCTCCTCGGCCGCCTCGCGGATGTCGGCGGCCTCCGATTCGGCCTCCGAGAGTATCTCCTCTGCACGCGCGCGGGCTTCGTCTCTGATGTCCGCGACCACTGTGTCGAGACTCATGATAAGTGAAGAGGGGTGCGCTTACAGCGTGAGGAACACGACGACCAGCGCCAGGATCACGAGCGTCTCCGGCAGGACCGTCAGAATCAGGCCCCGACCGAACATGGAGTCGTCCTCCGCGATTGCGCCGACGGCCGCGGCACCGATACCGCGCTCTGCGTAGCCCGCACCGAAGGCAGCCAGACCCACCGCCAGGGCAGCCGCCGCCAGCGGCGGAATCGCCGGTGCCGCGTTCGTTCCCTCCTGCAGTACAACGCTCGCCAGTGTTGCAAGTCCAGTCATGATTGAGTTCCAGCAGTTGCTGTATTCTGCTCACGCGTACGTCCCCACACCAGCGGCTTAAAGGTTCTCAAAAGGGCTCAGGAGCGGCGCCTGGACGGTCTGGCACCGGATCACACGCGCCGCTCGTCAGTGGTCGATTTGCGAACGAACGTAGCCCGGCTGGCCCCCGAATCGGATGCAGGGGTCAGCCGTTCGTGTACTCGCGCTCCTGGCCGAAGGGCAGGTAGGCCGTCCCGCCGCCCTCGTAGAACTTGCCGAAGAACTCGACGTACTCGAGGCGAACCGCCTGCAGGCCGGCCGAGGTGATCCCCAGCACCAGCACGAGCAGGTGGCCGAGCACGAGGATCAGGATGCCGCCGATCCAACCAAGCGCCAGCGCGACGGCACCTTCACCGTTCACGAGGCCGGCGAAGACGATGGCCTCCTCCGGGTAGTGGTGGTCGGCAAAGAACAGGAAGTGGAACTCCCCGTTCTCCAGCGCCGCGCCGAAGACGAGCAGGTTGACGACCAGGGCCATTCCGGCCTTCGCGAGCAGCACGGCCGCAATCCGTGTGTAGGAGACAACGTGGCCGAAGGCCTGGGTGATCGATTCGATCAGGCCGATGCCGCCCTCCGCGTAGACGACCATCCCCAGGCCGAGCAGGATCATCGCTGCCTGCAGCGAGAGCGGGCCGACGAGTTCGATCACCGGGAAGCCGGTGAAGCCAAGCGGGAGCGCGACGTGCTCGATCGCTTCACCCGTCGCCGGGTTCGTCATGCCCTCGCGGGCGAAGACGCTCCACATGAAGTTCGGCTTGGGGCCCATCGCGGCGTTACTGAAGACCCAGAACCAGACGCCCAGGGTCAGGATGATCCAGGAACCGCTCTCCATGACCGCCTCGCCGAGGCCGTGGTCGAGGTTGTTGACGAAGTCGAAGGCGCGCCCGATCACGAGGTGGAGCACGCCGACGATGACGCTGACCAGCAGCCACGCGTAGGCGTAGTAGACGTAGTGGGGCTGGAGGCCTTTGTGGATCGGTGGGTTGCCGCCCCAGACGATCTCGCCGAGCTGGTGGAGCCCGAAGATTTCGCCGTAGAGTATCCCGAAGATGGCCGTGAAGCCACCGGCCCAGAGCGCGACGCCACCCAGGCTCTGCGTGACGGCGCTATCGAAGTTCCGCACGATCCAGTAGCCGATGCCCATGTACAGGAGCCCGTAGCCGAGGTCGCCGATCATGAACCCGAAGAAGGCCGGGAAGGTCAGGAAGAAGACGAAGGTCGGGTCGAGCTCGGTGTACTTCGGCCGGTTGATGACCTCGGTCAGTGCCTCGAAGGGCTTGACCGGGCCAGGATTGTCCTGGATCACCGGCGGGGAGGCACTGCCCATCGTGACCGTGGTGCCCCCGTCGGCGGCGATCTCGTCGTCGCTGTCGTCGCCAGCGCCGTCTGCCGTCGCGGGTCCATCCGCGCCCGCGTTCGGTTCACTGGCCTGATCGACGTCACCAGCCTCGCCCTCGTGGCCGCTCCCACCGGGAACCGGCTCGTGTTCATCGACGTGACCGTGCTCGTCGTAGCTGGCCCGCTCGAGTTCGCTGATCTCGACGTGGTCGCCGACCGCGTCGGTCAGCGCCGACTCGAGGTCGGCGTAGCGCTCGGTCGGGATCCACCCCTCCGCGATGAAGGCGTTGGCCGTCGTCGCGAAGGACAGCGGCGCTTCCAGCTTATCGACCTTGATGGAGAGGGTCTCCTCGGCCGCGAGCAGGAAGCTGCCGTAGTCGAGCCGCAAGTCCTCGAGTTCGTCCTCGACGGTGTCGAGCTTGGCCTCGAGTTGCTGTTTGCGGTGGCGCTGTTCGGCCAGGTACTCCTCGGGGTCGCCCGAGCCCTCGGGCACCTCGATGGCCGTAAACGTCGCGTTCACGAGCGCGTCCGAGAGCGTCCCGGCGTCGGTCTGGGCCGCGACGGCGACGACGCCCTCGTTCGCGAAGACCTCGAAGGTCTCGATGTCGCTGTCGTCGAGGGCCGCTCTGACGGCCTCCGGGTCACCCTCGCCGACCTGGACGGTGATGTGGTCGTAGCCACGCAGGAGGTCGAGGTCGATGCCGAGCCGGACGAAGGGCTCCATGGCGTCGATGTTCTCCTCGACGGCCCGGAGCTCGTCACGGAGGTCGCTCCGGCGGTCGTCGCGCTCGTTGACTTCCTCGCGGACCTCCGCGAGCTGGTCCTCGAGGGCTTCGTCAGTCACCAGCTGCGTGCCCGGGCCGGCGTCCTCCTCGGTGACGCCGAGGGTGGACTCCAGCGCACGCACGGTGACGAGCTTCTGAGCGGCGTCGTCGGCGCCCGTGATCGGGTCGCCGGGCTCGAAGCCCTCCCAGTCGTCCGCGTAGTCGGTGACGTGCACCAGGTGCAGATCGTGGACCGTCTCGATGACCTCGTCCATGACGCGCTTGGAGCCGGTCACCGAGACCCGGCTCATCCGCTCAGGTCTGAGCATGTACCGCCTCCTCGAACAGGTCCACCACGTGGTCGACCACCTCGTCGGTGCGTCCCTCGGCGTCCTCGATCAGGGCCTCGCGCTCGGCCTCGCCCTCCTCGAGAATCCGGTCGCGCTCCTTCTCGATGTCGTGTTTGGCCTCGGCCAGGCGCTCCTCGGCGATCGACTCGGCTTCCTCCTGTGCCGTCTGTCGGATCTCCTCAGCCTCCTCGTGGGCCTCAGCGACGATCTCGTCTGCCTCGGCCTCGGCGTCTGCCACGATCTCCTCGGCCTCGCGTTCCGCCTCCTTGATGTCCTCGAGTACCTGGGTCTCTGGCATTCCTCAATCGTGCGTATCTTCCGCGGTTCCCTATTTGGTAGTTGCGAAGTCCTGTTCCCGAAATGCGGGGGTTCTGGGGAGGTCTGGGTCACCGACTGCCGGGAGTTTCCGACGCGACAACCGGGACCCCCTGCCACCGCCCCAGGTCGTGCGATATCCAAACAAGTAAGCGACCATCACCCCTAGGTCGGTCCAATGGGCGTCCTCGAGGACAAGAGTCGGGCACGGCTCTTCTACAAGTACCTCTCGAAGGTCTACGACCGGATCAACCCCTTCGTCTGGAACGAAGCGATGCGCGACGAGGCCCTCGGCATGCTCGATTTCGACCCCGACGACGCCGTCCTCGACGTGGGCTGTGGCACCGGCTTCGGCACGGAGGGACTCCTCCAACACGTCGACACCGTCACCGGGCTCGACCAGAGCGCACACCAGCTCGAGAAGGCCTACGCCAAGTTCGGCCGTGCGGGGCCGGTCCGGTTCACCCGCGGCGACGCCGAGCGGCTCCCCTACCGGGACGACACCTTCGACGTCGTGTGGTCGTCGGGCTCGATCGAATACTGGCCCAACCCGGTCCAGGCGCTGCGGGAGATTCGACGCGTCGCGAAACCCGGCGGCCAGGTACTGGTCGTCGGCCCCGATGCCCCGCGATCGACCGTCTTCCGCAGGCTCGCCGACGCGATCATGCTATTCTACGACGAGGCCGAAGCCGACCGGATGTTCCACGAGGCCGGCTTCGACGAAATCGAACACACCATCCAGCAGTCCCGTCCGGGCAGCCCCCGCGCGATCACGACGGTCGCAAAGGTTCCCGGAGACGATGAATCGACGGCAGACTCGACAGCGCACTCCCAGCCAGCCGACTGACGGCCTGGCGATCATCGCGCCGTGGCCCGGAGGGAGGCGACAGTCCCGCGATCGGAGAGGACCAGTACGCTGACGCGATCGCCCGAGTCGATACCCGGACTGTTCGTCGATGCCAGGCGGAGCGTCCCACGCTCGCCCGCTCGCCAGGTGGTCCCGCCGGCAGGGTTGAACGGTCCCGTTGGCCCACTCCTGAAACCCCTCGACGCAAAGAAGGGGACCGGTGGCTGCCGGGCAAGTGGCTCACCGGCTACGTGTACCCGGATCTGCAGGTCAGTCACGTTCAAGACGTCACCACTGACGTGGCGGATCGCGATCCGGTCTGTGGCAGCCTCGACCTCCAGGCGGAAGTCTGCCATCGGGGCTGGCTCCTCGGGGACGTTCGTCATCGTCGCTGCGCCGACGGCTGCCGCAGCGAGGACGGTCACGAGTGCGAGGAGGACGACTGCGACGACTGCACTGGTCGCGCGGCGGTCGGCTGGCAACCGGTGAGGCACGAACCGGGATGGTCCCGGAATCGGACATAAACTGTCGGGTGCGGGATGGGGCCCGTCCCGGCCGGAGCGCTCAGGTGACGCCGGCCGGCACCGTCATCTCGACGGTCTGGTTGCCGGTCGTCGTGGCGTTGATCGTGAACGAGCCAGTGGGCTGGACCGTCCAGAGGCCGCCCTTGGCGTCCGTCGAGCCGACGTACGTTCCGTCGATGCGAACGTCACTCGCGATGGTACTGTTGACCGACGGGTCACGGACAGTCACCTCCAGGGGCCCCGTCGCGTAGGTTCCATTGACCGTGAGGGCGACGCCGTCGACCGTCGCCGATCGGGTCCAGTTGCGAGGGACGGTGCTGAGGCGGTTTGCCTGGATCTCGCGGAAGACTTCGTCGGTCGAGCCGTCGAGGTAGACCCGCAAATCACCGTGCTGGTGTGCGACGGCGACTCGATACAGCGAGGTATCGTAGAAATTCGACCGGGACCCGAACTGGTGGTCGAAGGTCCACGGGTACAGCTCCTGGACCCGGTTGAGGACTCTCGTGAGATCGCCCGAGCCGTCGCCGCCGTTGCCGTCCCGGGTCCAGTCGCCCGTTTCCTGGGCTTCTCGAACGAGCAGGTTGTTGGCCACCGTCGAGTGGACGAACCCGTTCTGCTCTGTCACCGTCACCAGCGTCGTGCCCGCTGACGCGTTGCCCGCGTAGCGCCATCGAACCTGGTTCGTCACCGGGCCACGCATCGTATCGAGGTCAGCCTCGAGATGTCGGACCGAGGCGAGCGCCGTCTGATCCTGCGGGTTGCGAGTGACGATCTGGGACTCGAGGGTCTGGCGGTACGAGCGCATGCTGTCGATCGCCGCGTCCAGACGCGCGATTCGTTCGAAGTATCCGGTTGCCGACAACGAGCCCTCCCGGAAGGCCGCCATCGATTCGTCGCGGTATGCCCGCAAGCGACTGGTTCGTTCTTCGAGTCGGTCGACGGCCGCAGTTACGACAGCGTCACGGGCACTTTCGTTCGGTGCGCCCGCATACTGCCGGTTGAAGGTCAGCCGTTCGTGCCGCCCGTCGAGGGCCTGGGCACCGGTTGCGACCGCGATGCCGACGTCGACCCCCTGCCTGGCTACAGCGGATCGAGCACCACCATCGGTCGACGGTTGGAGGTAATTCGAGGTGTTCGGGAGCTCGACAACGCCAAGCTGGACCTGCCCGTCGAGCGCGGGAGCAGGCCCGGCCAGTGCGAGTCCGGCGAGCAGGGGCACCGCCAGACACAGAGCGACGGTGAGGACCAGGAACCGCCGTCGCGGGATGGAGGGCGTCATTGGCAGGCGTAACAGGCCCGGCACCAAAAAGCGTGACCCTCCCGTTCGGCCGCGAGCGACGGCGCCAGCGACGCCGAGACGCTTTATGCGGGCCTGAAACGTTTTATCTCGTGATGGAAAACGTTTTGCCGCCGGCTCCGCCACGGGACTGTATGCCCTCGGGGTCCCGGCTCGCCCTCGTCGCCCTCCTCGCTCTCCTCGTCGTCGGTCCGGTCGCGGCCCAACCGACAGCACCGGCGGCCGACAGACCAGCTGACGGCGCGGCTTCACACGACATCACGGCGGCACGGGCAGCCGTTCCAGATGGGGAGTTGCTCCAGACGAACACGACGATGCGCGTTCAGTTGACGGGCGACGGCGACGCCCGGTGGACGGTCATCGCCCGATACAACCTCACATCCCAGGCCGAAATCGACAGTTTTCGTGAACTAGGCGCTGCCTTCAGCGCTGGTGAAACGACCGAGTCCTGGCTGGTTGCGTTCCAGCGGGCGCAGGAGGCCGCATCCGCGGAAACCGGCCGACCAATGGAGATTCGAGGCGTCGACCGCCAGTGGAACGTCACGGACCGGAACGGCACCACCGCGACCGGCCGCCTGGAACTCACCTTCACCTGGACGAACTTTGCGCAAGTGGCCCAGGACGGCCAGCGGCTCGTGGTCGGCGACGTGTTTCAGACCCGGAATGGGAGCTGGCTCAGCCTCGTGCCTGGCCAAACCTTCATTCTCGAGCCGCCGAAGGGGTACACCCCGGTCACCGGCGGTGGCGACCTCCGAGACCAGAGTTTCTACTGGGAGGGGCCCCAGTCTTTCGAGGACAGCACCCCATCGGCGGTGTTCGCCGGCAGTGCCGGCCCGTCGACGCTGATGATGGGCGCGCTTGTCGTGGCAGGGCTTGCGGTCGTTCTCCTGTTCATTTACCTCCTGGCGAGTCGCCGGGAGACGATCGGTGACGATGACGGAGCCGACGAGCCCGTCGCTGGCGCTGCAGCCTCAGACGCCAACGGCGAGGAAAGCGACGCCGTCGGCGACGGACCCACAACCGGCGGAGCGGGTGCGGCCACCGCCGATGCCGGAGCCGAAGACGAGGACGACGAGATCGACGTCGACCTGCTCTCCGACGAAGAGCGCGTCGAGCGCCTCCTCGAACGGAACGGCGGCCGGATGAAACAGGCCTCGATCGTCAAGGAGACCGGCTGGTCCAACGCGAAGGTCTCCCAGCTGCTCTCGGCCATGGCCGAGGACGACCAGATCGACAAGCTCCGGATCGGCCGCGAGAACCTCATCTCGTTCCCCGACGAAGACGTCGCCGACGTCGACGAGTGAGGGGAGACAGGGCCCGGTTTGCCGGTTCTGGCCGCGCTGGCAGCCATCGCGGCCGTAAACGCCAGTTCCGTTGACACGCGGGGACGCCGGCGGCTATCGGACTTTTTATCGGTGATCGCGCCGCACCCACGTACATGAAGGTCCTAGTGACCGTCTCGGAGGTGGCAGACGTCGACGACGAGTTCGAGATCGACGGACTCGAGATCGACAGCCGCTACCTCACATACGACCTGAACGAGTGGGACAACTACGCCGTCGAGGAGGCCGTGCAACTCGACGAGGAATCCGAGGAAGAAGTGGAGGTCGTGACCGCCACGATCGGTCCCGAGCGCACCGAGGAGACCATCCGCCAGGCTCTCGCGAAGGGTGCCGACCGCGCGATCCGCGTGTGGGACGACTCCCTCGCGGACGCCTCCGTCCTCGATCCGATCACCAAGGCCACGATCCTGGCCGCCGTCGTCGAGGAGGAAGACCCCGACCTCGTCCTGACGGGCGTCCAGACCGGCGACTACGCCTTCGGCGCGACCGGCGTCGCGCTGGCCTCCCAGATCGACTACGGGTGGGGCGCCGTCGTCAACTACCTCGACTACGAGGTTGGCGACGATACCGCGGAGGTCCACCGCGAACTCGAAGGCGGTGTCGAGGAACTCGCCGAGATCCGCCTCCCCGCCGTGCTGACGATCCAGACGGGGATCAACGAGCCCCGATACGCCAGCCTGCGCGGCATTCGCCAGGCCCAGAGCAAACCTCTCGACGCCCACGGGCTCGAGGATCTGGGCCTCTCGGCCGACGAGCTCCCGCTCGACCTCGAACTCACGGACCTGGAGGTCCCCGAGGTCGAGAGCGACGTGGAGTTCTTCGAGGGCGGCGCCGAGGAGGAAGCCGCGCAACTTGCTGACCTGCTCCGCGACAAGGGGGTGGCGAGCTAATGGCCGTGCTCGCCGTCGCCGAACACCGCCGCGGCGACCTCCGCGACCCGAGCTTCGAAGTGCTCACGGCCGGGCGCGAACTCGCCGACGCCGCCGGGACCGAGCTACACGTCGTGGTCACGGGCGGCGACGTCGACGCCTTCGCCGAGGACCTCAACCGCGAGGGCGTGGACGCCATCCACACCGTCGACTACGGCGAGGAGTTCAACGCCGAAGTCGCCGTCCAGGCCGTCGATCAACTCGCCGCCGATGGCGAGTTCGAACACGTCGTCGTGCCCAATACCGTCAACGGGCTCGGCTCCGCGCCGGCCATCGCCCAGCGTCTGGGCCGACCCATCGCGACCGACGCCATCGGCGTTGACGTCGACGAGGGTCTGATTATCACTCGCGAGCTCTACGGTGGCAAGACCGAGGGGACCATCGCCGTCGACGGCCCCGCAGCAGTCGTCACCGTCCGGCCCGGCGAGTGGCCCGCCGCCGAAGGCGCGGGCGACGCCGCCATCGAGGCCGCCGACGTCGACATCGACGAAGGCGCCATCGGCACGACCGTCACGGGCTTCCAGGAAGTCGGCGCCGGTGACGTCGACATTACCGAGGCAGAGGTGCTGGTCTCGGTCGGCCGTGGCATCGAGGAAGAGGAGAACATCGTCCTCATCCAGGCACTGGCCGAGGCTCTCGACGCTACCGTGTCGGCCTCCCGGCCGATCGTCGACAACGAGTGGCTGCCCAAGGACCGGCAGGTCGGCCAGTCCGGCAAGGTCGTCACGCCCGACGTCTACATCGCCATCGGTATCTCCGGCGCCGTCCAGCACGTCGCCGGCATGAAGGGCTCGGACACGATCGTCGCGATCAACACCGACCCGAGCGCCCCGATCTACGACATCGCGGACTTCGGCATCGAGGACGACCTCTTCGACGTCGTCCCGGCGCTGATCGAGGAGTTCGGCGGCGACGTGCCGGACTTCTAGACGCGAGAGGGGTTCGTCGTCTCAATTTTCCGTTGACGATCACCGAACAGCGTTGCATCTCCGGATAATCGTTGTCGAAGCAAGCAGTGAACGGGCTGTCCACCGTGGGACACTGTCACAAACCACGGGAACGGCTAAGGGCACCCCTCTGGAGAGCCATTGCATGCGCACACCGCGAGGGAGGAAGAATGGGAGCTGAGCGCGACTACTACGACGTTCAGGTCGGCGTCGACCAGCAGCTCCGAGCCGCGCTCAGGGTGGCGCCGGACGACAGCGAGGGCGGGGTGGGGATCGTGGAACACGAACTCCCGCCCAAGCGGCTCGGGGCACCGCTGCACCGGCACGAGCGCGAGGACGAGATATCCTACATCATCGAGGGAACCCTCGCCGTCAAGGAGGGCGACGACGTCACGACTGTCGAGGCCGGGGAGATCGCCGTGAAGTCCCGGAACGTCTGGCACACGTTCTGGAACCCGGGCAGGGAGCCGGTCCGGTTCCTCGAACTGATCACGCCCGGGGAGTTCGCCTGGTACTTCGCGGACCTCGCGGCGATCCTGGAGGAGGACCTCCCCCGTGGTGGGCTGATGAACCGGCTCGAGGATCTCGGCGCCCGGTACGGGTTCGAGTCCCGACCCGAGAGCGTCCCGGAGCTCCTCGAGCGACACGGACTGCACGGGCAGGGCGACTAATTACCGGGGTAACCGCCAGTCGATGGCCGTCCCAGCGCCCCGCTGGAGTGGATTGCCGGCGACCTCGAAGGTGCGGTCGGTCGCTGCGGGCGTGAACAGCGACGCGGCCATGAGCCACGCGACGTACCCCCGCGTCACGGCGCCCCAGAGGCCGGTCCCCGCCTCCGCGACGGTCCCGCCGTCTGGCCCGTAACTCAACAGGAGGCCCGGGCGGAAGATCGTGTACCGCAACTCGGCGTCACGGATCGCTCGCTCGGCCCGGGACTTGGCCGCCACGACCGGCCCGACGAGCCGGCGGAAAAAGCGGGCCTGGAGACTGCCGCGGTCACCGCAGGCGCCCAGCGACGACTGCATGACGACGGTAGAGACGGCAGCAGCCTCGGCCGCCTCGACGAGGTGCCGATTCCCTCGGCCGTCGACGTGTTCGTCGGAGCGGTAGACCTGCAGGGGCGTCGACCCGACGCAGGTCAGAACTGCGTCGACGTCGGTCACGGCGTGGGCGGCGTCGTCCGGATCCATGAGGTCGCCGACCGTGACCTCGTTCGCGCCGAGGGACTCCAGCGCGGGGATCTTCGATCGCGAACGGGTCATCGCCCGGATGGCGACCGGGGCGTCCGCGAGGTGGGCCACGAGGCGGCGGCCGGTCTTGCCCGTCGCGCCCGCAACGAGCACGCGCTCGATGTGATCTCCGCGGTTCGCAGCGGCTCCCGACGGTGTCATGCCCGCACCATCGGCGGCGAGGGTGGTAAGCGTCGGCGGTCGACCGTCGGCGACCACCGTCGCCGATCGGTTCGAGTCCGTCACGTACTTGCACCCCTGCTCCTAAGCGGCGAGCGATGGAGTACCTGGCCCGGCGCCAGCAACGCATCGAGGACCGGCTCGACGAGGTCCTCGACGCCGTCGAGCCCGCCGAGCTTCGCGAGGAGGTCCGGCACGTCGCACTCGCCGGCGGGAAACGGGTCCGCCCGACGGTGGCGATCCTGGTCTGCGAGGCGCTTGCGGGGGACGTGGAGGACGCCCTCGACTACGCCGTCGGGATCGAACTCGTCCACAACGCCTCCCTGGTGATCGACGACGTCATCGACCGGTCGGACGTCCGGCGCGGCGGGCCCTCGGCCTGGGCCGAGTTCGGCTACGGACCGGCGATCATCGCGTCTGATGGGTTGCTGGGCGAGGCCTTCGCACTGTTCTCGGGCGACGAGCGGGCCATGCAGGCCGTCGCCGAGGCGATGGTCGAACTCGGAGAGGGTGAAGCGACAGAACTGGTCGACCGGCCCGTCGACGAGGCCGGCTACATGGACCTGGCGCGGCGCAAG
>JAHENZ010000154.1 GCA_018609755.1 Salinivenus sp. | reverse complement strand
CCTACGTCGAGAAATATTCTTGGCGAAGCTGCTCGCTTCTGGGAGGCTCCTCAATTACACTCGGAGCGACCTGCCTGGGGAATTTTGAGATCGTTTGGGATTCCAAGACACCAAAATGACGTGTAACAGACCACTAGTGGTCAGTCAAGTCGAAGGTGTCGGGTACCGAATTGAATACGATCACTTGAATGCCGCTTCAACGGCCTGAATGCCGCTCATTGATCGGCGCTCTACTCGACATGGAAAACTTGACGCACCACTAGGACGTTGCAGCGAGGCGGGCCTCAGAGACATCGACGCTCGGGTCCTCACGCGGCCGAGGACGACGTGCAGATGCGATCGTAATAGGTTTCAAGGGCTTGTACCTGATCGTCCATACTGAATTCCCGCTTCATCTTCTCGCGGGCCGCGCGGCCGAAGCGGCGGCGCAGATCCGGGTCCGTGAGGAGAGTATGGAGGGCCTCCGTTAGGGCCTCCACGTCGCGTTCCGGGACGAGAAAGCCGGTCTCCCCGTCGTCGATGATCGACGGAATGCCGCCATGGTAGGTCCCAATCACGGGCACCTCGCAGGCACTTCCTTCCTTGGCGACGACGATCCCGGAATCGCGGTCGTGGGTGCGCGTGACGACGCTGGGGCACATCATCACGTCGGTACGGGCCAGTACGTGGGCGACCTCCTCGTGCGGAACGGCCCCCCGAAACTCGACCTGGTCTTCGATCCCGCCGTCTCGCACGATTTGCCGCAGCTCCGGTTCGAGATCGCCGTCGCCCAGAAGAACCACCTCCCCGTCCACGGCGTCATCGGAGAGCACCTGCGCACAAGCCCGCAGGGCGTACCGAAATCCTTTCTTTTCCGTGAACCGGCCCACCAGCGTGATGCGGGGGACGTCGCGATGCTCGTCGGCTCGTTGGAATTTTGAGACATCCACCCCCAGGCGGTGTACCTGCAGCTTCTCCTTTGGCGCCCCGAGCTCGATGAGCAGTTCCGCCAGCTCGATACTGTCGGTCAGCAGAATGTCGGCTGTGTCGAAGATGGAGCCGGAGAGGGCCCAGTACCGCCACTGCCGCGGCAGGAAGCGGCGCGGGCCGAAGAGGTCGCCCACGTCAATGCCGTGGAAGGTGACGGCGAAGGGGAGATCGTGCCGTTTCACGTACGGAAGTGCGTAGACGCCCTGCGTACCGAAGTGGGCGTGGACGAGGTCGTACGGCTCCGCGGCGAGCTTCCGGTCGAAGCGGGGCCAGTAGCCGACGTTTTCGTAGATGCGCGCGCCCATCCACTCAGAGCCGAAGGCGGACGGGACGGTCACGCGGTCGTAAGGAAACCGATCCTCGTTGATGCGCTCCTTGCAGAAGACGTCCACCGTATAGCGCTCGTGCGCCTGAATCTCGTCGTAGATGAACGTCTGGGAGTACGGGAGGAATCGCTTGGCAAACATTGCGACCCGTCCGTTCGTGGAGGCGTCAGGAGTAGTCATCGGAGGCGACAGAGTCCAGTCGAAGGAGACAGGTAGAACAGGAGGCGAGCGGGTTAGCGCACGTTGTCGTAGAGGCGCTCAAGTTCGGCGACACGATCGGAGAGCGCAAATTCGCGCTCCATCTTCTCGCGGGCCGCCCGGCCCATCTGGGCACGAAGGTCGGGGGTGTCGAGGAGGCGGAGGAGGCGATCGGTGAGGGCATCTACGTGCCGTTCGGGGACGAGGAAACCGGTCGTTCCGTCGTCGACAATGTCTGGCAGGCCGGCGTGGTAGGTGCCTATCACCGGGAGGCCGCAGGCGCCCGCCTCCTTGGCGACGGTGGGACTGCCTTCGCGGTCGTGGTTTCGGGCCACGACGCTCGGCACCAGGGCAATGTCGGCGTGGGCAAGGCGGTCGGCTACGTTCCTTTGAGGCAGCACGCCAGTGAAGGTCACGTGGTCGGCAACGCCGCGATCGCGGACCAGCGCCCGGCATTTCGGCTCCAACTCGCCGTCGCCCACGAGGACGAGGCGGGCGGTGCGCCCGGCGTCGATTGCGTTCGCAAAGGCGCGGATGGCGTACGCGTGGCCCTTCTTTTCGGTGAACCGGCCCACCATGATGAGGGTCGGCACGTCGTTCTCGTGGGCGACCGGTTGGAAGCGGTCCAGGTCGATGCCCTGACTCCACAGCCGGATTGCTTCGGGTCGATCGCTCATCTCACGGACGAACTCGCACATTTCTCGGCTCACGCAGAGCATCCGGTCGGCGTGGGTCATGATCGCATTGCGGAACAGGAGGTAGCGCCAGTTTTTCGGGTTGAGGCGCTGGGAGCCCAGCAGGACGGAGATGTCGTTTCCCCAAAACGTGACGACGAACGGAAGGTCGTGGCGCAGGACGTACGGGAGCGCGTAGACGGCCGTCGTGCCGAAGTGGGCATGAAGAAGATCGTAGTGGCTCTGCTGGATGAGCCGGTCAAAGCGCGGCCAATACCCGACGTTTTCGTACACCCGCTTCCCGACCCACGTCCTCGGGTAGTAGACCGGGTCGTGCGGAAACTGCTCCTCATTGCGGCGCGCTTTGCAGAACACGTCGACCTCGTATCGCTCGTGGGCCCGAATCTCCTCGTAGATAAAGGTTTGGGAGTAGGGGAGGAACCGATCGGCGAACAAGGCGACTCGTCCGTTTTTGGGCGTGGCTGGCACATCCGACGTGGACATCGAGACGGCACGATCGGTTGAACAAACGAGAACGATCCCTCTCAGTTATTTGCCCCTCCGGGAAACGCTCACCGGAAAGAACGGACGCACTCCGCTAGTGGGCTTGCACAACTGAATTGCCAGATATCGTCAGCGGCGTAACGGGATCTCTTCCACCCCCTGCAGCCTGCGATGGGGACCTAATCAGTTCGAAAGACCCAAAGGGCTCAAGAGTCGACTGACGACGAAAAAGGGTCGCATTTGTCAGAGTAGTTGTGCAAGGTCACTAGCCGTCTATTCGAGTCAGCCGAATGTGTGCCTGCGACCGTGAGGAGCGGGTGTGCGAGATCGACAACATTCACCATCATTTCTCGCAGGCTCGGACGTATGCGCTCACACACCGGAGTGGCGCGAATCGGAAGTCCGAGAGGGACCGCGTCCTGGATGATGGGGACGCGTACCGTTTTCAGCCGCCCCTGGAGATAGATGTCGGAGCGTTGTATTCCGATTCGATAGGGGGCGGGTACGGTGGGGAGGGAAGGGCCAGTTGTTACCCGTAGAGAAGGCACGGCGGCTATAGAGGGGCCAATGAACGTTCTTTATCTTCCGCTCGGACTCCTCACTATGTATCATTCCTTCACGTCGACAGGGGGGAGTGCCCGCTGCCTGCTCACGATTGCTATTCTCGTGGGCGGGATGGGGGTATTTTCGTCCGGAAGTGCTCAGAGCGATCCGCCTGAGAAGAGGTCGGCGCGCGTCGTGGATGACTTCGAGGCGAGTCCACCGGGGCAGTTTCCCAACGACTGGGTGTACGTGAGCTCGGATAAAGAAATTCTGTCCTACGACGAGGTTCGGGACCCCGGGGAGAAGATGGTCGTGCGGAAGGAAGCGGGCAATCACTTCCTGCGGGTGGAGACGAAGGATGCCGCTCTCCGCTATACCAAGCGAAACGGGGTCGAACTCGACTGGAATCTCAAAACGCATCCGCGACTGACCTGGCGGTGGCGGGCCCATCATCTGCCGAAGGGGGCGAGTGAGCGGGGCAAAAACGACACGGGGGGCGCGGTGTACGTGACGTTCGGAACCGATTGGCTGGGGCGGCCGAAGAGCATCAAGTATACCTACAGTTCTTCTTTGCCGGTTGGCACCGTGGTGGACTTTGGCAATCTCTACGTGATTGTCATTGGATCGGCGCGGGAGCCGAACATCGATCAGTGGAAGACCGTCACCCGGAATGTCGTTCAGGACTACCGTCAGGTGTTTGGGGATCGGCCGCCGAAGCGGCCCACCTCCATCACGATCTGGAGCGACTCCGACACGACCAACGACGAGGCACGGGTAGACTTTGACGACATTGCTCTGCTGAAGGCGCGCTCGTAGTGTGTTCACCGTGACCTACGGTCAGAACCATTCCGGCGAGCGGGGCCTTGAAGAAGGACCATCCCCGACTCCTCTGGTAGATCCGATCGGTCATGTCCTCTCCGCGCGAAGGCTACGTCTTTCACAGCTACGGTGCGGATCGCTACGTGAAGCACGCCGTCGTGTCGGTTCAGACGCTCCGGCGCCACGACCCCGACCGTCCGGTGGCCCTCTTCTGTCCGGCTTCGCACCGCGAACTGCTGGCGCATCAGAATCTGGCCGACACCTTTGACGTGATCGAGACGCTGCCCGAGGAGCATCGGTCCATCGTCGGGTTCAAGCATCACCTCCACCGCTTCAAGCCGTTCGGCCGGTCGCTCTTCGTGGACGCCGACATGATCTGGTGTCGCGATCCGGACCCGCTCTGGCAGCAGTTCGCCGCGTTTCCGTTCACGGCCACGGGATTGCAAAATGCCGATCACTTCTTCGGCGGCCCCAAAGGCCTCGGCGTGCTCGTCGACATGCTTCTCCGCCGCCGGAAGCGCACGCTGCACCGCTTCGGGCTTACGTCGCTGCCGCGCGTGCAGGCCGGCATGATCTACGCACAGGACGAGGCCGCGACCCGCGACGTGTGTACCCGGGCCGCCGAGTTTCTCGCACAATCGGACGACACCCACTTTCGAAGTCGGCTCAACGAAGGCCGCTCCGAGGAAACCTGCGAGTGGAGCCTGGCGATGGCAATGCGTACGCTCGATCATAACGTTTTTCCGTGGTTGCAGGGCCGCAACAGTCCCCAGCTCGACTACATCGGCGCCCTCGTGGATCACGACCCTGCGTTCGAGGACGTGACGTATCGGTTTTACACCTCTCCGTTCGTCTATGAACTCCGCGGCCTCCCGAACGAGACGCTCCTCCACACGCTCCTTGGCGTGGCTGAGCGGATGCCCCGAATGGGCGAGTACGTCGAGTTTACGCCGTACGTCCTCCACTTTGGCTGGCTCCACCAAAAGGCGCCGTTCGAAGACTTTGCGGAGCGGGTGTGGGCCCGTTTGACGAAGGCGGCATCGCCTGCACAGGCAGCGGACGCTCAGGCCTAGTGGACCGTTACAGATGAATTTGCGGGTTGAAGCCGCGATCTCAAAATTCCCAAATTTCGGCACGTCATTTCGAGCATGGCAATCTGAGATTGCCTACGTCGAGAAATCTTCCAGACGAAGCCGCCGACTTCGAGGAGGCTTCTCGACTTGGCCATCTAGATGGCCTTGCTCGAAGCGACCTGCTTGAGGAATTTTGTGATCGCTTGAGACGCAAAAATAACGCGTAACAGTCCACTAGAAGGATCGATCCGAGCATGCCTCCGGAATACGACACCAACTTTCGATCTCATCCCGAGGCCTACCGCTACCGGTCGGGGGAGCAGGGGGGCAAGGTGCAGCCCTACAAGGACGAACTGCTTCTGCATTGGGGCTTCAAAGATGAGGCGACGGCTGTGGAGGCCGTAGCCAATCTCCGAGCGGGAGTAGGAGGACTTTGTGGAGATGGACGTGGTTCGAAAATATCTCCAGATGAGGTTCACGCGGGCCATGCGATACGCCAAGTATCCGGGCGGACAGAAATATTCAGTTGAACAGCTTACACATTACCGTCTGGTTGAAGAGGTCCCCCGCGTTGGGGTGAGATACTTTCTTTGTTAGCTCCAGTGCTCGGTGCACAGACCGCTGGCTCGAGTGCTCAATACAACTCAGGCTGTAGAGATGTCGGATCTCGTCCATGATGTTCTGTCGGAAGGGGAGAATGCGAATGCCCCGAACGAGGTCACCGGCGCTTTCAATAAGCACCACTGGGATATTTTGCTTCGTTCCGTTCGCAGAGATAAACTGCTCCCGCACGGCTTCAGTGTGGCAATACGGATCCATCGGCGCCTCTGCCGTAATCCACTCGGAAAAACTCATGAGGAGGTGCACGACGCCTCGGTTCAAAGCGAGGCCGAATTTAAGCGCCGATTCGTTGAAGTCGTAGAAGTCCTTGGCAGTCACCTCCGGCATGATGATGAGAAAGAGAAGTCCCGAGCCCGATAGCATTGTCCAGGCAGAACGGGAATCTTTCAATACCAAATTGGACTTCGGGAACGGGTCGCCGATCTTTATTTTCCCAGGCGGCTCTTCCTTTCTATTGGACCACAGCATATTAGTACCGGTCTCTTGGTGGGGAGTGTATTGGTACAGCACTACCACCCCTCAGTTGTTGCAATCCTGACAGTCTTCTTCATTCAACTGCTCTTTTGGCTCAGGTTTACCTGGGCAACTCGAGGTTCGGCACGACCTATCACAACCGATCCCTTCCGTATCGGTCGTAAAATTGACGACTGGATCTTATTCCCTGAGATGGGTTTGCCTTCGACATCCGCATAAAAAGCGCCCGCGATTCGAGCCTGCCGCTTGAGGTTGTCTCTCAGCTGTGCAAGCCCACTATTGGTGCGTCAAGTTTTCCATGTCGAGTAGAGCGCCGATCAATGAGCGGTATTCAGGCCGTTGAAGCGGCATTCAAGTGGGCGTATTCAATTCGATGCCCGACACCTTCGGCTTGACTGACCACTAAGAACCTGTTTCAATTTACGAACGTCTCCACATCCGTATTCGATGTTGTCGATAGGGATGCCAATTGGACGCTTGTGCGTTTACTTACTACAGTTGGAATGACCGTTTTGCGGTCGTTATGCGCAGCCATATTCGCTG
>JAHENZ010000153.1 GCA_018609755.1 Salinivenus sp. | reverse complement strand
GTCCACTCGTCGGCCGGCCAGCCCTCATAGTCGTACTTTGCGTGCTTGGTGACCTCCCAGGTACGCATCTCGTAGTCGAGCATGTAGCCCTCGCGGAGCTGGTCGAGCGAGGGGTCGTCAATCGGCTCGTCCGACGCTGACGACTCGTCGTCGCTGCTTCCAAAGAGGGAATCGAAAAAGCCCATGGGACTGATCGGATGTGTGGAAAAAGAATTAGGTGATGCCGAATGCTGTTGCTAAAGGGACTGCGTCCGTCGGACGTTGGTCGGTTGTGAGGATGGAAGTATGAACGTGTGGAGGTATGTAGGGACTACGTCCATACGTCCACACTTCCAGACCTACATGCATCAACGAAGTTCGCGGAAGTTTTTGGTTACAACGAGAGCCAACCGTACGCAGGTCCTATCACGGTTCAATTCCAGTACCGCCAGCCGTCGAGGTAGGCGTCCAGCACGCGGGGCCGGTCGAGGGTTGAGGGCTGGAGGTCCGGGGGGGCTTGCAGGTCCTTTGGAAAACGAAAGAGTCCGGGCAGGACATCCCCGTTCAGAAACCGGGTTTCGACCGACGGCACCGCGGCGGCTGGGTCCAGCGGGCGTTCGGCGGCCAGAATGAATCCCCACTCCCCAAACGACGGCACGTTGACGTGGAACGGATACGTGTGCGCAAAGCCCCCCGCGCCCATCGTCTCGTGAATCGTCCAGAACGCCTCGCGAGCAAAGTACGGGCTCGTCGCCTGCGCGACGAAGACACCCTCTTCGGTCAGGTGACTGCGCACGAGGCCGTAGAACGTGCGGCTGTAGAGGCGGGCCAGGGACACGTTGTTGGGATCCGGCAGGTCGGCTAGGATGACGTCGAAGCGCTGGTTCGTCTCCTCTAAAAACACGAACGCGTCCTTCGCCACCGTCTGCACCCGCGGGCTGTGGAGGCTGCGGTCGTTGAGGCGCGTGAGGGCCGGGTGCGTCCGCGCAATCTCGAACATCTTCGGGTCGAGGTCGACGATCGTCACCTGCTCCACCGACTCGTACTTCAGCACCTCCCGCGCCGCCAGCCCGTCGCCCCCGCCAAGCACGAGCACGCGGCGCGGGGCGTGCACCTGACTCATCGGAACGTGCACGAGCGGCTCGTGGTAGCGCGGCTCGTCGAGCGACGAAAACTGCAGGTTGCCGTCCAGGAAGAGGCGCAGGTCCTCCTGCCACCGCGTCATCACGATTTTCTGGTACGGCGTCTGCTCTCGAAAGACGACCCGATCCTCGTACACGTCGTCGCTCCACCGATCCATGAGAGGCCCCGAGGCGACCAGCAGTCCCCCCAGTAGCAGCGCCGTTCCCGCCGAGAGGGCGTACCCCTGCCACTGCGACCGTCGGTCCAGCCGGTCGGCAAACCACCACAGGTTCACCACGCCGACCACGAGATTGAACAGGCCGAGCGTGAGCGACGCCCGAAACGTGCCCAGCACCGGCAGCAGCACGAACGGGAACGCCAGCGTGGCGAGCAGCGCCCCCAGATAGTCGAACGACAGGACGTTCGCGAGATTCACGTCCAGCGACTCCTCCCCGTCCATAATGCGGGTGAGCAGCGGAATCTCCAGTCCCGTGAGCGCCCCAATCACCATGATGAGGCCTACCACCACGGGCCAGAATACCGCGCCGTACGCGTAGGCCAGGTACAGGAGCGGCACGGCCAGCCCGCCAATGAGCCCGAGCAGGATCTCCACGACGACGAACGAGCGGAGCAGCTTCGTCTTCACGAACCGCGACACGTACGAGCCCAACCCCATCGACGCGAGGTAGAGCCCAATGGTGATGGAGAACTGCTGCACGCTGTCTCCCAGAAAGTACGACGCCGTGGTGCTAATGAGCAGCTCGTAGACGAGCGAACACAGCCCGGCCACGAAGACCGAGAAGATCACCACGTTCTTGTTGCTCAACACCCGTCGCATTCCACCTCACGCTATGAAATGACCACTTCGAGTCGGCAGCCCTTCCCCCAACGCTCAACACAGAATCCTAACGCACCTCGGAGAGGAGTAATCAAAAGAGCCGCCGCTCCTCGATGCTACGCTTTGACATACCAATTGCTCTGACACTCCCGTACCCGGTGCAGAAATCGCTTCCCCAACAATCACCAGAAAACAATCCCCTAACCAACAAACAATCACTTCCCGCCCCGCAGCCCCCCACCCCGCTGGCCGCTGGAGCGCACACTGCGGCGAGAATACACGTTTACGTCGTTATCGTGATACATCACCCGCGGCGGCACCGTCCTACGGGTCGTCTGCCGGTCCGTATCCGGGTCCGGCTCCCCCGCCCCCATAACACTGTACCCGAGCAATCCCGCGTACAATCCCCCCAGAACCACAGCCGTCGCAATTCGAATGCCTCGGTCACTCATACCGATGGAATGGGTCTGTCCGAAAGTAGAACCAAGTCAATCCCCTTCTCCCTACTGCTACATCAACTGTCAATGTTCGGACATGAAGAGTCGCGACACGCCGCTTGCGTGTTTACCGACTCCGTCCGAAATCGCCCCTGTAGCGCCGTTGGAGTCCAACGGCGCTACAAAACGTGTCGCTCGTCCGAAGTTGACCTACTGGATAAATCATAGTCGACGCTGCACCAGACCACCCTACGCTAAAAATCATCCCCGAAGCCGTCTTCACTCTCAAATTCAAGCTCCCGGTCCTCGTCCTGCGTGCCCGTGTTCGTCACAATGTGATTGGCCTGAATGGACTCCGTCACCACCGCACTCAGGTCGTCGGACGGCTCGCCCTCGATGGTAATGGATCGGCTGCCGGAGTCCCACATCTCTTTGTAGGTGTGATAGCGAAGCGCGCGACCGTCGCGCTGCGTCGTGCCGGAGTCGTCTAGGCGAAAATTGGTGTCCTCAAAGTGAATGCGGTCCGGGAAGATGCCTTCCGCGGCAACGTACTCGGCCACGGCCACGTCGACGCCGTCAGCATCGCTGCAGTGGATCTCGTCCAGGTCGATGGGAGTGGACCAGAACCACGCCTCCCAATCGCTGTGTGCTTCGTACTCACGCTCCAGGTATCGGGGCTTTTTCACGGCGACATCGTCGGACTGGACCGTCCACTCCTCGGCCTTCCAGTCGCCATAGTCGTAATCCGCGTGCCCCCGGACCGTCCACGTCCGGTCGCGGTAATCGAACTCCGTCCCTTCCTTCAGTTCATACGCAAGGGGCGTCCCCCCCAGCGAGCCGCCTCCCTGCGCGGGAATAACGACCAGAACGACACCGAGGAAGAAAGCAATGTATCCCGCCATCTGCAGGGGCACAGGATTTCCCCACCACAGCTGCTCCTCCAAATAAATCTCTACGGGGGACAACTCCGACATGTCGACGTTCGCCTCCGTCTGGAGCTGCAGATAGTACGTGCCGGGCGAGGGCACCTGAAGCGTCGCCTCGTATTCGTCGTCCTCTTCTTCCCAGTATCCGTCGTCGTACCCGGCATAGTGCCAAAACTCTCCGCCAAAGCTCGAGAGGTATTCTTTATTCTCGTCCAGCAACTCGATCGTAACGAAACTCCAGCGCTGGTAGCGACTCCCCCCGCCCTCGTCGATGTGCTGTTCTACCTCTACCCCCAGCCGCATGTCCGGCTTCTCGATTTCAATGGGTCCCACCGTGCCTCCGTCTGCCGGAACCTGGTCGGAAAAGGAGAACCCGCCCGGCCGCAGGGTGAGCCCAACCGCACTCACCAGACACAAAATTCCAAACCCGAGCGTGTATTTCCCCACCGTGCCCAGCCAGTCGGGGGCCTCGCCCAGCCACGAAAGCTTGCTGAACGCCACCCCGACGATGGCCCCCGCAATGAGGAGAAAGATGGGGAAGAAGACAATGGTCATCAGCGAGAAGGACGCTGAGTCCGCCACGGCCACTGATATGGCAATCGTGAGGGCCACCGCCCCAATGCCGGCGCACCCGCACCCGTACTGCTGACATCCTGCGCTCTCCGAATCACCTGTGTCGTCTGCAGCCATGACTGAGGGGAAAGGTCGTCAGAAATGAAGCTCAGAAACGAAACAACCGCGCCGTCCGGCCCGGCGGCATCCGCTACAGTACGAAAAACAGAACGGCAGCAAAACCAATCGAGACGGCGCCTTCCAGCAGGCCCGCCCCGACGTTCCGGTCCCGGGTAATTTCCACGCTGAGGTCACTCTTCGGAATCAGGATCCGGTCGAAGAAGAGGCGCACGACCACCAGGTAGACGAACACCAGGAGCACATTCCAGCCCAGATACTGCAGGTCCGCGACCCATCCCAGGAAGTCCCCCGACACCGCCCGCATCACGATAATGCCGATGGCGATGAGCGCGCCCCCAAAGCCGACGCCGGCCGCGGTATTGTCCTGTTCAATCTGTTCGAGGAGCGAGTACGGGGCCATCCAGTCGTAGAGCCACGTGAACACGATCAGGGCCACCTGCCCAATCGCGTAGAAGACGAGGGCCGTGTGGGGGCCGCCGCCCTGCCCCTGGATGCTCCCCGCCACGATGAGCGCCGACGCCACGTAGCTGCCGAAGAGGACCGCCCCGGTGCCCGGGTTCTGATCCTCAATGAGTTCTTGCTGCGCAGAAAAGCCCCGCAGGATAAGTCGATCGTTGATGACACGCGACAGGAGCAACAGGACGATCCCCCCGAGCCCGTACCCGCCCACCAGTAGCAGATCCCAAAGCAGCGTCGTCGACGGCCCGATCACCGCCCCAATGAAGACGATGATGATCCCGAGATAGTAGCCCGCCGTACTAATGGCAATAGCAGGATTGTCCTCTCGGGTCAGCTCTTCGTCGAGGGCATGGTCTGTTACGAAATCGTTGATCCATTTGCCCACTAAAAAGAGAACGATGAACAGGCCGAGAAACGCGGCCGGATCCCGGAGGGCCTGCATCGCGTCGGTCAGCAGAGAAAGATTCAGCGCGTCCATGGACGATCATAGGGAAATGAGCGAAATCGCGCACCGGCGGAGCCGTCCGATCAGACCCGACGTGCGCCAATCCGTCGTGTGGCGCGCGGGAGGCCCCGACTTTGAGGTTCAAGGGAAGCTAAGGACTGCCGGGGGCGCAGTCAAGACGTCTTCACACTTGCTGCGAGCACACAATACTATTTCCCCGAAGCGCGAACCCGCTGCCTCTTAGGAAGATGGCTATGATCCGGTGGAACCATTCTAGAGCCTGTGTTGACTCGACACGTCCGTCCAAGAACATCCCGTCACGACGGCGGGCCGGTGGAAGTGAACGGGTCTTCTTGCCCAGGAGACTTGCACAACTAAAACGCGAGAAACCGCCAGAGTGGTTGTGTAAGGTCACTAGAAGCCCGCTACATGCCCGCAGGGCAAATGGGAGCAACGTCGAGGGTACCCCGATCCATGAATCGACACAGTCCGTTAGGGCTCAGACGGCTCCGGGGTCACCCCACTCGGCACGTCGGCGGGCGTAGACTTCCGCTCCAGCACCACGGCGGGCTCCAGCGGCTGAAGCGCCACCGTGTCCCCGGCCTCGTAGAGCTCCCGGTTGTCGGTGTGAACGAGGTACTCGTTATTCTCGCAGGACACCAGGTACGTAATGTCGTGCCCCTTGAAGGCCCGATCGACAATAGTGCCCATGGGGCCGTCGACCGTTTCCGGAGCGGCAATCGTCAGGTGCTCCGGGCGCAGCGACACGAGGACGGTCCCGTCCGCCTCGCGGTCCAGACGCACGCGGCCCAGCGGTGTGTCGGCCTCGCGACCGGACGCCTGCGAAAGCAGCAGATTGGTCCGGCCCAGAAACTGCGCGACGAAGAGCGTGCGGGGCCGGTAGTACACGTCCTCCGGCGTGCCCACCTGGTCGAGTTGCCCGCTCCGCATCACGGCCAGTCGGTCGGCAAACGACAGGGCCTCTTCCTGATCGTGCGTAACGAGGACGGCACTGATGCCCTTGTCTTTCAGCAATTGCCGCACCTCCTGCCGCGTCTCTTCCCGCAGCAGCGCGTCAAGGTTCGAGAAGGGTTCATCCAGCAGAATGAGATCCGGCTCCGGGGCGAGGGTGCGGGCCAGGGCCACCCGCTGCTGCTGCCCCCCCGAGAGGTGCTGGGGGCGCCGCTCCTCAAAGCTGTCGAGCCCCACCATCTCCAGCGCCTCACGGGCGCGTGCCGTCTGCTCGGCGGACGTGCCCTCTCGCAGCCCGAAGGCCACATTTTCGAGGACCGTGAGGTGCGGAAAGAGCGCGTAATCCTGAAAGACGATGCCCACCCCCCGCTGCTCCGGCGGCACGTGCACGTCCGGCCCCGCCATCGTACGCCCCTGCACGACGACCGTGCCCTCCGTGGCGTGCTCGAACCCGGCAATGCAGCGAAGTGTCGTCGTCTTGCCACAGCCACTGGGCCCGAGAACGGCAAAAATCTCGGCCGACGGCCCCCCGCCCACGTCGAACGACACGTCGTGTACGACGGGTGGGGCGTCCGGCCCAAACCGTTTTGTCAGGTGCTGAACGGAGAGAAGCGGTTCACTCATGACGCATGCGGCACGTGCACACTTGGTGGTCGTTCCCGGATCGTCTCGTGAGGAGTGAATCGTGATGCGTAATTGTCAATCCGGCGCACCTTCATGAATCGGGTTCTACGCAACACGTCAGACCCCAGAGAAATGTGTCCTCTACGCGGCTTCCGTCCGCTGTCCCGTGGCGGTCTGCTCCCGGATCAACAAAAGCCCCACGAAGCACGCCGAGAAGAACATAATCGTGAGGGCGTACGGAGCAGCCTCCCCGAACATGGCCTCTTCTGCGTAGCTCCACGTGTTGAGGGCCAGCGTTTCAAACCCCACCGGGGCCAGGAGGAACGTGATCGGCAATTCTTTCATGGCCGAGAGGAAGACGAACGCGACACTCACGAGGAGCCCTCGTCGCATCAGCGGGAAAGTGACACTCGCGAACGCCCCCATCGGCGAGCGCCCCAGCGACCGGGCGGCCTCTTCGAGATTGGGAGGGGCCTGGTAGAGCGCACTCCGAATGGGCCCAATGGCCTCGGCCATAAAGTGGAGGGCGTAGGCCGTCACGAGCAGACCGAGGGTCTGATACCCAAACGGAACGACGCCAAGAGTAAACACGATCAGGGCGAGCGCGAAGGCCAAGGGGGGCGTGGCGTAGCCGAGGTACGCGACCCGCTCGATGGTCTGTGTCCACCGGCTCTGATACCGCACGCCGAGGTAGGCAATGGGGGTGGCCAGAAGCGCCGCGAGCCCGGCCGCCGGCACCGACGCGGACACCGACGCCCAAAGCGAGGAGCCGAGGCTCGCCCAGGGAAGGCCCGAGGCCACGCGGTCGGCCATCCAGTAGCCCACAGTGCCCACCGGCAGCCCGACGGACAGCAGGGCCACACCGCCGCCGAACGCGTATCCAATCCACCGCCCCGCCCTCAGCTGAAGCGGCACCGAGCGACGGGCCGTCCCACTCCCGGTCCGGTGCAGCAGCAGACCACGCAGTAGACGAGCCTCTAGAAATAACACGGCGACCGTGAGGGCCAGCAGCATCAACGCCAGGCACGCGGCGTAGATGCGGTCATAGGAGGCTGCATACTGGAGGTACAGCGCGTAGCTGAACGTCTCAAATCGCATCAGGGACACCACCCCAAAATCCCCCAGCACGTGGAGTCCCACCAGCAGGCCTCCCGCCAAAAACCCGGGTCGCAACTGAGGAAGCACCACGCGCCAGAACACCTGCCAGCGGCTGTAGCCGAGCGCTCGGGCCGACTCCTCTAGGGCCGGATCGACGCCGAGGAGGGCCGTCCGCAGGTTCAAAAAGAGGTACGGATACGTGCAGAGGCTTAGAGCGAGGAGAGCTCCACTGTAGCCACTCAGGCGCGGCCACACCAGGCCGAGGGTCTGGGCGAGAGTGCCGTACGTTCCCGTGGTTGCCAACAGAACATACGCCATGACGTAGCCCGGCACCGCGAGGGGCAGGACGCCGAGCAGTGTGAGCACGCCCCGACCCGGAAGGTCCGTTCGAGTCGTGAGCCATGCCAGTGGAAACGCAATCAGCGTCGTGACCCCAAGCACACCAATCGCCAACCCGATCGTATTCCCCAACAGCCGCAGATTCCGCCATCGAACCACGAGGTCCCAGAGCGTCTGCGGATCGGCCTGAAGGGCTCGCACGAAAAGGTACCCCAGCGGCACGAGCACGCCAGCGAGAACAAACGCCACCGGCACGGTCACATACCAGCGCGTCCGCAGAATGTCGACTGCTCGCGTGACGGTCATCTTCGACTATACGTCCGCACAGGCTGGAGAAATATCGAATAACACCCTTTGTGAATGTCCGATGTACGTCTTTCTCTCGATCACCGGCGACTCTTTCCGTCGGTATTAAAAATCAAAACGCGAATGTAGGGCCGCATACCACAAGGGATGACCTCGTCTCGCTCAGCCCGCGATGCGGCCCTACACGAACGAGAGAATCGACATGCACAACGAATGCTCGCGTGTGGCCCCCCATCGCAGCCCTCCCGCCCCTCTACGACTCGAAACTATAGCAGGCCGACGTCGCGGAGGAGATCGAGCGTCGGATCCATCTCCTGCAGCCGCTCCAGCTCAAACTCGGGACTGAGCCCAAGGGCACTGTCCACCGGCACCATGTACTGCGGCACCTCCGTTCCAGACACCACCGGGTACTCGTTCACACGGTTGGCGGCAAAGGACTGCGCCTGCTCCGACAGCAGGAACTGGAGAAATCGCTGCGCGGCCGCACTCTGATCGCTCGTCTGAAGCACTCCGGCCCCCGTAACGAGCGCCAGGTTCCCCAGGTCGCCTTCCGAAAACCGGTACGTTTCGACCGGAGCGGACGCCCGCGTCTGTTCTTCTTCCTCTTCTTCGTGCTCTTCCTCTTCTTCTTCGTCGCCCTCGTATTCTCCTTCAGCCCCGCCGTGCTTGAGGCGAAGGACGTAATAGTGATTCGTAAGCGCCACGTCGATCTCCCCCGCCGCCAGCGCCCGGATCATCGGCGTGTTCGACGTATAGCTGTTCGGATTCAGGTTCTGCATGCCCTGGAGCCAGGACCGCGTGGCATCGGCTCCCTGCGTCACCCGCATCGCTGTCACAAAGTCCTGAAAGCTGGAGTAGGACGGCGTCCACCCCACGCGCCCCTCCAGATCTCGATTTTTGGGGAGGTCGCGGACCGACTCGGGCAGATCCTCAGGATCGATCTGATCGCTGTTGTACGCAAGCACCCGGAACCGGGTCGTCACCGGCGTCCACTGCTGGTTCGACGGGACGAAGCGAGCGGGGGTGTTCGCAACGGAATCCGGGAGCTCGACCAGCAGATCGTTGTTCACGGCATTGCCGAGGGCGCCGGTCGTGTTGGCCCAGTACACGTCCGCCGGGCTCTGGTCGCCCTCTTCCTGCAGCGCAGCCAGCAACTGGGCGTCGGAGCCATACTTCACGCGGACCGGCACGTCGGCCTTCTCCTGATACATGGAGACGAGCGAATCGACGAGGGCCTTGCTACGCCCAGAATAAATCACGAGCTCGTCGGGCTCGCCCCCACCGCAGCCGAGGAGGACAACACCGAGAAAGAGAACGGAGAATAGACGGAAAAAACGGGACATGGGTGGGAATCGGGACCGGTTTGAGTCTTGTTTAGATCTATTCTAAAGACATGTCCCCAAAGATGACAGGCCTGCATGGCAGACATGCTTCAAATTGTAATAAACTCCACAGAACCCGTCCGCCGAGAACGGGTCCCCACCTCATCTTCAATTTTCTCGACCCTTTAGAGACGAAAGTCGGTCGAGTATCGCATCCCATCTGCAAGATCGGCCCACAGTTGAGGCTTTTCTCATCGATCGTCGAGACTCACTGAAGCCAAATGGGGCAGACGATCTCCCCCACATTCGCTGCATGCGTTCATGAACGGTCGACGGGGCGGGGGAATCGGACGAAGACAGACGCGAACAGACGTTCCAAGATTCAGCGCCCAGGCTCTGCGATCAGCGACTCGATCGCCTCAAACAACCGGTCCGGATGTTGGCGCTGCTTGAGGTCGCGGACCCCGTCGACGAGCCGATCCTTCCAGTCGTCGTCGAAAAACCGAATGATCGAGTCCGCCAGCGCCGCGGGATCTTCGGGCGGGACCACGAATCCCACCTCCTCGTGCGGGATCGTCTCTGCCAACCCGCCCACGTCTGTTACGATCATGGGCACCTCGAAGTGTGTCGCAATCTGAGCCACGCCGCTCTGAGTGGCCGACACGTACGGCTGTACCACGAGGTCGGCTCCACAGAAGACGGCGGGCACCGCTTCGGAGGGGATGTAGTCGTCATACCAGTGAACGCGATCCGAGAGGCCGTGGGATCGGATCAACTGTCGGTACCGTTCCGGGTCGTCGTACGGCTCTCCCGCCACCACGAGATGCGCGTCCGGCAGCCCCTCCAACACGTCCGGCATCGCCTTCAGTAACACGTGCAGGCCCTTGTACTCTCGCACAAATCCGAAAAAAAGGAGGACCGGCGCGTCCATCGGGAGTCCGAGCGCCGCCCGGGCCTTTCCCTTCGATACCGGATCCCCGAACCGCTCGTAGACCGGATGCTCGATCCGACGCACCGACGCGTCGGGGGCTCGAAGGGGCCGCAGATCGTCGGCCACGGCGTCGGACATCACGACGTGCCCCTCGCAGGCTTTCAGAAAGACGCGACTCAGCCAAGCGTCCCCAACGTGGCGTTCGTGCGGCAGGGCGTTGTGAACGACGGCGAACGACGGAATGCCGGCCCACCGCAGGATCCAGGCGATGATGCCGTAGGCCGGCGCAAAGAACGGCATCCAGTACTGAAACACGACCGCGTCGGGCGACTGCTCGCGGAGCCACTGCGCCGTTCGGAGCCAGGAGAGCGGATTCAGGGAGTCGAGGAGGCGCGGCGCGCCTCGAACGGCCACGGGCGCATCGTCATCCGGCTCAAACTGGGTCTTCCCCGGAAAGAGAAACTCCGGATACTGCCGGGAAAAACTCACAGGACGAACGTCGTGCCCTCGCTCCGCCAGCCCCTCAACCGTCATTTCGGTAAAGTGGGCAATGCCGCCCCGGTACGGATGCACCGGCCCCACGACGGCAATCCGCTTGGGAGACGGGGTTGGCGATGCGGTAGCCCCTCCGTTAGATGTCATCATCTCGACCGTAGAAAAAGCAGAGTGCAATGAGAATAGAATGGATCAGCCCCAAAACCCACGCACGGCATCGGGAATCTCGCGCGCCGACGGGCCCACGCCCACACTACGATCACAACCGAAAAGACCACAAGCAGGGAGCCAACGATATCCGAAAAAAATCCATCGAGAGGCGGCCCTCACCGAAGATTGCTCGGCCGCGTTCCAATTTCTAGAAATGCCACCAGCGCCGTTGGATCGGCATTGAACACGAAGCCCCGCGTGTCAAGGTCGACCGTGTACCCCTCCTGCTCGGCGGCCGATCGCATAGAAAAGGGAAGGCGACTCGACATCTGAAAGAGGGTTTCGGCGTACTCGTCGTCGGGGGGCAGTTCGGCGCGGCTCGACGGGAGCTCAACGGGCGTCGCCTCCGACTCGGAAAGGTGGACGTTGAAGAGAAGAACCTCCCCGTCGTCAGTCGCAAACTCGCGGAGCTGCTGGGCGTACCGAAGCGGCTCCCCGTCCGTCGCCTCTCCGTCGGTCACGTTCACCACCACGGGGGGAAAGCTGGTCGGATGCTCGTCGATCCATTCGCGCACGGTCTGCGCGGCGAGGTCGAGTGCCTGACACATCGGCGTGCCGTTCTTCGCCTGCGGATCGAACCAGATGGGGGTCTTGACGCGCTGCTCCGTCGTGCCCCCCTCCCCGTCCGCCACCTCCTTCACGCGCTGCTCCATGCGGCGGGGCCGGTCCGCCAGGTGACTAATCGGCACCAGTCCGGTGCCGGTGTCGTACTCGTCCGTCGGTTGAATGAGACGTTGCACCCGCTCCCCGTATCCGATGACGCCGACGTGAAAGTAGTCGCGCACCCCTTCCTCCTTCGCACAGCGCAGCACGAGATTTTGCAGGAGCTGATTGACCGTGTCGGCCAGCACGCGCGCCTTGCTCGGGGCCGCATCGCCTTTCTGCTCCGCGCCCCCAAACGGGTCTTGCATGGAGGCCGACTGGTCGAGGAGAAAAAGGAACGCCGTGGGCTGTTGGCGACTAATTTCGGCGGAGTAGGGCATGCACTCAGACGAACATCACGAACCAGAACCGAACAGAAGTCGCATTCCCCATTCCGGGCGACGTTCCGTCTCGGATGTAAATGAGCCGCAAATCACCAGCAGGATGGTCCTCTTTCCTAAACCGAACGAATCCCCCGACTCATGCTCATCATCTCATGAGGCCCCTCAGTCGAGCTCATTCAACAGAGTTTGTGCCTCCTCTTTGTACTTCTCAGCAAACGGCTCCCGGGCCGGCAATTCGAGGACGGTTTGCAATTCGGCTTTTGCGTCCGCCGTCCGGTCCATCTTGAGGTACGTCTTCGCCAGCTCCAGGTGATGAAAACGGACATCCTCGAGCGCAATGGCCCGCTGGAAGTCCTGCACCGCCTTCTCGAACGAGGATTCGGGAAGCCCGCCGTATACCGTTTTAACGATGGCCCGCTCGAAAAAATTGAGATCGGAGACTTCTCGGTTCCAGCGTCCTCGCGTGTGGAATGCCCCCGGAAGGGTGTCGTCCAGCTCAATGGCCCGATCCGCGTGCCTCTTGACGGCCCGCGAGCGCTGGACCCGTTCTCTCGTGCCGGCATCCAGTGCAATGCGCCCTTCCGCCACCGCCTTCGCGAGGTGTGCGTGCGCATTCGTGCTGTCCGCCGCAAGGGCCGCGTCTGCGAGCTCCAGCGCCGTTCGATACCGCTGGGCCACTGTGTCTTCGTCGTCGAGGGTCTTCGCTACGTCGGTCGTCGTGAGGGATTGTCGCCAAAGGATCTCCACGGAGTCCCCGTATTCATCTCGTAGCGTCGACAGGCGGGAGCGCGCGTCGGTAAAGTTTCCGGATTGACGCAGGGAATCGACCGCCGCAAGTGCACTCTCCGGGGGACTGGTGTCCGTCGTGGACTGCGCGTTGGCCGGCATCGCCACACAGGCTCCAAACAGAAGAAATGAAACGAGCCGCGCACAGAACGAGAGCCGGATCGACGATGATCGCATCATGTCTACTGATCCCGAATCGGAACGTACCAGGAGAGATTGAAACGTACAGTCACACCGTCGCCTACGGGACAGTGGACGTCGTAGACGAATCAGATGGGTGAACGTCGACCGGCGAATGATGTGCCATGAGGCTTTGCCCTAGGAGCCGGTGGAGCTTCACGTTCCAGGTTCCGGCTTGCCTCATCAACTGCAGGGGAACGGCGCCTCCCTCCCTCAAGTGAATCAGAAAGTTAACGTCATCGTCTACGGCCCACCACTGCACCCGCTCGATGCGCTCCAGGGGAACGACCCGTTCGTATCGTCCCCGCCACGTCCATCCCCGGATGCAGACTCGGTCCGTAAACAACAGGGCGCGTCCAAACCAGAGCGTTCGTCGGGCAAGACGGCAACGGTTGGACAGTAGCGGAGAACCGGACACGATACGTTTGACGGTTTGGAGAAAGAAATGAACGACCGAGACCGCAAGCTATGCCGTCCGGAGCTCCGCCTCGGGGAGGGGAACGTACAGCGAATCGACGGTTCCTCCTCGCATCGCACGCCCCAGGGACTGTCCGAGAGCGGTGAGCACCAGCGACACCTGCACGTTGCGTTCGGTAAGGTGAATCGCCTCTTCCACGAGCCCCACCATTCCCTCCAGGTCGGCCTCCGGAAGGTTTTTGCAGAAGCGAGCCACGGCCTCCTTCTGATCCACATTCACGAGCGGTGCGTCTTCCCCCATCGATCGGTACAACAAGAGGTCTCGCACCCACCGGAGCATCAGCTGGAGGACCGTCTTTACCTGCTCGCGACCCTTGTTTGAAAGCGTTTGGATGACTCCAGTAAGCGACTCGACCTTCTGCGTGTAGGCGGCCCGAAAATAATCGAGCACGAGCTCCCGGCTCGTCATCAGCGCCTCATTGTGAGCGAGCTCTAGGGCGTGGCTGTACGAGCCGTCCGCCATGCGGGCGAGCATCGCCGCGGCGTCCGGCTCCATCTCGTTGCGTTCGACGAGGGCCTCCTCGATCGACTCCGGAAGCAAGGGGTCGAACCGAAGCCGCTGGCACCGCGACAGAATCGTAGGCAGAAGCTGCTCCGGCCGGCTCGTGGTGAGGAGAAACACCGTCTGCGGCGGGGGCTCTTCGAGCAGTTTCAAGAAGGCGTTGGCCGCCTCCTCCCGCATTTTCTCCACGTCCATGAGAATATTCACCTTGTAATTCCCCTCCCCTCGGGCCAGACTCATGGGCTTGATCAGATCCTGCCGCACCTGATCGATGCGGTAGAGCACCTGCTTGTTTGAGGTTTCCGTTGGATCCGAGAGCGAGGGCCGACGCACAAAGTCGACCGCAGCATAGGGATTCTCCCCGAGACGCTGAATGCGCTGGCCGATGTCCTCTTCGTCCCGGTCGGCCTCCTCACTCCACGGGTGGGGGAGGTGCATGTGCACGTCCGGGTGCACCATGCGACGGGTCTTACGGCAAGCCTGGCATTGGTCGCACGCTTCATCTTCCAGCTCGGTGCACTGGAGCGCGCGGGCCATCTCGAGTGCCACGGCTCGCTTTCCCACGCCCTCCGGCCCGTGAAAGAGGTAGGCGTGCGCCACGCGGTCCTGTGAAAGCGCACGGCGCAAGGTCTGCACCACCCGCTCCTGATCGAGAATAGTGCTCCAGGCCATGACAAAACGAGTCTCTAAAGATTCTGCACAATACCGCACATAAGCTATGAGTCAGAAGCCACGGTCACAACACTGAACTCGATTTGGGGCCGGACGTTGTGAAGAAATGACGGTCCGTTCTCGTCCAAAATTGGAACGTCGGGTCTGCCGCCGTCCCCATCTCTACGCACGACGTTGATTCCCATGAATGACGACTCCTACCGTGGCTTCACGTTCGAAGTCTTCCACCCCTCTCCTCACGGCTCCGAAAAGCACGCAATGCGAGCGACGCGGGGCCGCATCTCGCTGTTCGTAGAAGTCACGCAGGGCGAACTGCCAACCGGGTGGCGCCTCCGAGACCTGCTGGAGTACGAAATCAACCGCTTGCTGGAGCCCACGACGCTCCGCCACGTGGAGCACCTCAATTAGTTTCGCTTTTGCCACCCGATTTTTACGGTCGCTTCCCCGGATCGGCACAATAGAAATGCACGAAGATCTTGCGGTTGCGCCCGCTGGCTCCTACCCTCACCCGTGCTATGGGGCTGCGTCGTCTCCGTCTCGGAACGACCGGCTTCGTCTCCTGCTGAACGTGTCACGCAAAAACCCCCCAATCGCATGAGCATCCTCGTCGACGACGACACGCGCCTCGTGGTTCAGGGCCTGACCGGCTCGGAAGGCTCCTTCCACGCCGAGCAGATGATCGAGTACGGCACCAACGTGGTGGCCGGCGTTACGCCCGGGAAGGGCGGCCAGACCCACCTCGACCGTCCGGTGTACGACACCGTGGCGGAGGCCGTGGAGCATGAAAACGCCAACGCCTCGATCATCTTTGTCCCCCCTCCGTTTGCGGCAGACGCCATTCAGGAGGCCGCCGACGCCGGCATCGACGTGATTATGTGCATCACCGAGGGCATTCCGCAGGCGGACATGAAGCCAACCTATCACTACGTGAAAAAGCAGGGCGCCCACCTCATTGGTCCCAACTGCCCGGGCGCCATTACGCCGGGGGAGGCCAAAGTGGGCATCATGCCGGCCATGATTTTCGAGCCGGGCCCCATCGGCCTCATCTCACGGTCTGGCACCCTCACCTACGAGGCCGTGGACCAGCTCACCCGGGCCGGCTACGGGCAAAGCACCGCCGTCGGGATTGGTGGCGACCCGGTCATCGGCACCCGCTTCATCGACGCCTTGGAGATGTTCGAGGACGATCCGGACACCGAAGGCGTGGTGCTGATTGGCGAAATTGGCGGCTCCGACGAGCAGGAAGCTGCCAAGTACATCCGAGACCACATGAGCACACCCGTCTTCGGCTTCATCGCGGGGCGAACGGCGCCTCCGGGACGACGGATGGGCCACGCCGGCGCCATCGTGTCCGGCGGCTCCGGCACGGCCGAGGCGAAGTTTGAGGCGCTCGAAGCAGCGGGCGCTACCGTCGTGAAGAATCCGGCGCTCATCGGCGAGACGGTGAAGGACGTGATGGGGTAGCCTCCAGGCAGTCTGCCTCATTTGAGCGACGGGGGCTCAGTGCCGATTTCGTTCCTTGCTGCGCCCCCGTATGTGAGTTCGGGAGTATGGGCGTTCGTGGGGGAATACAAAATCCAACTCAGGATGTCGGGACACTGGAGGTCAGAGTTGACTCCGAATGGCATAGAACGCCATTTTCGAGAACGTTCAACCCGTCCTCGACCGTTGGATTCCGTATAAGGAGCCGTTTTATAGCCCCCGCGGGCTTCCTGTCTCATTCAGCCGCGCACGGTCACTCTTCTCCCCCGCCCACGCTATCAATGCCCACGCGCCCACTCTCAAACGATGCTCGATCAAGCCACCTTTGGAATCGGCGTCGCCCACTGGGACCAACTCCCCGACTCCGGCTGGCCGGAAATTGCCTTTGTCGGACGGTCAAACGTGGGCAAGAGCTCACTGCTCAATGCCCTGCTCGGACGCAAAAACCTGGCGTACACGAGCAAAACACCGGGCAAGACACAGCAGCTCAACTTCTTTCTGGTCGACAACCGCTTTTACATCGTCGATCTTCCGGGCTACGGCTACGCCAAAGCCCCCAAGTCGAACCGTGCACAGTGGGCTCAATTGCAGGAACGCTACTTGGCCGAGCGGGGCTCCCTTCGCGGCGTTGTACAGCTCGTTGACAGTCGCCACCCGCCCATGGACAGCGACGTGGAGCTGATCGAACGGCTCTCTGCGCTTGGTCGTCCCCACCTCCTGGCCCTCACCAAAGCAGACAAGCTCTCGGGCAACGGCCGCACACAGGCCCAGCGCCGCATCGACGAATCCCTGAGCGAGATGGGACTGGATCGGCCGGTCGTCCTCACCTCCGCAGAGACCAACCGCGGCATCGGGGCCCTCCGCCGCTGGATACAGACTCAATTGGAGAAGTAGCTCCTCTGGGCGGTTGCCTCCTGCCCTCCTCTGTCCCCTCGTCCTCAGTCCATGGGACACTCCGCCGCCCACGCTCCCATTCTCCCTCTCGCCCTTCGCCCCTCCATCCTACCTTCCGGGAGACTTGGCCGGTTTTTTACGGTGCACTCCTGCAATTCACACCGGCCCACGCCTTAGTTACAGGGTGGCCTACTGCCCAGATCTCTTCACCAATTAGCCCCCTGACCCTACATGTCTCACACCGTTCTCATCACCGATCCCATTGATCCCCTCGGGCATGAAATTCTGTCCGAGAACGACGTGGAGATCGTCGAACTCTACGACTACGACGAGGCGACGCTCAAGGAGCACCTGGCGGATGCTCACGGCTGGATCGTGCGCAGTGGTACCACCGTCACGCCGGAGCTCATCAAGCACGCCGAAAATCTGGAGGTGATTGGTCGAGCGGGCGTCGGGGTGGACAACATTGACCTTGATGCCGCCACGCGCCGGGGCATTCTCGTGTGTAATGCCCCAGACGGCAACACCATCTCCACTGCCGAGCACGCCTGCGCCATGCTTCAGTCGATGGCCCGCACCATTCCACAGGCCAACCGCTCGCTGCGGGACGGAAACTGGGACAAGAGCAAGTTTGCCGGGGCGGAGCTCCACGATAAGACACTCGGCATCGTCGGCATCGGCAAGGTGGGGCGCGAGGTGGCCGACCGGATGCAGGGCTACGGCATGGACCTCTTGGGCGTCGACCCGATCGTGTCGGAGGAAGTCGCCAATCGCTTTGACGTGACGCTCGTCTCGCTCGACGAGATGCTGGAACAGAGCGACTTCATTACCATCCACGCCCCGATGAATGAAGAAACTCGGGGCATGATTGGGGCCGACGAATTGGCTCAGTGCAAGAACGAGGTCCGCATTGTAAACTGCGCCCGGGGCGGCATCGTGGACGAGCAGGATCTGCTCGACGCCCTCAACGACGGCGAGGTGGCCGCGGCGGCCGTCGACGTGTATTCCGAAGAGCCGCCGGAATCAGACTTCCTTCACGAGCTCATCGCGCACGACAACGTCGTGGCCACGCCGCACATCGCCGCCACGACCGGGGCTGCTCAGGCGAAGGTGGCCCAACAGATCACCCAACAGGTGGTGAGCGCCCTGAACGGGGAGCCGGTGGACACACCGGTCAATGGCATGGCATTGAAGATGGCCGGCAAGGCGGAAGTGCAACCGTACATGCAACTCGCCGACAAACTCGGCCAGATTGCATACCAGCTGAGCGACCAGAATGTGCAGAGCCTCACGGTGCGCTGCCGCGGCGACGTGCCAAGCCGCTACGCCGAGGTCCTCTCGGTCGCGGCCCTGCGTGGGGCACTCAACCAGTGGACCGACGAACCGGTGAACTTCATTAGCGCTCCGGTGATGGCAGAGGAAATCGGGCTGCGGTTTCGGGAAGAACGAGAAGCCGAAGGCGGCAGCTACACGACCCTCATTGAGGTCGTGGCCGAAACGGAAGACGACGAGCACGTCGTGGCCGGTACGCTGCTGGAAGGCAAGGCCCTACGCCTCGTCCGCGTCAACGAGTACGACCTGGAGGCGGCCCCGGAGGGCGAAATGCTCTTCTACCAAAACATCGACCGGCCCGGCATGCTGGCCAAGGTCGGAAGCATTCTCGCAGATGCCGACATCAACATCGGCGCCCTCGCCCTGGGTCGGAAGGGCCGCGGCGAAATGGCCCTCACGGCAGTGAACGTCGACGAGGAGATTCCCGAGAGCATCCTGTCCGAAATCGCGAACCTCGACGGCGTTGAAGGGGTCCGCGCAGTGAACGTGCAGTAGTCCCGCCCGAAGCCTCCGTATTGGCGAATAGTCAAACCCCCAACCTGTGTGCTCCACGGGTTGGGGGTTTCGTGTGGGCGTGTGCGAGTATGGGCGTTTGTGGGTACGGGAGTGTGAGCATTCGAGTAGGTAATTCCTTTGACTGCTTGCTCAACAATCCCCTCTCACGTCAGCTGCAGCTCCCAGCATGCGACCACTGACGCTCATATAGGACAAAACGGGTCGATACTCCCAAACGCCCACACTCACATACGCACCCACGCAGCTACGCAGTCACGGGCTCGGCGTCGAGGCGAGCAATCATGTGATTCACAATTTTCTCGGCGTGGAACCGGCCGTTCTCAATGAACCAGCGGCTCGTGTCGCACCCGCCGCAGATGGTCCCAGCCAAATAGACGCCGTCCCGGTTCGTCTCAAAGGTTTCTCCTTCCTCGTCGTGTACCGGCGTGCGCGCCTCGTCGTCCCGAATGGCAATGCCCAGCCGATCCAGCAGATCGTAGTTCGGCTTGTACCCGGTCAGGGCAAGAACGAAGTCATTCTCGATCTGCGCGGGCCCCTCCGGGGTGTCGAGATGAAGCGAGTCGTCTTCGATGGCATCCACCGTCGTATTGAAGTACGCCTCGATGGAGCCCTCCTCAATTCGGTTTTCCACGTCGGGCTTGATCCAGTACTTCACCCCGTCGTCGATCTCTTCGCTTCGTACAATCATCGTGACGTTGGCGTCGTGCCGGTAACAGGCCAGTGCCGCCTTCGCCGCCGAATTCCCCCCTCCAATGATGGCGAGATCGGTGAGCGCGTACGGGAACGGCTCTTTATAATAATGACGCACCTTGTCGAGGTCCTCCCCCGGCACGTCCATCCGGTTGGGAATGTCGTAGAAGCCGGTGGCCACCACCACCTTCCGAGCCTCGTAGGTGTCCTTCTCCGTCTCCACCGTGAAGTTGCCGTCGCGACCCCGAAGGCCCGTCACCGCCTCGTAGAGGTTCAGATTCAGGTCTTCAGCCACGGCCACGCGCCGGTAATAGTCGAGCGCCTCTTCCCGAATGGGCTTGTAGTCCCGCGTCGAGAACGGGTACCCGCCAATCTCCAACCGCTCGGGCGTGGAGAAAAACTCCATTCGCGTCGGGTACCCGAGAAAGGAGTTGCAGAGGGCGCCCTTCTCGATAATGAGCGCGTCGAGATCTTTCCGCTGCGCTTCAATGCCTGCAGCCAGCCCAACGGGACCGGCTCCGATGATGACGACGTCGAACATGTGGAATGGAGTATCTTGGAAGGAACGTTCCAGAATGTCTACCTGCGGGTCTGCGGAGCGGTTTCACAGCCGAAGCGCTTCGGCGCCCCTACGCAGTTGAATTTCGAGTCACGATCAGTCGTCGTTCCGAAGATTGGACGCTCCTGTGAGGTGCATTCGTTCGTCTCGGTTCTGTCCCCGCCGACGGGCGGCCTGAGCCGCTTCCTCTCTCTCAAACACCCCATACAGCGCGCTTCCCGAGCCCGAGAGTGACACGTAATCAGCCTTGGCTTCTTCCAAAAGCCAATTCCGCGCCGATTCCACCGCTGGATGCGTGCGCCGGATCGGGCGCTCGAAGTCGTTGACGAGGGACCGCCGCCACGCCTCAAGGTCGTTCGACTGCACGAGCGCTCGCAGCGGCGGGCGCCAGTCCTCGTCGGGGATCACCTGTGCGTAGGCCTCCGGCGTCGAAATTTCGGCGGATGGGACCACAATCAAGATCGGATAGGGCACCTCATACGGCTCCCCCTTCAACCGAAGGGGAGTCAGTTCGTCCCCCCGTCCGGTCGCGAGCGCGGCTGGCGATTCGCCAAGAAAAAACGGCACGTCCGCCCCGATCTCGGACGCAAGGGCGTGCAGCTGCTCGTCACTCACCTCCAGGTCCCAGAGCTGGGTCAGCAGCCGGAGCGTAGCCGCTGCGTCGCTGGACCCGCCCCCCAACCCAGCCCCGTAGGGCACCTGTTTGTCCAGATGAAGCGCAGCCCCCGCGGACACGTCAAACGCGTCTTTCAGTGCCTGAGCCGCCTGCAGGCAGAGGTTGTTCGAGTTAGTCGGAAGGTCCGGATCCGAGCACGTCATCGACAGGGACTCTGCCGGCTCCACCGTGATGGTGTCGGCCCAGTCGATGCGATGGAGTACCGTTTCCACGTCGTGGTATCCGTCTGGGCGCTTGCGGAGAACGTGGAGGCCGAGATTGATTTTGGCGGGGGCACGTTCGACGAGGGGCATTCATGCACGCGAGGGATTATGAGAGAGCGACACTCCGTTCCACGTGGTGTCCGTCGGTCGGTTCAGGCCGTTTTCCTTCGTCCGCAATGCGCCTGTCAAGGCCCAGATATGCCAAGCTCCCCAGTGCTCTCGTGCACCAGCAGGCAACCGTCTCCTTCGGCCGAAATTCAGATCACAGCGCGCACGGGGGTAGAAGGAGCGTACTGTGTACTGTGGCACGCCGACTACCGGTGAGCAGCAAACCGACAGAATCGAACCCGACGGAGCATGGTGTCAACGGGCTTAGCCTACAGGTACACAGGCAGACGCGCACTCGAAAAATTACAATGGTCCACCGAGCCGTCGAAACGCCACAAAATACTCTCCCGACCTAATCCTTTCCCTCCTGGAGCGGAAGCAACGAATGCGAACTACTCCGTACCGGTAGATCCGAAACCGCCCGGACCGCGCACCGTCTCCTCCAGCGCCTCCTGCTTCACCCAGGAGACGTGTGCGTGCTTGGCGACGACGAGTTGCGCAATGCGCATCCCACGCTCGATGGTGAACGCCTCCGTCCCGTGGTTGATGAGCAGCACCTTCACCTCGCCCCGGTAGTCGGCGTCGATGGTCCCGGGGCTGTTGAGGACGGTCACACCCTGGCGGTACGCCAGTCCGCTGCGCGGGCGCACCTGTCCCTCGTAGCCCTTCGGCAGTGCAATCTTAAGGCCGGTGGGCAGAAGGTCGCGCGCCCCGGGATCGAGTGTGACCGGCTCCCCCTCGGGCACGGCCGCGCGGAGGTCGAGGCCCGCGCTCGCGTCGGTCTCGTGAGAGGGCAGGCCGAGCCCGTCAGCGTGCGGCAGGCGGGTGATGGCTACGTCAAGCATCAGAGTACAAGATACAGTAGGATCAAAAAAGACGATCGTAAAGGCGCCCCGGTCGGGACGCCTTTACGGTCAGGTGGTCGGGATGCGGAATCGACACGGCCATAGGGTAAGAAGAGGGCCACTTCTCCTGAACCCCTAAATGTGGAAAGGCGACAAAACGTGAGCGCCCCCCCCTTTCCTCCAACACTCCGAATTCCACACTCGTCACTCCACGTCGCCCATGAGGCGTTTCACCGGCGGCGCGGCCAACAACGCCACGACGCCCGCCCCCCCAACGATCATGGCCACAACCCAAAACAGACTCGACGGATTGAGGCCTTCGAGGCGCCCGGCAATGAGCCCAGCGAACAGGTTCCCCAGAGCGGTCGAGACAAACCAGATGCCCATCATCTGCCCCACCCGATCCTCCGGGGCAAGCTTCGTCATCGACGAAAGCCCAACCGGTGAGAGGCACAGCTCCCCGCAGGTGTGAAGAAAGTACGTGACGACGAGCCAGTGCACTCCCACTGGGTTCTCCGCAGTGGCCTGCGCCGCCCCCCAGGATACGACAAAAAATCCGGCCGCGAGCCCAAAGAGTCCGAGGGCAAATTTGACCGGGATGGACGGGTTGGCGTTCAGGCTGGAAAGCCACGTCCACATCACCCCAAAAGCCGGAGCAAGCAGGACGATAAAGGTGGGATTGATGTTCTGCAACATGCTGGCCGGCACCGTCCATCCTCCAACGATCTGGTACGTGAGATAGCCGAGAAACCCGACGACCAGGGCGCCAAGCAAACTCACCCCGGCCTTGCCCACCCACCACAGATTCTCTCGCCGAAACATCCGATAGCCGATGTAGACGGCAGGGACGCCTACGACGAACAGCGTAATGAGAAGAGCGATGAACGGCGAACCCCCGTACGGCCCGAAGCTCCGCGCCGTGAGATCTCGGGCATACAGGTTCAGCGACGAGCCGGCCTGCTCAAACCCGGACCAGAAGAGGGCCGATAAAATGAACAACCAGAAGATGACGAGCAGTCGTTTTTTCTTCAGGGGGACGTCCACCTGCGGCGCCACGAGTCGCCCAATACTCACGAGGATAAAGAACAGCACCGTGGCCCCAACCCCAATCTGTGAGGCAAAGGCAGTTCCGTCCACAAACTGACTGACCACGACAGTGGCCGCTCCGAAAAACGCCCCCATCCCTACCGCTCCGTTCAGGCCAAGGGTCAGATAAGCGAAGAAGAGCACCGTTACGATGACGATGCCCACGCCTACGGCTTCCGCTACGGCCGTCAGCGTAACGTCAAGTACGCCGGACATGGCAAGTCCGCCGAACGCCACGATGGCCGCCGCGACCACCGCCGTCCCGAGATAGAAGTTTCGGCTCTTGCGTTGGACGGCCTCCTCGTCGTCGGCGTCCAGCGTGCCGGCCTCCCCGAGATTGTCCACTCCAAGTTTGTAGGAGATCAATCCGATCAGCATGCCGAAGCCCGCAAGCGAAAACCCCCAGTGCCAGCTGTATCCTTCTCCGAGCCATCCACAGAGCGTGGGCCCGAGGATTGCCCCAAAGTTGATGCCCATGTAGAACACCGAAAAGCCGGCGTCCCGGCGCGCGCCCCCTTCCGGATACAGATCGCCAACCATCGTACTGATGTTCGGCTTCAACAACCCCGTCCCAATCACGATGAGGACGAGCCCGAGGTAAAAGAACGTCGTTTCCGGCAGCCCAACGGCGGGAAGGGCCATGCTGAAGTGTCCTCCTGCAATCACACAGCCCCCTACGAACACAGCCCGTCGCTGTCCCCAGATGTTGTCCGCCACCCAGCCGCCCGGCAGGGCCAACAGATAGACGAAGGCCGTGTAGAGGCCGTAGATCGCCGTGGCCTTGCCCGTACTAAAGCCGAGCCCCGGATTCGTAGCAGCCGCCCCGGCCGGCGCCGTCATAAAGAGGACGAGCAGAGCCCGCAACCCGTAGTAGCTGAATCGTTCCCACAGCTCGGTAAAGAAGAGCGTGGCCAGCCCTCGGGGATGCCCGAAGAAGTCCTGCTGCTGTGCCATCGCGGCCGTCCCTGCAGAAGAGCTTCCTGCCCCGTCTTGCAACGAATCGCCTGACGTTTCACTCGTAGCCATGACCTGCCTCGGGTTCGTGAAAAAAGAGCCGCACGAAACGGCACGATCAAATCGGAACGAAACGAAGATAGGAGTTGGCCCTCGCTCTGTCTAATTTCATGTCTAAATTCACCGTGAGGACGAACCGGGGATTGACTCTGTCGTTGCCGTTCGTAGCTTTCTGTGTGATGGGTGAATCGTGATGCGTGAAGTACGAGCAGAGGGCCGGAATGACATGCTCACGCCTCACAAATCACGTTTCACGGATTACGCCTCACGCTTCATGACTCACGTCACCCCGAAACCAACAGGGAGGCGTGTCCCTAACGATTCAGAACTCGATCTTCAGTAGCAGAACCTCACCAATGGCCGAGCAACCCCGCGCCGATCTCATTTCCCCCGACACCCACGGGTCCCGCTCTCACACGTGTGGCGACCTGCGGTCCGACCACGAGGATGAGCAAGTGACCCTCAAGGGCTGGGTCGACACCCGCCGCGACCACGGCGGCCTCATCTTCATCGACTTGCGCGACCGGTACGGCCTCACGCAGGTCGTCTTTTCGCCCCAGGACAACGAGGAGGCCTACGAGGCCGCGGGCCGCCTGCGCCGCGAAGACGTGATCAGCATCCGTGGCGTCGTTCGCCCTCGGGGCGAGGAGATGGTGAATCCCGATCTGGCCACCGGGCAGATTGAGGTGAAGGTGCAGGAATTGAACGTACTCAACACGGCCGAGACGCCCCCCTTCCTCGTCAGTGCGCACGAGGAACGGCAAATGGACACGGGCGAGGACGTGCGCCTCAAGCACCGCTACCTGGACCTCCGACGTCCGGCGCTTCAGGAGAACCTCATCCTGCGCCACGACCTCTACCAGACGACCCGGCAGTACTTCAACCAGAACGACTTCGTGGAGGTCGAAACGCCGGTGCTCATGAAGTCGACGCCGGAAGGAGCCCGCGACTTCCTCGTCCCCAGCCGCCTGCAGCCGGGCCGTTTCTACGCCCTGCCGCAGTCGCCCCAGACCTACAAGCAGCTGCTGATGGTGGGGGGCATGGACCGCTACTTCCAGATCGTAAAGTGCTTTCGCGACGAGGACCTGCGGGCCGACCGCCAGCCGGAATTCACGCAGATTGACGTGGAGATGACGTTCGCGACGGAGGAGCAGGTCTACGACCTGACCGAGGGCCTCATGGCCGACCTCTGGGCCGACCTGGAGGACACGACCCTGGACACGCCCTTCCCTCGCATGAGCTACGACGAGGCGCTGCGCACCTACGGGACCGACAAGCCGGACCTCCGCTTCGACCTTGAGCTCAATGACGTGTCGGACGCCTTCGCGGGCAGCGGATTTCGGGTGTTCGAGTCCATCGTGGACGACGGCGGCCACATCCTTGCGATCCGGGTGCCGGACGCGGGTGACACGGGCCGCGCCGCCATGGACCGCCTCGAAGAGCACGTGACGGAAGAAATTGGCGCCGCCGGGCTCATCTACTTCCAGTTCCCGTCCGACGGCTCCGAAATGGAGCAGAACCTGAGCACCGACGCCATGCCGAAGGAGTACGGCCAGGCCGCCGCCGAACAAATTGGGGCTGACACCGGCGACCTCATGCTCGTCCTCGCGGGCCAGGCGCCCACCGTCTATCATCAGGCCGGGCAACTCCGACTCTACCTCGGCGAAAAGCTCGGCCTGCGCCCCGACCCGGGCGAGGGGCCGGACCAGTTCGTCTGGATTACCGACTTCCCGCTCGTGGAATACGACGAGGACGCCGGGCGCTACGTCTCGATGCACCACCCCTTCACCGCTCCGAAGCCGGAGCACTTGGACCGACTGGAGGACCATCCAGAGGACGTCGAGGCCCGCGCCTACGACCTCGTGCTCAACGGCAACGAGATCGGCGGAGGCTCGATCCGAATCCACAACCGTGAGACGCAGGAGCAGATGTTCGACCTCCTCGGCATCGCCCCCGAAGAAGCACAGGAGCGGTTTGGATTCCTGCTGGACGCCTTCCGACACGGCGCTCCGCCCCACGGGGGCATCGCCCTCGGGCTCGACCGCCTGGTGATGCTGCTGGCCGGGGCCAACTCGCTCCGCGACGTCATCGCCTTCCCCAAAAACCAGAGCGGGCAGGAACCGATGGTGAAGTCGCCCGACTGGGTCGACCCGGAGCAGCTGGAGGCCCTTCACATCCAGCTCGACCTTCCGCCGGAGGTGGAGCCGCCCGCACAGGTCGCCCATCGCAGCCGGCTGGCCTCCTAATCCAGCCGTAGCTCCCCCTTTGCAGAACGCTCCCTTACAGAAAGGGGGCGGCATGGTCTTCATGCCGTCCCCTTTTTCTTTTTCGTAGGGGGCTGTGTCCGCCGGATGGTTGGAGTAGTGACACACACTACATGCTTACCTTGCTTCGCTCCACAATCTTCTTGATCTCCTTTTCGTTCAGCCAGGCCTTCACGTTGGACTCAATGTTCAGCAGTTCCAGATTGACCGTGTAAAACATGCTGGCTTTATCCCCTTCCAGATTTTCCTGGACGTTTGAGCTGATGGTGCCGTACACCATAAAGTCGGCCCCGATCTCCTGCGCCATTTGCGCCGCCGACTCCATCGTCGCGTGCGTCTGCTGGTCGGATCGCTCCGCACGGAGCGCCTCCCGTTCGTCGGCCGCCGCCACGAAGCGGACCCTCCCGGAGTTCACGAGGTTGCGCTCAATGTCCTTGATAAAGATCTCCTCGTCGATGTGCTGCATCGTCTTATTGCGGATGGGACCGATGATCAACGTCGGACGATCGTCGTGATTCTGATTCCAGCGCTGCAGCCACGCGCTCTCGAGCATTCCGCCGATCATCTCGTCGGCCACCATCTTGGCGTCGGTCTCGTTCCAGCGACCAGAGAGATCTGTTTGCGTGTTTGGATCCTCGCGACTAACCTCGCGCGAAGGCCCGCAGGCCACCAGAAAACAGAGGGCAAAGACAAAAAGAGAGGAGACACGAAGACTACGAAGCATGGTGTTAGATTTCATCATGAGTAGGTCCACTTACGGGTCGATGTTGAGAAGCGTCTCGTTGAGAAACGTAGAGAAGTCGTTTTCGACGGCTCGTCGCGCCTCATTGTGGGCACGCCGCTGGACCGCCGCCTCCGACATGGCCCCGGCGCGCTGTTCCGTGGTGAAGGTTTCGAGGGTCTGCTGAAGCGTTCGGTCGGTGAGCTCGATGGCGAGAGTCCAACGCAGAAACTCTTCGTCACGGCTCTCCAGGGCCGGGCGTTGGTCGTACTTCACGAGGGCCTCCAGAATGGCATCCTCGGGCCGGTCAATCACCCGAAAGCCCGCGGTCTCCAGGGTGGCTCCCACCTGGTCGACGATGGAGGACGGAATGTCGTCAGAACTCGTCTTCACCACCACCGGACACGCCGCCTGCGCCTCCCGAACGGCTTTCTCTAATGCCGTAACGGGGGAAGAGGCTGAGCGTGGCGCGGCCCCGCTGGCCACAATGTTGCGCTGGGTCACCAGCCGATCATTCACCTTCGCGAGCACGAGCGCTTTCTGAAGAAACGCAAGCCGGGTGATGGGATTGTCCGTCTCCTGCGCCGACGCTCGGTAGACTTGGATGTCGCTCCGGTTGCTCTCAATTTCCTCGGAGTAGATGCTGATCGTTTCCTGGCGTTCCATGCCCACCAGAGCATAGTACGTGTCGCCCACCTGCTCTTGCTCCAGAACCTCTGAGTTCAGCAGCTTCTGATTGGACTGAATGTCTGATCGCGTAATCATGCGCGTCTGCTGCCGGCTCTGCGTCACCTCCCCGCCCTCTTGCACTTCCCGGTAGTCCTCACGGAGATCCTGGCTCGCCTGAATGTCGGCCTCAAAAATTCGGGCCAGATTGCCGAAGGCCTTGTCTTGTGCCGCCTGTGCCGACGAGGCAGACGCGACGGCCGTCAGGTACCGGCTTTCGCTGTACGCCTCATCCGGGGTCAAAAACCACTCCGGCGGCGACGAGCCGTTTTGTTGAGCTGTCGCTCCGCCCGAGCAGCCCATGAACCCAACGACAATCCCCCCCAAAAGAACGAAGACGTAGAGACGCGAGTGAATGGCGATACGATGCATAAACGACGTGGAGAAGTGCTATTTCAGATAGATGGACTCCGCGAGGGCGAGATCCGATCCTTCGCGCACGCGCACGGCTCGCGTCCGTCGCTTCAGCACGCGGCCGCGCTCGGAAAGGTACTCGAACTGAACCTGATGCTCTCCCTCCGGCAGCTTGGCTGCCACGGCGTGAGCGTAGCCGGGCATGGTCTGCCATCCGCGCGTGTCGGCTTGCGCGGCCTGATAGCTCATGAGGTTTCCGGCCTGCTTGGCAAGAAATCCGGCCGTCTCTCCAATTTCGTCTTCGGCCAGCTCCTGTGCTCCCTCGGTCGCCCCCATCTTCAGAAAAGCACGAATCACTGCCCGGGTGTATATCAGAGGTTTTTTCGTTTCAAACATTTCGTGGGCCACTGCCTGCATGTCTTCGACCATCGGAACGCGCAGCGTATCTCCGGCCGTAACGGCTCGGACCCGATCCACCTGCGACTCCTGCGTTTTCAGGATTGGTACCGCAAAGTGCAATTGGACGACTTCTTCCTCCAAAGGTACGGGGATGTGAAAGGATTTCTGCTCTTTGACCGGCGCCCTCCCGGTAAAGGCAAGAAATACCGCATTGTACCTCTCCCCCTCCGTAAGCTGGCTGGGGGCGGGCACCGACACGGCCGAGGCCTCCTTCGTCTCAGTTGCTCTCTCCTCGCCGGCCATCTCCTCCAAAAAGGGATACTGCATCTCGAAGAGCGACGACAAAATGTCCGAAGCAGCCCACTCGTCTTGTCCCCAGGTGGGAGAAAGAGCACCCTTACTAGTCGTGCGTGGGCTTCCGGTGGCACGAGCAATCTCCGTGAGAAAATTCAACTGCCCCTGATCCTCAAGGGCCGTCCGAAGCTTCTGTAGCTCAATGTGGGCGTCGTCGGGAGCCCCCGTCCGTCCATGCAACACGGTCGTGAGAAATCGTCCAAGAGCACTGTGTTGGCGAATTTCCGGAGGCGTCTCCCCTCTCGACAAGAGCTCCACCCCCTCCATCTCCTCGTCAGCCTTCTTCACTGCGGTAACAGCCGTATCTCGACTCATCAAAGACTGGGCGAGCCCCTTGTAGCGATCATTCAGCAGCTCCAGCTTGTGACTGATGCGCCGCATCTCTACCAGAGCCCCCTGCGTATCTCCCTTGTGCAGGTAATTTAGGCAGTTAAACGTGGTGAGATAGATGCTTTCGTACGGCTCCCCCTCGTACGGAAGCTGCAAATCATTGACGAGAAAAGACTTCAGGTTCTTGGAGATGTCTTTCGTATACTGCCGTTCGATCGCCCGGTCGGCCCGCTGGAAGTGCTTGCTGCTCGTCTTCCAGTTCCCCCGATAATGATGCAGCATCCCACTTTCCAGCTCGTACAGCACCTCATCCTCATCCGTCTTCCGGTACTCATTGAGAAGAGTCGACATCGACTTAACGTCCACGGACCGATAATTCTCCACTCCGCGCAGGTGCATCTGCGTCTCCGTCACCGTCTTCGACGCCGTGCATCCCCAAAGCAGAAAGAGAGCCCCGAGAAATGAGCCGATGAGAAGCAATCGAAACCGAGGCATCGCAGAAGGAGAATTGTTCGAAATGGTCATGCGATGCAATCCACTCGTGAACGGATGCCCCCTCTTGAGAAGAAGAAAATGACCCCGGGACGCCGTTTTGGACGGCAAACACCATACAAAAGTCGGATCCCACCCCAAGAGTTGGCACTACATTGAACCGGCAGGGAGAAACGGAAATGCCGGAAACTTTTGCTGTTAGTGGACTTGCACAACTGAAACGTGAGAAATCGTAGAGATCGTGACGCTGGTTCCGTCTGTATCTCCTCCGCGGAATATGCTCGGGATCGACCGCTGCCAGCAAACGCTGACGATCGTGGCGTCAGGGGACCGACGCTCGAAATCGACAGCGTAGTTGTGCAAGGTCACTAGGACTATAATCTTACATCTCGTGTTACAAATGTCAACATGAAATAAAGGTGTAGTTCCAGAAATTCTCATCTCGGGGTTCCAGACTGACACGGGATGTCGTCCCAGCACAGTGCGAACCGATGAATTGCCGAGAGGCGCCGACTCGGGAGATGCCGAACTTTCAAGGGAATCATATTTACAAGGAGGCGCACGATTTTCGATTACTTCAATGGTTTCTCTGAACCGTCCCTTTCCTCTCTGTGCTTCCCCAACGGGTTCCCATCCCCCCCTCCTTCTACGCTGAGGATACGGAGGCCCCCTTCGAGACGTGCCTTGCCTGCGACCGGTCGCTGCTCGAAGACGATACCCAGTACGTAATCGAAAAGGGCTATCACTCCTTCGCGGCATACGACGTGCAAGAAACGGTCTTCGGATATGCACTTTGTCTCGACTGCCACACAACGCTAAGCCAATCCTTTTCCTCGGAATCGAAACGACGCTGCACGGCCTATCTGGATAAACACGTCGACCTTCCCCAGCGTACCGCGGCCCTCCTCGACCGGGACGCTCTCGACCCGACCCGCTGGACCGAACACTGCATCGTGCACGACACCCCGAAGCAGGAGTTGGAGGAGTATCAGATTCTCGCCCACTGTCAAGGAGACGATTTACTGCTAACCCACCTCCCGCTCATGATTGGTGGTACTGCCGTGGATGATCTCGTGCAGCGTCTTTCGAACGAAACTCTCGACGAGCTTGGCGGCTTCCGGGACGAGTACTTTGGACTTCCGCCCGAATTGAAAAGCAACCCACAGGGCCCGGTGCTTGCGTAGCGCCCCGCAACGTTGGAGAAAAACGGACGTGTGGAACTCCTCGGTGGCCCGTGGCCTGATTCCTGTCTCTCGCGAACGTACTTTCTGTGTTCATGACGTATCCCAACACGGCTGTTGCCCTCGTCTGCGCCCTTTTCCTGATTGGGTGCTCGTCCAGTCAACCAACGACGACGTCCTCCTCCCCGGAGCAATCGGCGGGCTCGCAATCCGAGCCGACTACCCAGACGGAATCGACGGATTCGCAACCGAGCACGTCTGCCGATGAGGCGGCGCTTCCGGCGAAGGCCCCGCAGGACTGGTTCCACCTGAATAAAGAATCGGGCCGCATTCCGGGGATGGCCACCCGCACGGCCTACGAAACGGTGCTCGCGGACCGCTCGCCGCAGGACACTGTGGTCGTCGCCATCATCGACTCCGGCATCGACGTGGACCATGAGGATCTGAACGTCACCACCTGGACGAACGACGACGAGGTGCCCGGCAACGACAAAGACGACGACGGAAACGGTTACGTGGACGACGTGGAGGGCTGGAATTTCATCGGGGGCCCGAACGGCAAGAACGTGAATCAGGACACGTACGAGCTTACCCGTCTCTACGTAAAGTATCGTAAGCGCTTTGCCGAGATGGACTCTGCAGCCGTCCCCTCCGACCAGCAGGACGCGTACCAGCGGTTCCAAACCCTGAAGACCAAATTCCAGCGGAAGCGCAAACAGGCACAGCAGGAACTCAAGAATGTCCGCAAGGCTCGGGATGCCGTCCAGTTTTCGGAAAAGATCCTCACCGAACATCTCGGGACGGACTCGCTGTCTCGTGCCGCCGTCGATACCATTTCGTCGTCCCGCCAAGAAGTCACGCGCGCTCGGGACATCCTCCAGTATTTTTATAAACAGGAGCTCAGTCCGGGGGACATCTACGAGTACTACGACCACCTGGAGCGAAAGGTGGAATACAACTACAACTCGGACTTCAACCCGCGCTCCATCGTGGGGGATGACTACTCCGACAAAGATGAACGGGGATACGGCAACAATAACGTGACCGGCCCCGACGCGCAGCACGGCACACACGTGGGGGGCATTGTGGGGGCTGCCCGTAACAACGGCATCGGCATCGAAGGCGTGGCGACCGCGGTTCGCCTCATGTCGGTTCGCACCGTTCCGAACGGCGACGAGCGCGACAAGGACGTAGCCAACGCCATTCGCTACGCCGTAGACAACGGTGCCGACGTAATCAACATGAGCTTTGGCAAAGGCTATTCTCCGTACAAAGAGGTCGTGGATGACGCCGTGCGCTACGCCGACTCGATGAACGTGCTCATGGTGCACGCCGCGGGCAACGACGGGGCCAATGTGGATACGACGGACAACTTTCCGACCCGACGGTATCTGGACGGCGGGCAGGCGCAACGTTGGATCGAAGTGGGAGCTTCATCCTGGAAGGGAGAGTCGAACCTGGCGGCCCCCTTCAGCAACTACGGCGACGAAACAGTGGACGTGTTCGCTCCGGGCCACGCGATTTACTCCACAGTGCCTGGAAACAAATACGAGCGCAACTCAGGCACAAGTATGGCGGCCCCGATGGTGTCGGGCGTAGCGGCACTCATTATGGCCTACTTCCCGGACCTCTCCGCAATGCAGGTTCGGGACATTATCCTAGATACTGCAACCTCGTACGCTGACACTCAGGTCACGAAGCCTGGAGGCTCGGAGTCTATTGCCTTTGGCGACCTCTCCCGCACCGGCGCCATCGTCAATGCCAACGCGGCGCTCCAGCGTGCCGCCGAGTTGAGTGAGCAGTAATCGTGACTGCCCTCCGGTCTCCCCGAAACCCCTTTTCCTACCAGTGAGCGTCTCCTCCCTAATTATTGAAGGGGGGATTCGTGAAAACGGGATGGGAGCTACCGATCCGCGAAGATGTTTCCGAAGGCCGTTCCTGCTCAATTGCCGTACGGTTTCCCCGCTAGTGGTCAGTCAAGCCGAAGGTGTCGGGTGCCGAATTGAATACGCCCGCTTGAATGTCACTTCAACGGCCTGAATACCATTCATTGATCGGGGCTCTACTCGACATGGAAAACTTGACGCACCACTAGTGGTCTGTTACACGTCATTTTGGTGTCTTGGAATCCCAAACGATCTCAAAATTCCCCAGGCAGGTCGCTCCGAGTGTAATTGAGGAGCCTCCCAGAAGCGAGCAGCTTCGCCAAGAATATTTCTCGACGTAGG
>JAHENZ010000152.1 GCA_018609755.1 Salinivenus sp. | reverse complement strand
CCCCAATCCAGGCGGACACCGGCTGGAGGTTGGGATTGGGCGTAAACTTGCCCAGGGCCCCACTGAACAGCTCCCGCATGGTGGGGAACCGGGTCTTCCGTCCGAGTGCCCCTCGCACGTCCCACTGATCGGTGAGACCCACCCGGACCCCGGTGTTCAGGCCCCACGCGTAGATGGGATCCCGGCTGGGGAACGGCCCGGTTTCGGGTGTCGCGGTACCGTCAAAACTGGCCCCGGCCGTAACCTGAACGCGCGGGTGCAACGTCCCCTGATATTCGAGGCCCGTGCTGAAAATGTGCTGTCGAAACGTGGAGAAGGACGAAGACGAGGAGCCGTCCCGGGGAATCGTTCGTTTTCGGTGACGGCTGGTCAGCCCGTTGAAGGCGAGGAGGAGTCGTCCCCGCGTCAATTGCTGGGAGCCGATGAGGCGCAGCCCGCCGGTCAGGTTGCGGCCTTCCTGGACCTGGTTCACGGTCGAATACTCGATGCTCGTGTAGTCGGTGATGTCACGGGCAAACCGGCTGCCCCAGACGGCGCCTCGAAGGGAGGTCGTTGTGCCAAGGGGCATCCGGCCCGTGATCATGGCCGTCGACTTTTGCCAGAGGGGATACCGCCAGTATCGGACGCCCCCATTGTCCGGATTCTTGTTTCCCTCGGGCGCTACGCCCTGCTCCGCGTCTACGTGGAGAAGGGAGAGGGCCAGGCGCCCCCCGTCCTCCAGCCGATAGCTCGCTCGCCCGAAGCCGCTGAGCAGCGTCCGGTCGGTGTTTACGCGACGATCGGAAAGAGGCTGGTTGAATTCCAGGTTTGCACCGCCGGGAAGGGGCTGGTTGCCTCGCGACGTGTACTGAAGGGCCGCCGTGTAGTCCCAGTGTTCGGTGCGCCCGAGGTGGGTGACCGAGGCATTTCTTTGTTCGGCCGTGCCCACGGCCCCGGTCACCTCGGTGCGCTGGCCCGGCGCATCGAGCGTGCGGGATTGGAAGTTGATTGCCCCTCCGAGCACGTTGGCCCCGTAGCGAATGGAGGGGGCCCCCTTCGTGACCGTAATCTCTTCGACGACACTCGCGGGGATTAGGCTGATGTTCACCCGGTTGTCCCACGGGATGTTGAGGAGCGCCCCGTCGAAAAACTGTCCCACCTGGCGGTCCGCGGCGTTGCGGAAGTACAGGATCGTCTGGCCGCGGGAGTTTGTCTGCACGTGTGTCGCCGGGACGAGCTCGGCGAGTTCGGACACGTCGGTCGCGTCCTGAGACTCGATCGCCGCCGGGTCGATCCGTTGAACGGTGGAGACGGACGCCTCGGCGGCGTCGGCGCGGTGGGATACGACGATAGCGTTCAGGGAATAGCTCCGACGCGGAAGCGCAACTCGGATCGTCGTAGTCTCACCGGCCGTCACCGTCACCGTTCGTTGCGCCTCCCGGTACTGGAGAGACGAAATTCTGACGGTGTACGTGCCCGGGGCCACGTCCATCTGAAAGCGGCCGTCGGCGTCCGTGGTCGTGCCGCGGGGCGTTTCACCCTCTTGGATGAGCACGTTCGCTCGCTCAATGGGCTCCCCCTTTTTTTCAGAGACGACGCGGCCGCGGAGGCGTTGGGCCGATGTCGTATGAGCCCACAGGGTCGCGAGGAGGCCTAGTACGATTAGGCCGTACCGTAGCACTTGGGGCTGCATGTGTGGAGTTGGTGGTTGTGCACGCCTCGTCTAACGACACTGCAGTAACACCCGACACTGCAGTAACACCACCGATGGCCCCGCGCCCATCACTCGGGCCGGGGGCCGGTCTGTGGTGGAGACAGGATCACTCGGAGGGAGGAAACACAGGCTGCCCTTCCAGCGATCGCACCTGCTTGTTGAACTGGGGCAGATCGGTTTCGAGCACCGTCTGCAGGCGATCCCGGAGGTCTCGCCACTGCTCATTCAGATCCTCGAACCGTTCCCGAGCGGCCTCGGTCGGAGGCCCATCCGGCCCCACCACGTAGCCGTAGAGGTACGCGTACTGGTTGTCCATCTGGGGCGGAAAGTTGAGCGGATCCTGGTGGCTTTCGTTCCGGGTCTGCATCAGCTCTTGCTCGATCGACGTGAGCGTCTCGGTGAGCGAGTCGGCACGCGCCGTAAGGCCCTCGTGACCGGCCTCGGCGGCGTGCTCGGCCACGGAATTCACCTGCTCGCGCACTGAGCGGAGGGTCCGGATGGCGTCGTAGATGGCCGTGGTGCTATCCCGAATGGCGGTGGCCAACTCGTATTGGGCCTGGAGGTCGGACTGCGTCACGTCTTCGACCCGCGGGTCCATGCGAACGTCGACGGGCTGCGTGAGCGTGTCGGACGTGGCCGTGGTGAGACGGACGGTGTAGGTGCCGGGCACGACCTTCGGCCCTCCGGTGTACCCCCACACGATCGCATCGTCCACGTCGTCGACGCCCTCGGCACGGAGGGGCCACTGGAATCGGTTCAGGCCCTCTTCGGCTGGCAGCACTGGGTTGCCCTCTTCCTCGGCGACCGTCGAGTCGCTGGTGAAGCTCCGGACGACCGATCCGTCGGGGGCTACGACGTCGAGCGTGACGGTTGTGTCCGGGGCGTCGGCAAACGTGTAGTCGAAAGTCGCCGCGCTTGGTTTGCCCGCCGGTTCTCGGTCTTCAGCGTCGGCCTCTCCTCCGGATGAGGAGACGAGGTGCGCCGGGGCGGGATCGAACAGGTGCATGTCGGCCTCGGCTACGGCGTCTGTCATCTGCCGGAGCGGGGCCAGATTGTCGAGAATCCAGAACGAGCGGCCGTGTGTGGCCACCACGAGGTCGTCGTCCTTGACCTTGAGGTCCGGCACGCGGGTTACCGGCAGGTTCTGCTGTAGGGACTGCCAGTTTTGCCCATCGTTGAACGAGACGTACAGGCCGAACTCCGTGCCGGCGTAGAGCAGACCCTCGCGTTCCGGATCCTCACGGACGACCCACGTCGGCGAGTTGGACGGAATGCCTCGATCGCCGGTTGCGATGCGCGTCCAGGAGTCGCCGTAGTCCGTCGTGCGGAAGACGTAGGGCTGCCAGTCGTCGAGACGATACCGATGAACGGCGACGTAGGCCGTTTCGGGATCGTGCGGCGACACCTCGATGCGCTGGACCGTGCCGTACTCCGGAAGGTTTGCAGGAGTGATTTCATTCCAGCTCGATCCGTTGTTCTGAGAGAGCCAGACACGCCCGTCGTCGGTTCCGGCCCACAGCGTCTCTGCAGAATGGGGGCTGACCTGGAGGGAGAACACCGTATTGAAGACCTCGACGCCGGTATTGTCCTTCGTGATCGGCTCGCCCGCGAAATCCTGGTGGGCCTCGGTATCGGTCGTCAGGTCGTCGGAGATCCGAGTCCAGGACATGCCCCGGTCCGTCGACCGCCAGATGCGGTGGGAGGCGTGGTACACCACGTCAGGGTCGTGGGGCGACACCTCGATCGGGGCATTCCACTGAAAGCGCTCGCGGAGGGTGCGCGGCGCCTGGCCGAGCTGCAGCTGCGGATACACCATCACGTTTCGCGACTGGTTCGTCCGCTCGTTCCAGCGCGAGAGGTGCCCGCCGTAGCATCCGCTGTAGATGAGCCACGGGCGGTCGGGGTGCAGGGCCACCGGACCGGTCTCGCACCCACCGACCTCGGTCCAGCTGCTCTTGGGATGGATACTTCTCTCCGTCCACGAGGGGAGCCGGATTGTGGAGTTGTCCTGCTGGGGACCATATACCCGGTACGGAAACTCGTCGTCGACGGTCAGGCTGTAGATTTCTGCCGTCGGCTGATTGTACATGGTCGACCACGTCTCGGCCCCGTCCACCGTGACCTGGGCCCCGCCATCGTTTCCGAGGACCATGCGGTCCGGCTGCTCCGGATTGATCCAGAGGTCGTGCTCATCGCCGTGCGGGACCCCGTAGAAATCAAACGTTTCCCCCCCGTCCGTCGACTCGTAAAACCGGGTATTCAGAGAATAGATCGTATTCGGGTCGGTCGGATGGGCGTAGATGTGGGTGTAGTACCAGGCGCGCTGCAGGTGTTGGCGGTTGTCGTTGACCTGCGTCCAGCTTTGGCCGTGGTCGTCCGACCGGTAGAGGCCTCCTTTCGGCTCGGGAGCCTCAACGAGAGCCCACACCCGGCTCGGCTCGGCGGGGGAGACGGTCACCGACGTTTTTCCAACCACGCCCTGGGGCAGGCCCCCTTTGAGACGCGTCCAGTTATCTCCCCCGTCGGTACTCTTGAAAATGCCGCCTTCCTTCGAGCCACTGACCATTGTCCAGGGGGTGCGCTGGGTCGGCCAGAGGCCGGCGTAGATCTCGCGGGGGTTCTTTGGGTTGAGTGCGAGGTCGACCACCCCAGTGGAATCGGAGAGATAGAGCACTTTTTCCCAATTCTCGCCGCCGTCGGTGGTGCGGAAGACCCCCCGCTGCTCATTGTCACCGAACGGGTGGCCCACCGCCGCGACGTACGCCACGTCGGCATCGTTCGGGTGCACGGCGATGTTTCCAATCAGACCCGCCTCGGGAAGGCCGACGAACGACCAGGAGTCCCCGCCGTCCGTGGACTTGTAGACGCCGCGCCCAGTCTGGATGTTGCCGCGCATGCAGGCCGAGCCGGTGCCCACGTAGATCACGTTCGGGTCCGAGTTGGCCACGTCGATGGCACCTATCGACGCGACGTCGAACTCGCCGTCGGAGATGTTGTGCCAGTCCTGGCCGTCGTTGGTCGTTTTCCAAACGCCCCCGCCGGTCGACCCCATGAAGTAGGTGGAGGGCTGATCGGCGATGCCCGTCACGGCCGTGACTCGGCCCCCGCGATAGGGCCCGATCATGCGGTACTCCAAGTCGTCGAGCATCGTTGAGTCAACGGCTGGAGCGTCGGGCTGTGCCAGGATAGAGGCGGGAAGTGCTAGGGTCCCGCACAATGCGAGGCAAGACAGAAGGAGCGTTCGGAATGCTGAATTCATGGTGGTGGGGATCGAGAACGCAAAAAATTCCGGTGGTAGCGACTCTTTGGTAGAGTCCACTGTCAACGTAACGAGGAGAGGTTAGAAAGACAGCCCCTATCTCTTTAAAGCACATGGACATAAGTATTGCCCCATTTTTTAGTACAATGGTTACTGCGCCCGGTCACCATAGCGCTTCCGGCCCGGGTCGGGACGATTCGTTGCACTCTCGAAGAGTGGGGGCGGGTACTCATTCGAGAGCTGGTAAGCTGGCCAATTGAACTGGACTGGTGCGGATTTTTGCAGGTGGCGGTCTCTATCCCCGTTCGGTGGACGACGATGAGTCGTCGTAGAGGCACTTCCGGATCATGAATCGCAACAGCGGACCGGGGCAGACGTAAGGAATTCCTCTCACGTCTCAGCACGAGTTTGCTCACCCAGTCTCTCCTGCATTGTGAAACAGCGCACTCTTGGAGACAGCGATCTTCCCGTTTCGGCCCTTGGCCTCGGTTGCATGGGCATGTCTGAATTCTACGGCACGCCCGACGAGAATCGGGCCATCAAGACGCTCCAGCGGGCCATCGACCGCGGCATCACGTTCTTCGACACCGCCGACATGTACGGTCCGTTCACCAACGAGAAGCTTCTGGGCCGCGTCCTGGGGCCGCACCGGCACGAGGTCACCATCGCCACGAAGTTCGGGATTGTGCGCGGCGAAGACGGCACCCACCACGGCATCAATGGGCGGCCGAGCTACGTGAAAAAGGCCTGCACCCGCTCCCTCCAGCGTCTCGACACCGATCACATCGACCTCTACTATCTGCACCGCGTGGATCCGGAGGTGCCCATCGAGCACACTGTGGGCGCCATGGGGCAACTCGTGGAGGAGGGGAAGGTCCGGTTTCTCGGGTTGTCGGAGGCAGCGGCCGACACGATCCGGCGCGCGAACGAGGAGCACGCCATCACGGCCCTACAGACGGAGTACTCGCTGTGGACGCGAACGGTAGAGGGCGATATTCTGGATACCTGCCGCGACCTCGGGATCAGTCTGGTGCCGTACAGTCCGCTCGGGCGGGGCTTCCTCACGGGCCGATTCCAGTCGCCCGACGACCTGCCGGAAGACGACTGGCGTCGCCACAATCCCCGCTTCCAGGGAGAGAACTTTCAGAAGAACCTGGAGCTGGTCGAGGAGGTAAAGCGGCTGGCCGAAAAGAAGAAAGTCACCCCGGCCCAGCTGGCCCTGGCCTGGGTGCTGCATCAAGGCGAGGACATTGTGCCGATTCCGGGGACGACGAATCCGGACCACCTGGACGAGAATATCGGCGCCCTCAACGTGGACTTGTCGGACGAGGAACTCGACCGGCTCGACGAGATTGCGCCGGAAGGCGCGGCGGCGGGCGATCGGTATCCGGACATGAGCTCCGTCAACCGGTAGGGGCAACTGTACTGTCGAGGTTGTGATGAACAGTGAACGCTCGGCTGCTTTAGCTCTTTCGGTCGTGATGTATAGTGTGGACGTTTGGGCGTGTGGGGGAGAGCGGAGGAGCCCCTCCCGGCATGTGGATCCGGATCCGTGTACTCATCATTTCTCTCAGCACTGCTCGTTCTGTTGATGTCGACACCGTCGGTCGTTCATCGGGTCTCTGCTGTGCCGCGTGATGGGGGCGAGGTGGACGATTACGAAGACGCTACTGCCGTTCGAGTGGCGGACTGGCCGGTCCGTGCCGCCGTGGCCGACGGGGCGACAGAGTCTGCCTTTGCCGGGCAATGGGCGCGGGCGCTCGTGAATGGGCTCGTGGCTGCGGATGATATGTCCGAACCGGCGTTCGCCTCCGCGGTGGCGGAGGGGCAGCGTGAGTGGAAGTCGGCTGTTCAAGAGGGCACCCCAGAGACGCCCTGGTACGTGACGGCAAAGGTGGCGGAGGGAGCACATGCGACGGCGCTGGGCCTATCGCTCCATCCGGAGGGGACGTGGCGGGCCGTGTCGGTGGGCGACTGTTGTCTCTTCCACGTGCGGGAGGGCCGTGTGCAGATGGCATGGCCGATGGACGATCCAGAGACGTTTACCAATCGCCCCTCTCTGCTCCCGAGTCGAGAGGCGGCCTCCGTGCCCGCCCCCCACACCGCGTCCGGCACCTGGCAGGCGGGGGACACGTTTGCCCTGGCGACCGACGCCGTGGCCGCCTGGCTCCTGGCGAGGCAGGAGCAGGGCGAGGCGATGGCCGAGGTGCTGGCGCTCGACCCGGAAGCCGTCCAGCAACGCATCGCGGCGGCCCGCGAAGATAGCGATCTCCGCAACGACGACGCCACACTCCTCGTGCTGGAACTTCCGGCGTCGCTGGAGACAAACGCGCACTCTACTGGCTAAGCTGGAGTGTTGAGGACGAGGCGGATAGGGGAACGCCCACACCCACACACGCCCAGACGCCCACACCTGGAATATTGCACTCCAGGACCGAATTGAGCATCCCGATTTGACGGACCCTACCCGCGAAAATGCCGGACTACCCCACCCCGAGCGATTATCAGGAAGCCGTACAGGTGCCCACTTCGGCCTTCCGCGATCCGGAGTTGCAGGACGCCACGCCGCGCACCAATGTGCTGGGCCTGCCGCAGCCCATCACCGGCGCCTTCGCCGCCGTCTTTCCGATGACGACGGACGCCGGTCGGACGTACGCGGCCAAGTGTTTTTTGAAGGAGCATCCCGAGCAGCAGACGCGGTACGAGGCCGTGTCGGATCATCTGGAGACGGTGGACCTCGACGCCCTCGTCGACTTCGATTACCAGCCAGAGGGTATTCGGGTGGACGGAGCGGACTACCCACTGCTCAAGATGGAGTGGGTGGACGGCACCGTGCTCAACCGCTTCGTGGAGGATCACCTCAACGCTCCCGACGTGATGGCCCGTCTAGCGGAGGCCTGGGCCGACCTAATGGCCGAGCTAGAATCCCACGACATCGCTCACGGCGACCTGCAGCACGGGAACGTCCTCGTGCAGTCGGCGGACGACGACCTTCAGCTTCGGCTCGTCGACTACGACACGATGTACGTCCCGGCACTGGACGGGTGGAAGAGTGCGGAGGTCGGCCATCGAAACTACCAGCACCCCGACCGCACCGACGTCGACTTTGGCCCGTCCCTCGACCGCTTTCCGGGCCTCGCCCTCTACACGGCCCTCCGCGCCTGTGCGGTGCGGCCCAGCCTGTGGGATCGGTACGACAATGGCGAGAACGTGCTCTTCCGCGACGCCGACTTCTACGATCCCGAGGCGTCCCCGCTGTTCGATGAATTGGCCGCGATGGACGAGGTTGCGGATCTGGTCGAAGCGCTGCGGACGGCCTGCTACGTGGAGCTTGCCGACGTGCCTCCGCTGTCGGACGTGCGGGCCGGACGCCTCGACCCGGCAGACGTGTCGGTCGCCCGTACCCGTCGACGGCGAGGAGACCGACCGGAAAAGCGACGGCCGTTTGCCCGGTTCTTTTTGCCAGGCGTTTTAGGGATGGTGTTGGTCGCTGCGGGCTTGGTGGGGGCTGGTTGGCCTGTCCTGGGGGGCGGCCTCTTGGTCCTCGGGGTCGTGGCGGGCGGCGCGTGGGCGGGGCGACGGTACCGCCGGCTTTCGCTCGTGCGGCGGCGTCGGCGGTTGGAGCAGGAGAACGACCGCTTTGCCGAGGCCATTCGCGGGCTGGAGCGTGAGGTGGAGAGTCTGCAGGAGAAACGTGAAGACCTGCTCGACTCCATCGACGAGCGCCGGGCCGAACGACTGGAAGAGGTCCAGGACGAGGCCCTGCGCGATCATCTCAAGCATCACTTCATCGGGGAAGTGCGAGAGGTGGAGGGCATCATTCATAAGCACGTGGTGCGCCTGAAGGCTGCCAACGTGCGCACCGCCTACGAGGCCACGCCGGAGGCGGTGGCGCAGGTGCGCCGCATTAGCGACGAGGCCCGCGCCCGCATTAACATGTGGCGGGCGGCACTCGTGCGTGAGTACGAGGACGACGTGCCCGACGAGCTCTCGCCCGCCGAAGAGCGGCGCCTCCGACGGTACATCGACCATCGGGTCGAGGACCTGGACGAGCAGATCGCCCGCACGAAGGAAAAAATCGAGGTACAGACGGCCGAGCGCGAGCGCGTCCGCGACCGGCTCGACGACATACCGACGCTTTCCTTCGGGCAGTACGTCTTCTACCTTCTTCGAGCGGCCTCCCTGCCGGAAATGCGGGACGGGCCGCCGACACCCACGCCCCGCTCGTCGACGGAGCGAGAGCCCGAGCCCGTCCCTGAACCGGCCCCTGCAGACGACGCGGAGTGGTGGCAGCGCGGATAGCGGGAGTTGGAAAAGGCTCTCCGATGCTTCCACGCGGTCAGGCGTCCATGCACTTTGGGCATTCTCCAGGTTGCAGTCGGGAGTGACGGCATCACCAGAACGTCAGCTTTCAGTTTGAATTGTCAGAATTGATGATTGAGCAGTGGTGGACCCTCATCGTCGACTACGTAACCGGCCCGCAGGCCGCGAATCTCGTGCGGGCCGCTGTCAAAATTGCAATCGGTCTCATACTTGGACGACTGGCCGGCAATGGCGTGGCACGTTTGTTCGGGGGGGAGGACGCCCAGCGGTCCATGATTCTGCGACGCCTGTGTTTTTACGGCATCGCCGGCCTGTTTGTCGCGTCGGCACTCATGGAGCTGGGCTTCGATCTTGGGGTTTTGCTCGGAGCGGCCGGCATCCTGACCGTCGCAATTGGATTTGCGTCGCAGACGTCGGCCTCCAATCTCATTAGCGGGCTCTTCCTCCTGGGTGAACGTCCCTTTGCCGTCGGAGACCTCATCCGGGTCAATGGAACCGTCGGCGAGGTCCTTTCGGTCGACTTTCTGTCGGTCAAGCTTCGGACCCTGGACAATCTGTTCGTTCGCATTCCGAACGAAACGATGATTAAGTCGGAAGTGACCAACATCCGGCACTTTCCCATTCGACGCGTGGACCTGCAGGTCGGCGTTGCCTACAAGGAAGACCTGCGGGAAGTCACGGAGGTTCTGCTGGAGGTTGCCGATCGAAACCCGTACTGTCTGGAGGAGCCGGCGCCAATGGTGTTATTTCAGGGCTTTGCCGACTCGTCGATGAACTACGAGTTTCGTTTGTGGACCCAGACCGACAATTTTCTGCAGATCCGAAACAGCATTCCGATCGAGATCAAAGAGGCCTTCGACGATAACGACATCGAGATTCCGTTTCCCCACCGCACGTTCTACACGGGCGCCGAGACCGAGCCCTTCCCGGTGCAGGTGGTGGGCGAAGGCTTGGAGCCTAGGGCTTCGGGTCCCGCATCTGACGAAGAGGAATAGTCCGGTCCGGCGCTTGACAACACGACGTTGGAAACGAGACGCATTCTCTCTCACGCAATTGATCGAATTGATTCGACATGGATCTCGCTCTCGACGACAAAGTGGCGCTCGTGACCGGCGGCAGCAAAGGCATCGGCTATGGCTGTGCCGAGGCGCTGGCCGTCGAGGGCGCTGCGGTCAGCATCTGCGCGCGGCACCAGGACGAGCTGGAAGCGGCCGCCGACGAGCTTCGCACACACGACGTGGACGTGCTCCCCGTCGTGGCCGACCTGACGAACGACAATGACATTGACCGGCTCGTGGACGACACGATCGAGCGGTTCGGGACGGTGGACATTCTGGTTAATAACGCCGGTACAGTGGGCGAGCCGGGCGGCTTAGACGATAATTCCACGCAGGACTGGCGCGACCTCTTTGAGCTGAACCTCTTCGCCGTCGTGACGCTGACCCGGAAGATCGTGCCGCACATGCGCGAGCAAGGATGGGGGCGCATCATCAACATCTCGTCCGAGAACGGCGAGCAGCCCTACCCGGACATGATGGCCTACAGCGCCTCAAAGGGGGCGCTCAACAACTTCGGCAAGGCGCTCTCGAAGGAGGTGGCCGACGACGGCATTCTCGTGAACACGGTGAGCCCCGCGTTCATCGAGACGCCGCTCGTGAACGACATGATGGCCGAGATCGCCGAGGAGCAGGGCGTCTCCGTAGAAGCGGTGATCCAGCAGTTTTTGGACGAGCAGCGGCCGCACATTGAGGTCGGTCGCCCGGGCGACATCGACGAGGTAGGGCGCCTGGTGGCGTTCCTGGCGTCGGAGCACTCGTCTTTCGTCACCGGATCAAACTACCGGGTCGACGGGGGCTCCGTGGCTGCGCTGTGATGATTAGAACCGAATGCCCGATGCGATCGATGCTAAGACCAAATATTGAGATTTATTGTGCATTTTGGACACCTTGTAAACGTACTTTCTCACCGCGTTCGTCATGAAGCGGTTTAACGTCAAGCTCGAAGAGTCGGTCTTCGTCGAGGCGTGGGACACGTGGTTGCTGAGGAGCCCTCCGCTCTCAGCGGAAACCCTGGTGCTGAAATAGGACGTATACACCTATTCGATCAGCTATTCAATTCTCCTGCGCATCCGTCATGACCCGCACCGTCGAACCGAGCGATCGCCTCATCACCGGCGAAGAGCTCCTACGCATGACGGACGTGGACCGGTGTGAGCTCGTAAAAGGCAAACTCAAAGAAATATCGCCTGCTACTGGGCACCCGCACGGTCGCCTCGAATTCCGTATCGCGCAACGATTGGGACACTTCGTCGAGCAGCAGGATGTCGGGGACGTGATGGTAGGAGAAGTGGGGGTCTACACTAATCGCGATCCCGATAGCGTACGGGCGGCCGACGTGCTTTTTATTTCTCATGAGCGACTCGAACACGCCGCTCCGGAGGGCTTTCTCGACGTGCCGCCTGAGCTCGTCGTGGAAATTATGTCCCCGGCCAACGCGTGGGAGGAGATGCGTCAGAAGCTGAACGAGTATTTCGACGTGGGGGTAGACACAGTCTGGATTGTCGGGCCGTGCAGATCTACCGGGGCGTCGACGCGGTGACGACGCTGGAAGAGGGGGACATGATTGAGGGCGACGGGCCGCTGGAGGGACTCACTATTGACGTAGCGGCGCTATTCGACGGTTGACTGCGGTTCCTCCAGCGCGGAGAGAAGCTGCTCGTGGAGGCCGTCGAAGCTGCCGTTGCTCATGAGCAGGGCCACGTCGCCGGGATGAAGGGCATCCACGAGGGCGGGCAGAAGCTCGTCCACGTCGTCGAACGCGGCGGCGGAGGGGCCTCGGTCCCGAATCGTCTGCACGACGGTCTCCGGGTCGAGCATCGTCTCCGCATCGTCGTTGTGCCGCACGGGAGGAGCCTTCAGAAAGACCCGGTCGGCGTCGTCGAAGGCCTCACCGTACGCGGTTTCGAAGATTTTGCGCCGGCTAGAGTTGGAGCGGGGCTCGAACGCGGCTACGAGGCGCCGGTCCGGGTGCGCGGCTCGTACGGCCTTCAGGGTTTCGCGGACGGCCGTCGGGTGGTGGGCAAAGTCGTCGATCACGAGAATGTCGTTGGGGCGGCCTCGCACTTCCTGTCGCCGTTTCATGCCCTCGAACGACGCGAGCCCGTCGGCGATTTGGGAGAGGGAGAGCCCTTCCTGATGGGCGAGGACGGCGGCCGCTAGTGCATTTTGTACGTTGTGGTCTCCGTGCATCGGGAGGGCGACCTCGGTGCGGCTCCCCGCCAGGTGAAGTGTAAATTGCTGGCCGTCCGGGGTGACTGTACGGTCGGTGGCGTGGACGTCGTTGGAGGCGTGGAGGCCGTAGGTGCGGACCCGTGCGTCGGTGTGGTCGGCGAGGGCCCGGACCGCTGGATGGTCGCCGCAGAGGGCACACACGCCATTTTCGTCGAGGAGGCCCACGAAGGATTCGAATGCGCCCCGATAGTCGGCCGCGTCGGCAAAAATGTCGGCGTGATCGAACTCCACCGACGTCACGATTGCGTGGCGCGGCCGGTAGTGCATGAATTTGGGCCGCTTGTCGAAGTAGGCGCTGTCGTACTCGTCGCCTTCAATGACGAAGGGGGCGTCGCTCCCCAAGGCGTAGCTGCCTCCACCGCCCTGTTGCACGCCGCCCACGAGGTAGCCCGGATCGATCCCGGCGTGGCGGAGCAGGTGAATGAGCAGGCCGGTCGTTGTCGTTTTGCCGTGGGTGCCCGCTACCACGAGCGGGCGGCGCTGCTCAGTTAAGAAGCAGTGGGCCAGGGCCTCGGGGAACGACTGCTGGACGAGTCGTTGTTCGCGGGCGTAGGTTGCTTCCGGATGCGTCGGCGTGCAGGCATTGCCCACCACCGTCAGGTCGGGCGGCGGAGCGAGATGAGACGGATCGTAGCCTTCAAAGACCGGAATGTCCTGCTCGGCGAGGTGCGTGCTCATGGGGGGGTACACGCCGTCGTCGGCGCCGCGCACGTCGTAGCCCGCCTGTTTGAAAAGACCTGCCAGGGCGCCCATCCCGGTCCCGCAGATGCCAATGAGGTAAACGTCGTCGAGAGCGTCGGGGGCCGGGACGCGCGGGCGGTCGAACCGCCGCAGGTGCGCGTCGGGGAGGTCGTCGATCGAGACGGGCATGCGGAGAACCGGACTGGACGAGAAGAGGACAGCCGTGAGGCGTTAGGGATTGCCGCTTGAAGAATCCGACTGCGACTCCGAAGGAGAACGAGGCGAGACGGGGGCATCGGACTCCTCGTTGGTGAACTCCTCCGTTTCCGCCAGCTCGGCCGGAGCCGGCATCTCCTCGCCCCGCGTGTCGTTGGCGGCAGAAACGCGCTCGTAGGCTTCTTCGGAGACCATGCCGAGCTCGCGCGCCCGCTTAAACCACTGCTTCCGGGCGAGCGCCTGCATGTCTTCGACCGAGTCCGCCTCGTCGACAATTTCGAGGCCCAGGAGCGTTTCGACGACGTCTTCCATCGTCACGACGCCCGCCACGCCGCCGTATTCGTCCACGACGAGGGCGATGTGCTCCAGCCGGTCCAGCAGTCGCTCCAGAAGGTCGGGGAGGGGCAGGGTTTCGCGTACGACCAGAATCTCGCGAGCAATTTCTTCGAGGGCCACGTCGTGCTCCTCCTGTGCGGCGCGGAGCAGCATTTCATCCTTCAGCACGTAGCCGGTTACGTCGTCCGGATCGTCGTCGTACACCGGAATGCGGGAGAACCGGAACTCGTTATGCTCCTCCACGACCTGCCCAATGGTTTTGTCTTCCGGCAGGTCGAAGACGACGGTGCGGGGCGTCATCACGTCCTTCACCCGCAGCGAGTTGAAGCGAAAGAGGTTACGCAGGATGCGCGACTCCTTTTCTTCGAAGACACCCTCTTCTTCGCCGAGCTCGGCCATTGCGGTAAATTCCTCTCGACTGAAGGCGGCCTCGTCCTCGTCCTGCGACAAGAGATACGTCAGGCCCTGCGAGAGCTTGACGAGAGGCCACATCGAAATGGTGGTGGGCACGAGCAGGCGCACCACGGTCGGCGCGATCTGTCTCCAATAAATGGCGCCGAGCGTCTTCGGAATAATCTCAGACACCACGAGGATCAGGAGGGTGAGAATGGCGGCAATCACGCCCGTATACGCCTTTCCGAAGACGACCGCTGCCTGGGCGCCGGCGCCCGCCGCGCCAACGGTGTGAGCAATCGTGTTGAGGCTTAGGATCGCCGACAAAGGCCGGTCGACGTTTTCTTTCATCTCGTGAAGCCGCTCGCCGATCGCACTTCCCTCGCGTTCCAGGGCAGCCACGTACGACGGCGTGACACTCAGCAGTACGGCCTCCATGATCGAACACATGAAGGAGACGCCGAGTGCGAGCGCTACGTAGAAGAGAAGTAAGCCCATTCGAGAAAGACAGCTGGGCAACAAGCAGCGAACAGTAGGGCCGTAAGACCCGAAATCCGATCCGGTAACCCTGTTACGAGAAGATCAAAAGGCGAATGCGCAACTCCGGCATTCAGTTTCCTACCGATCCGTGTGAGCGTGTCTACACATTTTTCCGGGGAAGCAGAAGAGATTTAAGAACCACGATCAAAACTACAGTATACCGTCGCTCTGAATTTGATTCCGGCAATCGAGAGTGCCAAGCCTATCTGACCAAAGGGAGGATCTCCCCTTCGCTTACGGGCAAGCAGTGACCGTAGGGGGAGTATACCGGTTGATCTCAACCCGTCCGCCGTCGCTCACGGGATACTTTTGCCCCCAGCATGTGAAATCAAAACAGTCTTTCAAATGCTGGAGATCCCGTGCCCCTGAACTGTCCTCCATTTGAGCAGGGACGGCTGTCTTGGACTTCTTCACGGATCGGTACAACCGACGGACGACGAAATTTCCAATTGGAGTCAGTACCTACGGAATGGCATGGATTGGGTTTTCCAGGTCTGACGCATACATTGATGAGTCTTAATCATTTCTTATCGATTTTGGTCGGGGCGTACGAGAATCGCGATTCCTTCCCTATTGCTCTCTTCTTCTATCAGCCGACCTCTCATGCACGCACACCGTGGAATAATCGTCTTTGTTCTTACTTTTTGCCTGGTAGGGCTCGGGGGAGTACGCATTGCCTCTGGTCAAGCCTCACCCCCCGACTCATTACAGGATGCGTTTCTGAATGATCTAGAGGGCAAGTGGACCTTGGAAGGACACGTTATGGGCGACTCGGTTCAGTACCGAGCCGAGGGGGCCTGGGTGCTCGGGCACCAGTTTCTTCGCCTCCGGATGATTGACGTGCAGCGGCCCCCTCAGTACGAGGCACACGTGTATATCGGCTACGATCACACCGATAGCATCTACGTCGCTCACTGGCTCGATGATACAGGGGGACGGGCGTCGAGGACGATCGGTACGGGGCAGCGAGAGGGCGACACGCTGACATTTTCGTTCGAATATCCGGAGGGGCCCTTCCGAACCATCTTCGTGCGGATTGCGCCCACGCAGTGGCGGCTCCGGATGCAGGCAAAAGGGGACGATGGAGACTGGCAGCCCTTCGCCGCGTATTCGATGAGACCACGAGCGGGCTCCTAATACCGCTTGCAAATGTTTGGGATACACTCTTTCGATTGCCGGTATCTCTTCCGCCGGTATTGATAGGGTCGCATCGCGAGTGAGTAAAACGAGGTCCTGCCTGCGCTGCATGCGGTCCTACGCGAACGGGGGAATCGAAATGTAGAATGGATGCTCGCATTTGGTAGAGGTCCGGGAGTACAGGGGAATTTTCCGTTCAGTGATTTAGAATTGATTTCGGAATGTTGGGGGAGAGCCGACTCTCCAAAGGCTCGTGCCGAACAGGAAAACGTCATTGCTCGGGAAGGGGTTGTCGGATCGGAGGCGGTGAGTTTTGTCGCGTCCATTTGAATCTGAAACGAGGGGAATTACGGACGTAGTGGTCTGTTACACGTCATTTTGGTGTCTTGGAATCCCAAACGATCTCAAAATTCCCCAGGCAGGTCGCTCCGAGTGTAATTGAGGAGCCTCCCAGAAGCGAGCAGCTTCGCCAAGAATATTTCTCGACGTAGGCAATCTCAGAT
>JAHENZ010000151.1 GCA_018609755.1 Salinivenus sp. | reverse complement strand
TTCAGTCGTTGCAAGCGCAGCTGGGGACCTCCGTTAGCGGCACGATCCCCGACATGGAGCGCCCGATGCTCGACGGATTGCGGTTTCGGGACGCGTAGGTCCCCGTTCATTTCTCATTTGTTTTGCTTCTCAAAGTCCTTTTGTCATGTCTACTTCGAATTCATCCGAGCCGACGATCGAGTCCTGGATTGAGAAGAGCTTCTCGGAGGCCGGACAGGCCGCCGTTGACCTGCTCCCGGAGGATGCTCCGTTCTACCGGCGGTACGGCAACTACACGCTCCGCCGGGGCGACTGGGACGGTTCCTGGCCCTCGGCGCCTGTGGATGAGGGGCGGGAGATTGGGCTCGCCAACGGTGACTTGGTGCTTCCCGGCATTGTCGTGGATCCGGCCGAGGAGCAGCCCCCGACGGTTTCACTCGGCGGATACGTGACTCAACTTCAATTGGACCTGTGGAATCTGGGGTTCGGCCTCATCCGAGAGTTCGATGGGGTGTTCGGCCCCCGGACCGAGCAGGCGGTGCGGGAGTTTCAGATCTACGCGGGGATGGGCCGGGTAGCCCAGGAGAATCCCGACGCCGAGGGCGAGTACGTGGAGCGCCTCTCGGAAACCGACAATCCGGTAGGAGCGCTGACCTACTACGACGGCCCGATAAGCGGAGTGGCCAACGAGCAGACGCGCCGCTGCCTCGTTCACTGGCTTCTCGAAGGCTACCGGTGTCCGGTCGTCATCACCGCGCGGACCGGCGACGGATACGAGTCGGTCTACGATGGCGGCGCTATTGCCGAGGGCGCAGACGCCGAAAACCTGTGGAGACACGACGACTTACAGAGCACCGCGCCTCGGGTCTTCGCCGTCGATTTTACCGGGTACTATGACGTACCGAAACAAGCCGACTCATCGGACATCGCCCGTAATGGTATTCGGCACATGGTGCTTGGAGAGTATGCCGAAACCCGGAGCGAAGATTACCAAGGACCTATTTCATGGGCTCCTCGCCAAACCTGGGAGTTGGGTAAAATAACTCCCGAGCGCTTAATTTCGGGACAACCTGAATACACGCTGACTGGTTCACAGCGGGCAACATATTCCGTTGTACACGCGGTGTCAGAGATCGAGTGTATGGGCTATTTCGACTCGGTCAATGCGTATGATCGAGCTCTCATCTCAATTGGTCCATGTCACTGGACGCTCTCGCTGGTAGACCAAAATAAGGCAGGAGAAGGGATAGGAGATGCATGTGCTGGTGAGTTGTGCGCCTATCTAGCCTATTTGCAACATAGCGAACCGGAAGCCTTCGAAGAGGCATTTGGACGTTTTGGAATCGATCTCAATCATGAGTGGGGCAATTGGGATAGCACTGGTAGCTACACGCCGCCGAATTATTCCGACTATAGTGTAGAGCTTTACAATGAGCAAACCCGTACGTATGCCAGCTGGCTTCAGGTACAAAAGTGGATTCCGGTACTCGATCGTGAGATGCTGACTTCAATGCCAAAAGAGCCCCCAAACGCAAAATCAGAAGCACTCTACTTCAAATCGTGGCACTGGTTTTACCGATTCGTAATGGCTGGACGAACGATCGAGCCATATAGGCAGCGAATGTGGGATATGGCTCGAGTCCGTCTCCGAGACGTTCGTACAGCCCCAATCCCATTGGATAGAGCTCCTGAGGGAGCAGACTGGTCGGCTGAGGAAGTTACCATCGGAGACATTTTCACCTCAGAGAAGGCCGCCGCAATGGTGCACTGCTGGCACGTGTACATGCCCGCAGACATATTTGCAGGGACACAAACGTCATGTCTCGAAAACGCCTTTAATCGGGCCTTATCGGGTGACCATGAAGTATTCGGGATAGAAGTAGACGGAGAGAGGATCGAAAGACAACTAGATGTTGAGGGCAGTCAATTGGACTGGACTGGTGCTCCCTCAACGTGGACAAACGACCACGAAATTGCCCTAATTGGGGCACTAATTGCGGCATCAGAAGGAGAGATTCGGAGACGGATTGGAGTTTTATTTCGTGATGAGAACGTTAATCTCGCCGAAGATAGGGACTCCTTCGATCTTGCCGACGATGATCTTCCTAACGCACCAGAGGATGACATTTAGTTCTCCATTTCGAACAGGCTCGGAATTACACTTTTAAAAACATCTTAGGGGAGTCCCCCACCGTACACGGCATGACTAAAGCGAATAGTGTGGGACTGAACCTCCGTGTCACCGGGCTCATGAAACCGAACGTGTAAGTTCTGCCATTGGGATCCGTTCGGGGCTACAGTGTAGGTTCCAGTCTCAGTAAGACTGATGGCGTATCGTTGTCTGTGTACCTGAGTGTACCACCTCCCCTCACATTTAGCATATACCTCAAACGTGTACTGAGTAGGTTTTACCTGTCCAATCGGCGTTCCTCGTACGATTCTATCTTCCTTTTCGTCCTTATTCAAGTCTCCCCGCCAAACAGTACGAGCTTGCATGGTGCTATCAATAATCGTAGGCGTGTCTCGACCAGCAGGGCAGTCCGGCGGGTATCCCCCTGCTTGACGCATTTCCGCCTTGGTATAGGGATTCCCCCCACTAAACCAGGCTGAACCTGGAACGAGAGCGTATCGCTCAAGCTCTTCGTATAGCCGATATATCCGAGAAACCGAGGGACTTCCTGATCCATCCGTACGTTTGATGTGCCCCCGGGTAATATGCCTGAGTTGCCGCCACTTCTGTCCACTTTTTGTCTTAGCGTATGCTGTTGGGACAGACGAAGGACTATCTGGTGAGACTGTTGAATTGGGACTTACCTTAGTCACGTTGTAAGCGGAGATTCCGTTCAATACGGAAACATACTGGTTTCCCCCGCACGATACATAAAGGGCGTATCTACTAACCCCATAGTTACTCGGCTGGGACATTAGGCCGATGTCAATTCGACCGTCATTGTTTATGTCGCTATTCAGCCAGTTGCCCGACGTAAAAATGTCTCGATTTGCCCGATATCCAGATGAATCACTTACAATTCTGATAGTATTCTCCAATCCAAAGGGACATCTCCCATCGTTCGTGTCTGTCTGCAATCCACTAGGCAAAGTCTCCCTCACATGTAATACTGAACCCGAGTCTGACATTTCCGAATCGATTGAGGGGGTTATCTCCGAATTGTGAGCGGGCCGGGCCTCGGTGGCCACGACACTGGCAGATTCTACTGCCTCGGTGAACGATGGCCCTTCAGACTCAGGCGAGCGACAACCCGCAATGAGGAGCAGGCCGATGACAGTAAATACGTAGAAGAGACGGAGTCTGGAAGTGGAGCGGTGCATCAGCTTTTGTGGGCTCGATGAGAGGAGTCTCTTTCTCTATATGCCACGCTCATCCTTTCGTTCACATGAAATGATTTTTTATAGACTGCTCTACCGTGTAGTCATCAAGAGAACGCACATCTGCCTCGTCCACTGGCTGACCCGAGACTGCCACTGCCCCGTGGTCATCACCACGTGGACTGGCGTCGGATACGAGTCGGTCTACGACAGCGACGCATTGGCCGAGGACGCAGACGCCGAAAACCTGTGGGCATACGACGATCTCCAGAGCACGGCTCCCCGAGTTTTCGCCGTCGACTTCACCGAGTACTACGACGTGTTCAAGGGGGAAGGAGCGGACTCATCGGATGTCACGCGAAACGGAAGCCGATACATTACAATCGGAGAGTACACCTCGCTTGGCGACTATGAAGGCCCGGTGCTCAAAGACTATCATGCCTGGGACGAAGCGAAGATGACGCCACAGCGGCTGACAGGATCAGCGAGAGCGAATCTCAGCGAGGCACAGTTGTCTACGTACAACGTGATTCGTGCCGTTGCCGAGATCGAGTGTAGCGGTCAGTTCGACAGCCTCAACGCCTACGACAACGCAGTGATCTCGGCGGGCCCCTTCCACTGGACGCTGGCTGTTATTTTTGATCGGGAGACCGACGAGAAAGACCAGGTTTCAGAAGGGGAGCTGTGCGCGTTTCTTGCCTATCTTCGAAGCGAATACCCAGGTGCCTACGAGCAGTTTTTTGGGTTGAATATCTTCGGGCTGTGCCCGAGCGAGGAGTGGGGCGAAAACGGAGAGGCCCTCTTCGATCCCTATCAACGAAAGTACACCACCACACTCGAACAACGGACCTCGGCTTCGGATGGGACGGTGGAATTGGAGAAAATGCCGCTCCAGCTCGAAAGCATGACGATTGAGGAGGCGGAAACGGAGTGGCTGTACTTTCGCAACTGGCACTGGTTCTACCGCTTCGTGATGGCGTCCCGGACGAGCGTTGACTTTCAGGAGGCCTGCTGGGACTTTGCTCGGCTTCGCCTGGAGGATATCCTGACGACCGAATGGGACGGCGGCCCCGACAGCTGGGACGACGGAACAACAATCGGAGATGTCTTCACCTCTCAGAAGGCCCAAGCGATGATTCTGCGATGGCACGTCTACTCCCCGGCACAGATGATTTCGAACAACTCTCAGGGCGATCAGCTCGAAAATGCCTTGGAAAACGCCCAAACTTTGGGAATTGACAATCCTCAAGTGCCGCAACTGGATTTTCGGCAATGTGAACAAGATACGTCGGATTCGGAACTAAACTGGGCCCAAGCTCCCAACTGGAACCAAGATCCGGCAGCATGGGATGACCGGCACGAGTGCCAGCTTATCAGGGGAATTTTCCAAACGGCAGATGACATAGGTGGTGAGGATGATCAAATTACCATTAACGAAACGATCGAAAATATTTATCGTGACCAAACACAACCACTATCTGAGTCTAGAACAACGCATTAACTAGTAGCACTTATCATACCTATACTTACCAAACGTTGCTATGTTTTTTACTTATTATAATTCTTCTCCACATACTATTTATACTTGATTTTTTCCATTTTTTACCTACACTTAAACCCGAAACGTATACATCGCAAACTTCAATGTAAACCCCCCACATCCTACATATGCCAGTTTGTTTGTTATTTTTTCGTCCTCTATATTTTCACTTAATGTTATATCACTCTTGTTATCTTTGTTAAGGCTCCCTTTCCAGGATACGGTATAGGTGTCTTTACTAGCTGGTTTGACGCTGACTTCACTTCCGGTCTCTATTTCCTCTCCACCTTCAGACTCAACAAGAAACGGTGGGGATGATCCAACCTCGGGACACGTTGGCGGGTTGTCCGGGTCGATTCCTAACTTCTGCGACGACTTATCTGTGTAGCGAGCCGATCCCGGTACAAGACGATACTTCTCTTCTGAATCGTCGAACCGATAGGTTCGCGTGAAGCCGTAGAAGCTTGGGTGGGCGGGCGAGCCATACTCGATCCCATTGCTGGTGTGGAGATCAGGCCATTTTTCTTTCATATGCGAATCAGGGGTTGAGAGCCAAAAGCAGCATTGCAGCGGCGAGCCGACCGAAGGCATGTACGAGAAGTCCATGGTACGAGCGCACCTTCGAGGCCTGCTGAATACCGGTCTTCTCATTGATCCAGTTGAAAAGCGACT
>JAHENZ010000150.1 GCA_018609755.1 Salinivenus sp. | reverse complement strand
TCACACCACCCGGAGAAGATGAAGCTCAACTCCTGGAATGGACGCTGATCGTCCCACAGGACGAGTTGAGCGCCGTCGCGGAGAGTCTGGAGGCATCCGGATGCTCGGTTGAGGACGACACCGACGAGTGTCGCGTTGCCGACCCGTGGGGCACGTCGCTCCGAATCGCCCCGGCTGACTAACTGACAGGGCCGCCCAGAGGCATCCTGTGCCAAGTCCTTTCTATCATATTTCTGATGGCAGCGTCGTTGGACTCCCGCGGCGTGTACACGGAAGACCGTATCAACCACCCCGCGGCGTACGTCCATCGAACCAGTTGGACAGAAATTCTGCTTTGAGCAGGTTGGATTTCATTCGATCGCAAGAGACCCCACCCTTTTATGCCCGATGAGACGACAGACCTGGCCGTTGGCGAAAGCATGGTGACCCACGACGGGGACGTCCTGATGGCGGAGACGACCCGGACGGAGGAGACCCTCTTTACCACCACGTACAGCGATGCAAACACGGGGGAGCTGCGGCTGGCCCTGCAGGTAGACATTACCACTGGGTCTACGGCGCTCGATCCCCGCTACATCGACCGATCCTTCTGGACCCTCGTGGCGGAGGGCGAAACCCGCCCTATGTCTGCACTCGAAGATGCCCTTCGGAAAATTCCCGATCCCAGCGTCGAGGTGAAACCCGAACAGCGGGAGATTCACATCTATGCTGAGGAAGAGTAACTGTCCCGTTGGGCGGGCAGTACAGTAGGCCACGAGCTCAGCTGTTCTCTGTCATTTGCAAAACGCAGGGGGGCGCATTCAGTTTTCGGTCTCGGCAAATACGCTCGAGACTTGAGGAAATCCCTGAATATTGCAAGGTCGTTGTGATTGTAGAGTCCCGTAGCGGACACGGGGGGAGGGACACTGATTGTCTTTCGGGGATACCGCCCCTAGATTAGCAAAGTCATTCGTTTAAATCACCCCCACTCTGGCATGATTCGTCGTATCACGGTACGCGCATGTGGTCTCGTATTTCTCCTTACAGCGATTGGTGTAGTCTTTTCGGGGTGGACCCCACTCCCGTCTACTGGAACTGATTCTGGGCACGAGCCGGGCGACCGGGTCGAGTCAACGGGTCCGGCTCCAACGCCCGAGTACGCTGAGAACGGGATGGTCGTCTCGGCCAAACGTCGGGCTTCGGAAGCCGGCGTCGAGATGCTTCGGAAGGGCGGCAATGCGGTCGACGCGGCCGTGGCGACCGGTTTTGCGCTCGCCGTGGTGCATCCCTGGGCGGGGAATATCGGCGGAGGAGGCTTTATGGTCATCCGGATGCCCGCCGGTTCGGTGACCACCATCGACCACAGAGAAGAGGCGCCTAGCGGGGCCACGCAGGACGTGTATTTGGATGATGAGGGCAACGCCGTGCGAGAGCGGAGTCGGCGGGGCTATCTTGCCTCCGGCGTGCCGGGGACCGTGGCGGGACTGCTGAAGGCCCTCGACGAACACGGCACGCTCGATCGCGAAACGGTCATGGCCCCTGCCATTCGGCTCGCTCGGGAAGGATTCCCGCTGCCACATTCCCTTGCGGAGGACCTGAACGACGCATACGAAGACTTTGCTGCGTTTCCTCCTTCGAAGAAGTATTTCACCAAAGGAGACTCGACGAAGACGTATCGGGTCGGGGAGATGTTCGTTCAGAAGGATCTAGCGCAGACGCTGATACGGATTCGGAATCAGGGGAAAGACGGATTTTATGAAGGCAGGACGGCTGAGCTCCTTGCCGAGCAGTTTCAAGAAAACGGCGGATTGATTGACGAGCAGGACCTGGCCGAATACGAGGCGGTGGAGCGCGATCCGGTGAGCACCACGTACCGGGGATACGAGGTGCACTCGATGGGTCCGCCCTCGTCCGGCGGCGTGGCTATTGCACAGCTGCTCAATGCTGCCGAGAGGAAGCCTATCGAAAAAATGGGATTCAATTCCAGTTCGACCGTCCACTACCTCGGGGAAACGATGCGCCGCGTGTATGCCGACCGGGCGAAGTGGCTTGGCGATCCCGATCACGTAGAGGTGCCCACAGAGGGACTCATTCAGAAGGACTACATGCGCGATCGCATGGCGTCGTTCAACTCTGATCGCATCACCCCCAGCGATTCGGTGAAGGCGGGGCAGCCGATGCTCGCGTCCGAGTCGATGGAAACGAGTCACTACTCGGTGGCCGACAGCAGCGGCATGGCTGTAAGTGTCACCACGACGCTCAACAGCGGGTACGGCTCCAAGGTGGTCATCGACGGCGGGGGCTTCTTCATGAACAACGAGATGAACGACTTCGTGCTGAAGCCCGGCGTGCCGAACCTGTACGGCCTTTCGGGCACGAAACGCAATCTGGTGGCGCCTGGTCGACGCATGGTGTCTTCGATGTCGCCAACGATCGTAGAAGATCCGCAAGGACAACTGTTTATGGTGATTGGCGCGCCCGGTGGGTCCACAATTATAACGACGACATTCCAGGTCATCATGAACGTGATCGACCACGGAATGGACATCGAACGGGCCATCTCGGCAGGACGGATCCACCACCAGTGGAAGCCTCGAATCCTCAGCTACGAAAAGAACACCCTGCCTCAAGACGTGACGTGGAACCTGCGAGCGCGAGGGTGGCCGGTTGAAATGGGTGTATTCGGGGGGATTCCGCGGTGGGGCCGGGCACAGGGCCTTCGGATCAAGCATCCCGCCGATCCGCAGGGGCCGTCTGTGACCTTCCATGGCAGCTCAGATCCGCGAGGGACCGGTGCGGCCGTGGGACTCTGATTTCTGGGAGGATAACTTCAGGGACTTCTAGCTTTAGAAAGTAGACGTTCTGGTTACAGTTCGGGGAGAGCTTGAAGATCCCTTCCTCCCTGTGTACGCTGCCTTCGTCTTAGCGCCTCTTTACAGGGGGGCGCTGTGGACATTCTCGTCTGTACTCTCGGATGTTGATTCCTCCGTTATGACGCTACGCTACTCGTTTGTCGCTTTATTGACTGGTCTCTTGTGGGCGTTGGTTGCCGGGGGACCAGCATTCGCCCAGCAGACCGGGACGCTCACTGGAACGGTTACCGACACCCAAGGGCAACCCCTGACCGGGGCGAATGTCGTGCTTGCTGGAACGCAAAAAGGCACGGCGGCAGGGGCGGATGGATCGTACCGAATCACCAATATCCCCGTGGGAGAGTATACGGTCCGCGTCAGCTTTGTCGGCTATCAGGCTGTTGAACGGGAAATCACCATTGAAGGAGGGAGTACTCGGACGCAGAATTTCCAGCTTGAAATTGCCTCCCTCCAGGGGGAAGAAGTGACCGTGACCGTTGGGTCCCGTGCCCGGAACGTGGCCGCGGAGGACATGGCGGTACCGGTGGACGTGTACGGAACGGAGGAACTCCAGCTCGCGGGTGCCTTCGAAACCGGGCGCATCCTGCAACAGATTGCCCCGTCGGTGAACTTCCCACAGAACACGCTTTCCGACGGGATGGACGCGCTTCGGTCCTTTACGATGCGGGGCCTCAGTCCCGACCAGACGCTCGTGCTCGTAAATGGGAAGCGGCGTCACAAGAGCGCTCTGGTCAATCGTCTTGGGTCTGGGGTGCAGGGCGGATCGAGTCCCATCGATCTGAACTCTATTCCAGCAAATGCGATCGAGCGAATGGAGGTGCTGCGGGACGGAGCGTCTTCGCAGTACGGATCCGATGCGATCGCGGGGGTCGTTAACATTCGCTTGAAGGACGAGGCCCTCGACCCGACGGTCGAGACGCGTCTTGGGGGATATGTGACGGATCCCTACGACAACGACGGCACGATGTATAGCGTCCGTCCCTCCTTTGGGGTCGAGCTTGGCGACGAGGGCGGATTCCTGAACTTCTTCGGGGAGTACCGGCTGCGGACGCCGACCAACCGCGCCGGCCCCTCCGGGAAGAATCCGAATTTCGGGTTCAACTGGCCCTTTGGCTGTAGCCCGACTCCGTGTGACGAGGTGGCCGACACCGACGGAGATGGGTTCTACGAGGTTACCCAGAAGAACCGGACCGTCGACCAGCCCAACTTTCACTGGGGCGACGGGAAATCCGAAAATCTGCTGTTCTGGGTGAACGGCGCCTATCCGGTCGCGAATTACGACGCCGAGCAGCCGACCGAAGTCTACGCCTTCGGGGGGTACAGTTACCGAAAGGGGAAGGGCCAGGGATTCTATCGCGAAGAGTTTAGCGGAGACAACTGGACCAACATCTATCCGGAGGGCTTCCTGCCGAACTTCGAGAATCCGATCAACGACTACTCCGTCTCGGTCGGGCTGCGTGGTATGCTGGGCGAGTGGAACTATGACCTGAACGTCCAGCAGGGACTCAACGACTTCCAGTACAATATCACGAACACGCTGAACGCGAGCTACGGTCCCTACTTGTCCGGAAATCAGACCGAGTTTTACGCCGGAACCGTGCGGCTGGCACAGTCCCACGTGCAACTCGACGTGGACCGGGCGTACGAGGTCGATGCCCTCGCCTCGCCCCTCAACGTCGCCGCCGGAGCCGTATTTCGCGGGGACACCTACCAGATCGAGTCCGGAGAAGAGGCGTCGTGGGCTGGTTTTGAAGACGCTCCCTGGCAGATTAGTCAGACGGGTGGGGTACCGGCCGCCGGAGCACAGGTCTTTCCGGGCTTCCGTCCGTCGCAAGAAGTGGATCGCACACGGACCAACTTCGGAACGTACGTCGACCTAGAAGCCAACGTGTTGGATCCGCTTCTCATCAATGTGGCGGGCCGATTTGAGAACTACAGTGACTTTGGGTCGACGCTGAACTGGAAGGTAGCCAGCCGTCTCGATGCCACCGACTGGCTGTCGCTTCGCGGCACAGCCCAGACCGGCTTCCGCGCTCCGAATCAGGCGCAGAAGTACTTCTCGAAAGTCTCGACGACCTTCATCGACAACCGGCCGGTCCAGACGGGGCTCTTCCCGGTGAATAGCGACGTCGGAAACGCCTTTGGCATTCCGGACCTGACGGAGGAAACGTCCTTCAATCTTAGTGGCGGCATCATCTTCCAGCCAATCCAGCAGTTCCAGATCTCGGCGGATGTCTTCAACATCAACATCAGCGATCGGATCATCCTGTCTGAGGATCTAGGGGAACCGGGCTCTCCGGGTGCGGAACAGGTCCGCGCGATTCTTCAGGAGAACAACACGGGCGCTGCGACGGCCAGCTTTTTCTCGAATGCGATCGACACCCGAACGCGGGGGGTGGACGTGACCTCGAAGTATGCCCTGCTGCTGGCCGATGGAGTGCAGCTCCAGTTGCGCGGCGCCTTCAACTGGACGAGCACGGAAGTGACCGGGGGGCCGCGCAATCCGGAGCGGCTCGGGGACCAGTTTGACGAGCAGATCTTCCCGCCGGTAAACGAACGAGCCTTGACCGAGGGAAGCTCGCCCAACACCACGACGAAGCTAACCGCTCGACTCGCGACTGAGTCGGTGAACGTGACGCTCCGTGGGTCGCGCTACGGGGAGCAGCTGGTTCCTGACGACGATGGGTTCCCGGACGAGTATACGATGGGTCCGGAGTACATCTTCGGCGCTGAGGTCGGATATAGCCCCCTCCAGGACGATGCGGTCAACATTGCCGTGGGCGTCGACAATGCCTTTGACGTTTACCCGGATCGTGCCCCGGAGGTCAACGATCCCTTCGATGTGATCCTTCCGTATCCCCGGAACTCACCATTTGGGTTCAACGGACGGTTCGTTTACAGTCGGCTGACAATCTCGCTCTAACGGCACCTCGCTCGGCAGGGACAGGGGAGCGATTCCCCTGTCGCCGTCGGCGCGACTGGTCCCCTTTTCTGATTTCGAATTGAGAACGTTTGGTATCTATGATTGACGCTACCACCACACTTTTTTTCCGGTTTCGGACCTGGGGGATCGCCGGTGTCAGTGTTTTGGCCCTTGCTCTATTCGTGGTCGGCTGCGATGCCTTTACCAGTCAGGATCTCGGGGATTCGAATAAACAGAAGCCCACCATCAAGCAGTACGTCGAAGAGGTCCGAGCACTAAGTAGCCTTGAAGAAGTGACGACCAAGGCGGGACTCATGAGCGCCCTGGAGGAGGACGACATCACCGTCTTTGCCCCGACGGACGGAGCCTTTGCACCCGAGAATTTCGACAAGTCGGACCTCCTGGCCGACGCGAATAGCGACTTGCTGACCGAGGTGCTGCAGTATCACATCGTTCCGCAGGCCGTGAAGCTGCGGGAGGGAGATGATCCCATTCTAGCGGACGGTGCCGATTCGGGATCGGCGACGTTTACCACGGTTGAAGGGGACGAACTGAGGGTTCGAGTCACTTCTGGCAGTGCCACGGTGAACGGTGTGCCCATCTCGAATGGCGACGCGGACGCGTCCAACGGCGTCGTGCACGTGACGGATGGAGTGCTTCTTGAGAGCACTGACGTCGTCGACCGGGCCGAATTGACGCCGGCGTTCCGGATTCTGAGACGCCTGATTGGAGAAACGGGGCTGGAGGGCGTCCTTCGGGGCGAGCGGCCGGGACCAAATCCCAGAGAGGACCTCACGGTCTTTGCCCCGACGAATGCGGCCTTCGTGTCGGCCCTCGACCAGAACGGGAACGGTCAGATCGAGGAAGACGAGATTCCCGACAATGCCGATGACATTCTCGAGTATCACGTCATTGGTGATGTCTTCAGGGTCGAAGATATTCCGACGAGTCCCACCAACGTAGAGACCCTTGAAGGATCCGACGTGACTGTGCAGCGGTTCCCGAAAGACAGTGCGCCGGACTCCGTAACGGTAAACGGCAATCCGGTCACGATTCCGGACGCCAGGGTGGAAAATGGTGTCGTTCACGGCATCGGCACGGTGTTGACTCCGTAGCGTGTTGCGCTTAGGAGGACCGTCGTATTTTCGGTTTTCACGCGCCGGGTCCTGTACCACCAGGGCCCGGCGTTTCTATATCCTGACGGGTTCGCTCCGGTCTGTCTGAGCCTCCGGCTTGAGGAGGTGCTCAAGCGCCCGACCTGCTCCTAACCGAATTGCGAACGGGGGGGCGTCGAATCATGTCTCAGATTTCGAGCTCCGTCGTTCACTGTCGATAATCGGGTGCTGAGGGCTGAAGACAAGCGAGCCGGAATTAATCGCCGGAGATTTCCAGCTCAAACGGACTGGCGGGAAGGCCCGCTTCGTCGTAGAGGGTGCAGACGGGGCTGTCGGCCCAGCAGTAGCGCACGCGGGTCGGCTGACGTACTTCTTCTGCGGTAAGGAGGACGCGAGTGCCGTCGATTGCTGCGTCGGCAAAGTGGCACCCCGATTCGGCACCGCAGAGCTCGAAGCCGATGGGTTCGTCGTGGCTGTAGGCGACGAGGCGGCCCTCGACTTGTTGAAAGGGGATGGCGATGGCGTCGCCCTCTCGTGTGGCATCGGCGGGAAGGGGACTGCCTGATGGGACGTCGTGACCGTACACGATCTTCAGCCCTGCGTGCGTGAGCCGGTGCCCGATTTCCTTCTTGTTCGTGGGGTGGATGTTGTAGGGGGTGCCGATGTCGATGGTGACGGCGAGCCCTGCGTTCGGATCGCCCTGCGTGGCCCGGCGCTGTGCGTCTCGCACCGCTGCCCAGCCCGACTCCGTGGGCTGGGTGGGTTGATCCCCGAAGTTTGCGAGCTGCACCACGAACACAGGCAGATTTTCACCAAACTGGTCGCGCCACTGGGCCTTGAGGCCGTTCAGATGCTCCTCGTATGCTTCGCCCATATCCGTGTCGGATTCGCCCTGATACCAAAGGGCCCCTCGCAGACGAACGTCGTGCAGCGGCGCCAGCATGGCGTTGTGGAGGGTGGAGAGGCCCGAGATGGGCTCCCACGGTGTGCGCGGCGGATAGCCAATGTCATCCGTGGGCTTCTCGTACTGCCAGTCGTCCAGCGGGAGACGGTCGCCCGTGCCTGCCAGAAGAGCCCGTTCGGGCGGGGCTGCAAGCAGGCCCCCAGATCCCCACGTGTTGAGTACGTTTACGACGATAACGTTCTCGCCCTCTTTCAACTGCTCTGCCGGAATTGTGTACGTGCGCGGTAGGCCCCAGCCGAAGGTGTTGCCCACGACTGTCCCGTTCATCCACGTCTGGTCCACGTCGTCCGCGACGCCGAGCGATAGCACCGCGTCCTGTGACGCCTGCTCGGTCGTCAGGGTCACTGTCGTCCGGTACCAGAGGGTCCCGTTGTACGTATTTAGCTCGGGCTTGCCCCATTCCTTCCAGCTTCGAAGCTCTCCCGGCACCTCTGACCACTGCGTTCCGGTTTGTGGCTGCCACGGCTCTGCTCCCTTTGCGTCGCCGGACTGTTCGCGCCACCACGATTCCCACTGCTCGCCAAATGTGTGCTGGGCCGCCTCCGAATCGTCAGCGTAGCGCTGGAGGAGGTCGAGTTTGTCCCCGTACGTGCCTACGGACGACAGGGCGTCTTGACTCATCCACGCGGTGATGCTGGTTCCTCCCCACGAGCTGTTGATGAGCCCGATCGGGACGTCAACGTGCTGCTGCAGATCGTTGGCAAAGTAATAGCACACTGCCGACCAGTCGCCAACGGTTTCCGACGAGGCCGTCTCCCACGAAACCGGGGTTGGGAGCGTCTCCTTTGGGGTCGCGCTGTGCGCGTGGTCGACCGTCAGCATCCGGAGCCGGTCGTTGGGTGGGCTGCTGGTTGCGGCACTGGAGTTGAGCGACCGGTGGACCGGAAATTCCATATTCGATTGTCCGGAGCAGAGGTACACGTCCCCAACCATCACGTCGTCCACAATTTGTACGCGACCGCTCGACGTACGAGCGACGAGACGGTGAGGCCCCCCGGCGTCCATCGCGGGAAGATCGGCCGTCCAGGCGCCATCGGCTGAGGCGACGGTTCGCGCGGCTTTTCCTGCCATGACGACACTAACCGTGTCCTGAGGGGGGGCCGTGCCCCAGACCCGAACGGTGGTGTCCCGCTGCACAACTACGTGATCCTGGAAAATCGGGTTCAGTAGTGGATCTGTGTCTTGCGCTGTGCATGGAAGCACGGCCAACAGACACGGAAAAAAGAGCGTCAGGAAGGCCCGTAGCGGACGGGAAAAGGACATGGTGATCATATCTATGTGGCAAATCGACACAAATTCCAAAGTAGGCCTCAGCGTCCCCTTTCTGCAAGCGCTTTTTGCCAGTCGTATGGACGACTCGGCGGAGGACGTGGGACCCATTGACGCGGGTCCTCCCGAGTTGGTATCTTCCTGATTCCCACCCACGCTTCAGAGCTACAGCCCTCGCACGCATGTCTCCTCCTTCCACGAAATACCACAAGGCCCTCGATGAGACCCTCCGCCCTCGCCTGTCCGGCGAGCTACATACGGATGAGATGACGCGGGCCCTTTACGCGACGGATGCCAGCATGTATGCCATGACGCCGATCGCGGTGCTGGTCCCGGAGACGGTGGCCGACGTGCAGGCGGCGTTGCAAGTGGCGTCGACCGTGGGGCTGCCCGTACTGCCTCGGGGCGGGGGGTCGTCGCTGGCGGGGCAGGGGGTAAACACGGCCCTCGTCATTGACTTCTCGAAACACCTCAACGACATTCTGGAGATCGATCCCGATGCACAGACCGCTCGTGTGCAGCCCGGCGTCACGCTCATAGAATTGAATCGAGCGGCCGCCCGGCACGGCCTCATGGTGGGGCCGGACCCTGCGAGTGCCAACCGTGCCACACTTGGGGGCATGCTCGCCAACAATTCGACCGGCACACACTCCATTACCTATGGCAACTTCATTCACCACGTCCGGCGGGCCGAGGTGCTGCTGGCCGACGGTTCGGCCGCCACGTTCGAGCCGATGGACCACACCCAGTGGCAGGATCGAATGCGGGCCGACGGACTGGAGGGCGCGATTTACCGCAGTCTGGACGCGATGCTGGCGGAGGGGCGAGAGACGATCAAAAATGACACGCCGAGCCACTGGCGCAGAAACAACGGCTATCGGCTGGAGACGCTGCTGGAAGACGAGCGGAACCTCGCCAAGCTCATTTGCGGTAGCGAGGGGACGCTTGCGGTCGCCACGGAGATTACGTGCGACCTCGTCGAAAAGCCGAGCCACACGGCCCTCGGTGTCGCCCACTTTGAGACTCGGGACGATGCCCTCCGGGCCGTCACCACGGTCCTAGAGACCGACCCGACCGCCGTTGAGCTCTTCGATGGAGTGGCCATCGAACGTACCCGTCAGACCGAAGGCTATGCGAACCGCCTCACGTTTATTGAAGGAGAGCCGGGGGGCGTTCTCATCACGGAGTATTCGGGCGACACGAGGGAAGAGGTGCACGACCAGCTCGTTGCCCTCGATCACGCCATCGCAAATACCAGCCGAGGCTACTCTGTCGTTCGGGTAGAAGAGCCAGATGCAGTGGAGAACGTCTGGTCGATCCGGAAGGAAGGGCTCGGGCTCCTCATGGGCGTGGAGGGGGAGTACAAGCCGTGGGCGTTCATCGAAGATGCGTCCGTACCGGTCGAGAACCTGGCCGATTACATCGATGAGCTTTCTACCTTCGTCGACGCGACGGATACGCGGGCGGCCTACTACGCGCACGCCTCGGCCGGCTGCCTTCACGTACGGCCGTTCGTCAATACCCGAGACGAGGCGGAGGTGGAGAAGATGGAGCGGATTGCGAAAGAATCGCTCACCCTCGTCAAAAAGTACGGGGGCGTCGTGTCGTCGGAGCACGGGGACGGCATCGCACGGGGATGGGCCAACCCACATATCTTGGGAGACGACCTCTACGAACTCTGCCGCAAGACGAAGGAAATCTTTGATCCCGATCGGATTTTGAATCCGGGGAAGGTCGTCGATGCTCCGCGCATGACCGAGCACTTGCGCATGGGGCCGGACTACGAGACGCGCCCGTTTCGGACGGAGCTCGACTTTTCGGACGACGGGGACTTTGCAGAGGCGGTGGAGAAGTGCAACGGCAATGGCGCCTGCCGCAAGCTGCGCGCCGGCACCATGTGCCCGAGCTTCATGGCGACGCGGGACGAACAGGATTCGACTCGCGGGCGTGCGAATGCTCTCAGAAGTGCGTTGGCGGGGGATCTGTCCGACGACGCCATGACGGGTGACGAGATGGCCGACGTCATGGACCTCTGTATCCAGTGTAAGGCCTGCAAGACGGAGTGTCCCTCGAACGTGGACATGGCGAAGATTAAGACGGAGTGGCAGCACCACTACTGGCAGGAGCATTCCGTGCCCCTTCGCACGAGGTTGTTTGCCCACCAGCCTGACTGGGCCCGATGGGTCAGTGGTACACCGCTGGCTCGACTGGCCAACTGGTTCGGGGAGCGTTCGGCACTTCGCAGGGTCGGGGAAATCCTCTTCGGGGTGGATGCACAGCGGAGTGTGCCGCCCTTTGCTCGGCAAACGTTTCAGCAGTGGTTCCGGGCACAGTCGTGGAATGGGTCTCCGTCTTCGGGGCCGCGGGTGGTTATGTTCGCAGACTCGTTCAATGCCTACCACACGCCCCCTCCGCTTCAGGCCGCGGCCCGGTTTCTGGACGCCACCGGCCATCGAGTCGAGCTCCCGAATGCCCGTACCTGTTGCGGTCGCACGATGCTCTCGAAGGGACACATTCCACAGGCTCAGCGCCGGGCCCTCCGAACGGTGGAGGTGCTGTATCCCTACGCAGATGATGGGGTGCCGATCATGGGATTGGAGCCAAGCTGTATTCTCACGCTCCGAGACGAGTTTCTGGACCTATTGCCGGGGGAACCACGGGCAGAGGTGGTAGCAGAGCACGTGTGCACGTTCGAGGAGTACGTGGCGCAGCGGGCGGCGGCCGGGGCTTTTGAAAATCTGGATTGGCAGAGCACCGCCGGCGACGTGCTCCTGCATGGGCATTGTCACCAGAAGGCCCTCATCGGCACCGAGGCAACGGAGCGAGCCCTCGCGCTGCCGGGCTATCGCGTAGAGGCCGTCGATGCCGGCTGCTGTGGAATGGCGGGCAGTTTCGGCTATGAAGCCGAACACGTGGACGTGTCGAAACAGATGGCCGAACTCCGGTTGGCCCCGGCAGTTCGGAACGCCGGAAACGGCACCGCTCTGGCGGCGACAGGGTTCTCTTGTCGCTCGCAGATCAAAAACGTGACCGACCGCACCGCGCAGCATCCGGCCGAGCTGCTGTGGCAGGCCCTATCGACAGCAGGAAAAGGATTCTCGAAAACCACATAGGTCCAGAAACGGAACCTCCCACCCGCCCTGAAGGAGCCAACAGCTCCGAGATGGCACCCTACTCGTTGTCTACTTCCACAGACGCGGCCGTGTGATGTCCCGCCAGTTCGATAGAGGAGGGCCAGAGGGAAATGGCTTTCTCGAACGCAGGGTCCGTCTGGTTCAAAATGGGCTGCCCGGTGCCTGTGCCAAAGATTACGTTGGCGAGGCGCCCCTTCAGGCGGGAGCGCACTAACCCACGGAGGGTGTCCGCTTCAGAGCGTGGGAACACCCGCTCCTTCGCGTTCACCGAGTCCGGGTTCGATGTCAGGGAGAGGACATCTTCGTTTTGAGCAAACGTCCAGAATTCAGAGAGGGCCTCGTCCGGCACCTCGAACGACGATAGGAATTCCTGCTCGCGGTCCTGCCACCGGCTCCGGATTTGCTGCTCGTGACGAGAGAACCACTCTCGAGCAAAGATGGCGTCGAGCTGGCTTCCACGGATGAAGGTGGAAAGGGCGGTCGTGTCCGGCGCTACGACGTAGTCCGGCAGGATTCCACCGCCGCCAAAGACGGTTCGGCCGTGCTCCGTTTCGTATCTCAGCGAATCCGGAATGCTTTCTTTGTACTTTTCGACGTTAAAGACGGCGTCTTTCCGGTTCGCAAACTTGTCCTCGTAGTACTGCTTCATCTTCCCCTTTTCGTAAGGAGTCTGGATGAGCCGACCCACCGGAGTGTAGTAGCGACCCACGGTCATTTGCATTAGGCTACCGTCGTTCAGTTCAAACTGCTTTTGAACGAGGGCTTTGCCGAACGTGCGGCGACCCACGAGTAACGCCCGGTCGTGATCCTGAAGGGCCCCGGCAAGGATCTCGCTGGCCGATGCAGACTGCTGGCTTACGAGGACAATCAGGGGGTGATCTTCGAGAGCTCCCCCATCGTGGCCCCGATAGCGGGTGTTCATCTCTTCGCTTCGGCCCTTCGTTCGGACGAGGGTCATTCCAGCCCCCAGCATCTCATCGGCAATCTTCACCGCAGATTGCATGACACCCCCCGGGTTGTTGCGCAGGTCCAGCACGAGGCGTTGCATTCCCTGTCCCTTCAGGGTCTGGACCTTCTTCATGAACTCTTCATGGGTCGACATCGCGAACCGGCTGATTTCGATGTAGCCGGTCTGGTCGTCGACCATGTACGAGGAGTGGATCGAGTAGAGGGGGATTTCGTCCCGTGTAATCGTAAAGGTGAGCCGCTTGTCAGCGAGGGGCCGATAGATGGTAAGAGTCACATCCGTTCCGATCTTGCCCTTCAACCGATCCTGAATGTCGTCGCCGGACAGGCCGATGGCCGTTGAATCTTCGATCTCAACGATTCGGTCGCCGGCCATCACTCCCACCTTTTCACTAGGGCCCCCAGCAATTGGGGCCACCACCCGTGCTGTGTCTCCCGGCTCGAAACGGATCCCGATGCCGCCAAACGACCCCTTATACCGATCTCGGGTGTCTTGCGCCTGCTCGGAAGGGATATAACTGGAGTGCGGATCGAGGCTGTTCAGCATGCCCTTCACTCCTTCCTCGACCATTTTCTGCGAGTCGACGCGTTCAACGTAGTTTCCGTTGATGATGACGAACGCCTGTTTCAGCTTCTCAAACTGATTTAGCGCATCGTCGGCCGACAGTTGGGAGTCAAACTGAACGCCCAAGACCGCACCAAACAGCAAAAGCGCGAGGGCAGGAAGGAGGTGGTACGTACTGAGACGCTTCATGGAAGAGTCAGGATTGGGATGGCCGGTGGAGGTCGAGCACGTCTTCTAAGGCTACGCCATCATCCACTGCAAGAAAATCAGCATTCGCAGTAACAGTCCTATTTCGAAGACTCAGTTTTGTTGCAGCGAAGATGGGAGGAAAGGGTACGAAAGACGATTTGTCCCCCTCGGAGGTTTACAAAACATAGACCTCTCAGAAAAACGCTCAGTGGGGGGACGAGGGAGGCGCCTCGGCACCTGGGGGGCGCGCGAGAACTTCGCTACGGAGACCGCAGGAGAGAGCCCCCGGGCCAGCTACTCGTTCCTGGTTGCAGACGCGTGGTACCCGGCCAACTCTTTCGAAGAGGGCCACAATGTCAGGGCCTGTTGCACGGCGGGATCCACCTTGTTGAGAAGGGGCCGACCCGCACCACGGCCGTAGAGCGTGTTCGCAAGGAAGCCCTTCAGGTGGGGGCGAACGAGGTCGTTTGCCTCGTCGGCATGCGCTTGCAAGTATATCTGTTCCCCCGGATTTACACTGTCGGGGGCCGTTGTCAGAGTGAGGACCTCATTCTCTTGGACGTAGCTCCAGAACGCCGAGACGGCCTCATCGGGGACTTCGTACGTGGACATAAATTCCTTCTGGCGATCCTGCCACGTGCCCCGCAACTCCTCGTCGTGGTTGGCAAACCATTCCCGAGCGGCCAGGGCGAAGAGGCGGTCCACCTCGCTACGCCGGAGGAATCCTGAGAGGGAGGTGGTATCCGGCTTCACGACGTAGTCCGGCAGAATTCCGCCACCACCGAAGACGGTTCGGCCGTGCTCCGTTTCGTACGTCAGCGAATCCGGAATGCTTTCTTTGTACTTCTCAACGTTGAAGATGGCGTCTTTCCGGTTCGCAAACTTATCCTCGTAGTACTGTTTCATCTTCCCCTTTTCGTAGGGGGTCTGGATGAGCCGGCCCACCGGGGTGTAGTAGCGCCCAACGGTGAGTTGGAGGAAGCTGTCGTCATTGAGACGGAACGGCTTCTGGACGAGGCCTTTGCCGAAGGTGCGGCGACCCACGAGCAGTGCCCGGTCGTGGTCCTGCAAAGCGCCCGCCAGAATCTCACTCGCGGAGGCCGAGTTGCCGTCCACCAGCACGGTGATGGGCTGATCCGAGAGGGTCCCGCCGCCCTGCGCACGCAGGGTCTGATTGATGCGAGCCCCGCGGCCCTTCGTCTCCACGATGGTCTGACCAGGCGTCCCGAGCATCTCGTCGGCAATCTTTACGGCCGATTCCATCACGCCCCCCGGATTCCCGCGCAGGTCCACGACCAGGCGTTGCATGCCCTGTGACTGGAGCGTGTCGACCTTGTTGAGGAACTCTTCGGGAGTGGATTTTGCAAACCGGCCCACCTCAATGTAGCCGGTCTCGTCGTCGACCATGTACGAGGAGTGGACGGAGTAGAGTGGAATCTCGCCTCGTTCGATGGTGACGGTCTGTTGCCTGTCGGAGAGGGGACGGTAGACCGTGAAGGTAACTTCTGTCCCAATTTCTCCCGTAAGACGTTCCCGAATCCCCGTGTTCGAAAGGCCGATGGCCGTCGAATCTTCGATCTTCACAATGCGGTCCCCGGCCATGATGCCGGCCTCTTCACTGGGCCCGCCCGCCAGGGGCGACACCACGCGGGCCGTGTCGTTCATAATGTCGAATCGAATGCCGATGCCGCCAAAGGAGCCCCGATATCGGTCCCGCGTGCGCTTCGCCTCTTCGGCGGGAATGTAGGTGGAATGGGGATCGAGGTCGTTCAGCATGCCCTCGACTCCACTCTCGGCCAGCTTTTGGGCATCGACCGGCTCCACGTACTTTCCGCTGATGATCACGAACGCTTGCTTCATCTTTTGGAATTGCTCAATCGCATCGTCGGTCGAGACGTACGAATTGAGTTGAGCGCCTCCGACGCCTCCGATCAGGATGAGAGCGAGGGCCGGAAGAAGGTAGCGCTTGGTGAGCGACTGCATAAACAATCAAGCAAGCGTATTTGGGAGGAGACGGGAGGCTATCGTTGGACGGGTGGGGGGGCGAACTTGTTCTTCGACCGGAGTCTAGAGCTCCCGGAAAGGGGAATACGAAATCCAATCTGCAGACCTTCTATATTTGGTGACGACGCGTTTGTTGCAGAATCTTCCGGATGGGTTGTGACGTGTGTGATGAACGTCACAGACGAGTGCTGTGAACCGCTCGACCGTTTTTTATCCTATTCTGCTTCTCTGCAATGATTTCGGATGTCTCGGTGGATCGGTTCTACTACATCTTCGATAGTCGGGAGCAGCGAGCGCTCGTGGTCGACCGAACCACGGGCGAGGAGGTGACGTGGTCGACGATGCCCCGTGTACAGCTTATCGACTACGTAGGCGAGCAACGGGCGGCTCGGCTGCGACATTTCGCGCGGTGGTGCGCCCGACAGGTGGATGTGGGCCTCGCCCCGGAAGACTCAAAGGTTGGAATGCTGTGGTCGGCGGTGCAGTCCGGAGAAGACGCGTGGGCGGAAGCTCGGACGGACGCCAGCCAGGCGGTCGTGCGGGCTGCGGCCCTCGGACTCCCTCAGGGGGATCAGTATGCTGCGCAGTTGCTCACCGTCCATGCTTGTACGCATCCTGATCCGTTCCGGGCGGCCCTCGATGCAGCTCACATGAGCGAGCGCTGGGTTGAGTTCACCGCCGGCCCCAACGCTGCACAGGCCGTCCGCCACATGCGCCAGCGGCACGTGGACTGGCTCCTGGATTCTCTTCGGGAAGATCGGGGCACGGAAGGAAAGAGACGAGCGGGGGACGAGTGAAGGCAGGGCAATCGTATGTTAAAAGTTTCTGTTGAAGACCGGTGGCTCGACTGCCTCCGATGGACAATACTGCCGGGGAAGCGCGGGAGAAAGGGAGGGTGGGAGTGGAGCGCACGGTCGTACTGCCTCAATCGAAGATAAAAACAAGTCGGTGGGTGCAAGATGCGATTGCCGTGACGAGTGAAGGGACTCGCTCGGCGAGAGGGAAGAGAAGCAGACGAGTTACAGGTCGTGCGGCAGTTCCGCCAACGCACAAGTGCCCTCTAGGCGTCCTCGTCGTCATTTTCATCCACCAGCGGGACGAAGCGGAAATTGTGGTACTCCTCACGGTCGTAGTCGTGGGGGCCGCTGCCAGAGCGGGTGACGCGCGTCATGGTTTGTCCTCCGCGTCCCCCGACAGGGATAACGAGCCGTCCGCCCCGCGTTCCGTTTGGCTCGCGGAGTTGGGTCAAAAGCGGGTCGGGGATCTTGGGGGCGGCAGCCGTGACCACGATGCCGTCGTACGGCGCAAAGGCCGGCCAGCCCTTCGTCCCGTCGCCGTGCCGCGTGCGTACGGAGTACCCGAGGTCGTCGAGCAGGGCCTTGGTGCGCGCGAGAAGGGGTTTGTGGCGTTCAATGGAAAAGACTCGTGCCCCCATTTCACAAAGAATCGCTGCCTGATAGCCACTTCCAGTGCCCACCTCCAGGATGCGATCCTGAGGCTGCACCTTTAGAAGAGAGGTCTGATAGGCCACTGTGAATGGCTGCGAGATCGTCTGGTCCATGCCGATGGGCAGAGCCTCGTCCGCGTACGCCCGGCTCCGGAAGGCCGGCTCCACGAATTTGTGACGCGGCACCGCACCAACGGCCTGAAGCACGCGGTCGTCCTGTATGCCCCGATCCCGGAGCGTCTGTACCAGGCGCTCGCGGCGTCGCCGGTACGTGCCATTATCGTTTTGAGAGGACGTGTTGGTCATGAGGAAAGGCGCGTCCGAACAGGAAAAATGGAGTCACGCGGAAGTTTTCTCCAGCGACGAGCCACTTTTGGCCGTCTGGTTCGTGAGAGCGTTTGTGAGGTAGGTACGGAGCTCGTCGGGGGTAATGTTAGAGATCAGCGCCCCATCGCGCGAAACGCTAATGTTGCCCGTTTCCTCTGAGACGACCACGACGAACGCATCGGTTTGCTCCGTGAGGCCAACCGCTGCTCGATGCCGCAGGCCCAGCTGCGGGCTCAGCTTCATGCTGGTTGAGACCGGGAGGATGCACCGTGCGGCTTCGATCCGGCGGTCGTTGACGATCACGGCCCCATCGTGGAGCGGGTTCTGTCCGTGAAAGAGAGTGACGAGCAGGTCGTGGGAGACCTCTGCCTGGAGCTGCTTTCCGGTCTCGATGTAGCTTCGGAGTCCGGTACTGCGCTGGAAGGCAATGAGCGCCCCGATTTTGTGGTCCGCCATCTGTTCGACGGCCGTCACCGCTTCATTCACGATTTCGCTCTGGTCCGTGGAGCTTACGAAGCGACGGACGATCGGGTTTTTGCCTAGCAGCAGAAGCAGGCGCCGAATCTCGGGCTGAAAGATGATGATGACCGCCAGGACGAAGACCTGGTTGAAGTAGCTGAAGATGGTGCTCAGCATCGTCATGTTCGCGAGCTCCACCACCACCTGTATCAGAAAGAGGGCCCCCAGTCCGACGGCAATCTGCACCGCAATGGTGCCTCGCATCAGCCAGTACAGCTGGTAGAGCAGGTACGCCACCAGTGCGATCTCGATGACGTCGCGCACCCCAAAGCTGATGATTTCGAAAAGCGTCACGGGACGTGGAGGCCGTCAAGGAAGAGCGGGAAAGGGGACGAGGGGAGGCCGGCGACTACGCCTGAAGAGTGGCGTTCATCACCGTAAGCATTTGAACGGTGGCGGCCACGTCGTGCGTCCGCACGAGCGAGGCCCCGCGCATGACGCCGACGGCGGTGGCGCCGAGCGAGCCGAAGAGCCGGTCGTCCACGGGGGCTGGAGCGTCGGGGGTTCCAAGCGTGGCTCCGATCGTGCTCTTGCGGGATACGCCCATCAACAATGGGCGATCCAGCGTTAATAGCTCGTCGATCTCGTTAATGAGTCGAAGGTTCTCGGCGTGGGACTTGCCGAATCCGAAGCCAGGATCAATGATAATGGAGTCCACGCCCGCCTCCTCGGCCGTTTCGATGGACTGAGCGAGCGCATCGCGGACCTCGGCCGTCACGTCGGCATACTCGCGAGGGGCCGTAAGGTCGCCGGGCTCTCCCTTCGAATGCATAATGACCAGTGGAGCATCGGCGTCGGCGGCGACTTCGGCCATCTCGGGATGGTGGCGAAGGCCGGTGACGTCGTTCACAATGTGGGCGCCCGCCTCAAGGGCGGCCTGGGCTACCTCCGGCTTGTACGTGTCCACCGACAGCACGGCCTCGGGGAATTCGCGGGTGATTGCTTCCACCACCGGCAGCACGCGGTCGATCTCATCCTCCGGAGGGACAGGCTCTGCTCCGGGACGGGTAGACTCTCCTCCGATATCGATAATGGACGCCCCGTCACTCAACATCTCCGCGGCCCGCGACACTGCGTCCTCTACGGCTAGAAACTGCCCGCCGTCCGAAAACGAGTCGGGCGTCACGTTGAGAATCCCCATCACCTGCACGCCGGGGCCCTCTCCGCGACCCGGTCGGCAATTGAGCGTCTGGCCCTGGCAGTCGAGCAAAAACCGGTCGGCCGGAAACGAATCGTCGGGGAAGGGGGGTGTGGGGGGAGCCGACGTAGGCATGAGAGAGGGCAGTTTCGGAAAAAGCGGATCGCGAGGCCGTCGCGAACATATGCGTGTACGAAGTATACACAGAGCGGCACCGAGACGAGATCCATTGTCTCGTTTTTGCGGAATTTTTTGCCCGCTCGGAATCCGAGACGCGGGTGCGTCGGTTTCCGGCCGTTTCTATCGGGGTCCAGACGTCGTTTTCTACTGATCTTGTGCGCCATCAATGGACGAGTTGATCCGTTCTGCGTTGCAATATCTCGATCCTGTTCACCGGATTGAGAAGTTTAAAAAGCATCCCGTATCGACGCAGCGCACGCTTCTCCGCAATCTGCTGTCGCAGGCCGCCGATACGGAGTGGGGCCGTCGCTACGGGTTTTCCGAAATTGTGAACGCCTCCAACGTGGTGGCGGCCTATCAGGACCGTGTCCCCCTCCATACCTACGACGACATCGAAGACGACGTCCTACGAGTGCGGGAGGGGGCGTCCGACGTGATGTGGCCTGGGACCATCACCAACTTTGCCGTCTCCAGCGGGACGGTGTCCGACGGCAAGATCATTCCGATCAGCCAGGAGACGATCGATCACAACCGCGAGTTCAGCGTTGGGACGGGGCTTCATTACCTCAAGCACACGCTCGACGGGCGGTTCTTTCTGGGCAACCACCTCACGCTGCCGGGGCGGGTAGAAGAGGATCCCGACTATCCGGGTACGATTGCCGGAGAAATCAGCGGCATCCTCGCCGAGAACGCCCCAAATTTCTTCAGAAGTCTCTATCAGGCCGTTCCGAACGAGGTCTCGTTCATCTCGAATTGGGAGGAGAAACTCCAGGCCATCGCCGAGCGCACGGTTGATCAGGACATCCGGCTTCTCGTAATGGTGCCGTCCTGGGCCATCGTGCTTTTCGACCAACTCATCGAGCTTTACAACGAGCGCAACGCCGACACGGTGAGCACGGTGGGCGAGGTCTGGCCCAATCTCCAGGTGTTCATCGCGGGCGGGGTTCCGCTGAGCTCCTACCGCGATCTCTTGGAGGAAAAAATTGGACGCGACGTGGATTTCATTGAAACCTACGGCGCGTCGGAAGGCTTCTTTTCCTTTCAGGACGACCTGGACGACCCGTCGATGCTCTTGCACCTGGACAACGGGGTGTTTTACGAGTTCGTGCGCGTCGATGAGCGAGACGAGGAGAATCCGCGCCGTCACACGATTGCCGACGTGGAACCAGGGGTGCGTTACTCCCTGTACGTTACGTCCAGCAGCGGCCTGTGGGCCTACGAGGTCGGCGACGTGATTCGGTTCACGAACACCTTTCCGCACAAAATTACTGTGGCCGGCCGAACCAGTGAGATGATCGACGAGTACGGGGAGGCGTTGTACGGGGATGAAGCCCGTGCGGCCCTGCAGCACGCCTGCGACGAAACAGGCGCGCACGTCGTCGACTATCACATTGCACCACGTCCAATGAAAAATGGGGATCGGCCCGGGCATGAATGGCTCATTGAGTTTGAGCAGGCCCCAGCGGACCTGGAGGCCTTCTCTGACCTCATTGATCGCTACCTTCAAGACGTGAATCGCCATTATCAGATTCGCCGCGAGGCCCAGGCGTTCGATGCCCCCGACATTTCGGTCGTTCCCGATGGCGCATTTTACGATTGGCTGAAGGCGACAAAGGACGAGATTAGCGGTCAGACCAAGGTCCCACGCATGAGTGACAATCGCAGTGTTGCGGATGGAATTCTCGCAACCCTGGACCGTAAGAATTGACTTTGACCCGTTCGCTGTTGTATCTGTTCAAGTTTCCCCTGGAACAAGCCTTCTTGTCACTCGTGATGAGCCTGCGGCATGCACGTCGTCCTTTTTAGGGCGAATTGGCTGCCGCCACCGGACAGCCTCCGGCCTCCACATCCGGAGTGAACGTGTGCTGTCCTCTCCATCGCCACCACCATCGTCACACTCTCCACAACTGAAAGGAGCCATATGCACGTTCCGCGTGAACAACGGATGCTGGACCAGTACCTCCAAGAAATTGGAAAGATCGACCTCTTAGAGCCGGAGGAGGAGGTCGAGCTGGCCCGTCGCATCGAGGATGGCGACGAAGAAGCCCTGCACAAGTTGTGCCGGGCCAACCTTCGATTCGTCGTCTCCGTCGCGAAGAAGTATCAGGGACAGGGCCTCTCCCTCGCCGACCTGATTAACGAAGGCAACTACGGCCTCATCAAGGCCGCCAAGCGCTTCGACGAAACCCGCGGCTTCAAATTCATCTCCTACGCCGTCTGGTGGATTCGCCAGGCCATTTTGCAGGCCCTCGCCGAGCAGAGCCGCGTGGTGCGCCTGCCGCTCAACCGCATCGGTACCATCAGCAAGATTCGCAAGGCCAGCGCCCGGCTCCAGCAGGAGCTCGACCGCGAGCCCAACATCGAAGAGCTAGCCGAGGAGCTGGAGATCGACGTCCAGAAGGTGCGCGAAGCGATGCAGCACACCAGCCGCCACCTCTCGATGGACGCCCCCTTCAACGAGGAGGACGAAAACAGCCTCCTCGACGTACTTCCGGACGAGGAGAGCGACTCGCCCGACGAGGAGATGCTCTCAGAGTCGGTCAAGATCGACATCGAGCGCGCGCTCAGTATGCTCCACGACCGGGAGGCTGAGATCACGCGCCTCTACTTCGGCATCGGGCGCGAACACCCGCTGACGCTCGAAGAGATCGGCAAGCGGTTTGACCTGACCCGTGAGCGCGTCCGGCAGATTAAGGAGAAGGCCCTCCGGAAGCTGCGTCAGCGCCACAGCAAGGAGGATCTGCAGCCGCACACCGACAACTAGAGATTGAGATCATTTCGGCGGAACGTTCGGGACGCGCTCCACACACTGGGGTGCGTCCCTTTCTGTTGGGGCACGCTTTTCCGCGTTGGAGTCCACGGCGCTCCGAGTGAAATTTAGGACTCCCAAACGGAACGAGTACTGCGATAGCGATCGGGCGCACGCCGATCCGCACATTGGTTTCCACAAATTCATCCCGGCATGTCCTCCGCCGCCAATCGCCCGCGCATCCTCCAGGCCACGATCCGAAATCGGGTCGTTGTGGCGTTCGCTCTGGCTCCGGACCGTGTGGCCCCTCGATTGCCCGACGGGCTCGTTCCCGACACGCGGGAGGGGCAGGCCTTCGTCACGCTGGTGGGCCTCCAGCTCGTCAATCTGCGGGTGCTGGGCCTGCCGGGGCCGGGCTTTCGGCGCGTGCCGGCGACGGAGCTTCAGGTGCCCGTACAGGAGCGGCAGGCCCCTGCCCGGCGGGGGACGATCACGATGCAGGCCCACGTGCCACGGCGGGTCGTGGCGTGGGGCGCGCGGCTGCTGTACGACGAGTCGGTGACGGTGGCTCCGATGCAGCCGGTGTGGCGCGAGCAAGAGGACAGCGTCAAGATGACATATCGCTTCGACGTGGCCGGGCGGGAGCAGCGCCTACGCGTGGTGGGGGAGACGCCCCCGGTGATGCCCGCGCCGGACACGACGACTCATTTTCTACAGAATCGAAACTGGCGGTATGCCGGCGGAGACGGGACCCTCGTACGGACCCACGTTGACCGTCCCGTCGCGCCGGTGATCCGCAGCCGAGAAGCATACGCCACGGTGCGGTGGGCCTCGGTGTACGGCGACCCGTGGGCATTTTTGGCGGATGAGGAGCCGAGCCATGCCTTTTTGGTTCCCGACAGTCCCGTTACGCTTCGGTGGCGCGAGCGAATGATGTAACAAGGGCTTCCGGAAGAAGAGCAGGGGCCGGGGTTGTGAGAGCCCAAGGGACTTTGCATCTTTCACACTGTTGCTTTTACCGAACCAGAACCGAAGTACCTGATGCACCGACGTGTTTTCGGGATTCTCCTGTTTAGTCTCCTTGTCGTATGTCCCGGGCAGGGACAGCCGGTCGACCTCACCCCGGAGCGCTTTTCGTTTGATCTGGGACTCCCGTACAGCGACGAGGTGCCCGCGCCCCAAGAAGCACTTGGATACGAGATGGGCACCCAGTTTACGCTGTATGCCGACGCGGTTGAGTACCTGCGAGCATTGGCCGAGGCTTCCGATCGGGTGAAAATGGGGACGTACGGGACGACGTATGAGGACCGATCCCTCGTCTACCTGGTCCTCACGAGTGCCGAGAATCACAGTCGGCTCGACGAGCTCAAGCGCAACAGTCGACATCTTTCCGATCCGGCCTCCCTTTTGGCACAGGAGCGCGAACGGCTGCTCCAGAATCAGCCGGTAACGGTCTCCTACAGCTACAACATCCACGGCAACGAGGCGTCTGGGACGGAGGCTGCGATGCAGGTGGCCTACCGGCTCGCCGCAGCGCAGGATGAGGCCACGCAGCGCATCCTCGACGAGACGGTCTTCCTCATGTATCCGGCGGTGAACCCCGACGGGCGCGATCGCTACGTCTACTGGGCGCGGTCGATGCAACGAGCGCAGGTGGCCACGGAGCCGAACGACATTGTGCACGACGAACCCTGGCCGCAGGGTCGCACCAATCACTATTGGTTCGATCTCAACCGCGACTGGGTGTGGAACGTGCACCCCGAAATGGAGGGGCTGACCTCCGTTTATCAAGAGTTTCTGCCGCAGGTGCACGCCGATTACCACGAGCAAGGGTACGAAGACCACTACTTTACCATGCCCGGCACCACGCCCCGAAATCCGCTCCTCCCGGACCGCTACGTGGCCTGGGCCGACACGTTTGGCCGTGCCAACGTCCAGGCCTTCGATCATAATCAGGTCAGCTATTTTACCCGCGAGGCTTTCGATTTCTTTTATCCGAGTTACGGGTCGTCCTATCCCAGCGTGATGGGGGGCATCGGGATGCTCACAGAGCAGGCCGGCATTGGGGCCGGGCGGGCCGTGGAGAATGAAGACGGGTATACCCTCACCCTTCGACAGCGCGTCTTTGACCACTACGCCACGTCGTTTGCCACGCTCAAGGCGGCAGTCCGCAATCGGCGGCAGCTTCTGGAATACGACCTTCGGGCGCACTCGCAAGAATCGAATACCGTCGAAACGGCCGCCTACGTCTTTCCCGACGACGACACGGGGTACCTCTACGACGTAATCGACATGCTCCGTCACCATGGGGTCGACGTTGCACGGGCCACCGAACCCCTGCAGCTGGAGAATGCGCTGGATTATCGGACGGGCGAGCGGAGCGATCGCCGCGTGGACCGCGGGGCGTATGTGGTGTCCACGGAGCAGCCCCGACACCTCTTCATCAACACGCTCTTGCGGCGACAGGTGTCGTTTCAGGATTCGGTGATGTACGACATGTCAACGTGGTCGGCGCCGCTGGCGTACAATCTCACCACCTATAGCACCCGGAATGCGCCGGAGGGAGCCACAGAGCCGGTGACCGACGATCCGACGCCACGGGCCGGAGTCACGAATCCAGATGCTCGCTACGCCTACGTGGTCGACTGGGATCAGCGGCACGCCCCGACCGCGCTGACCCATCTATGGGAAGCCGGATATCGCGTCCGCACGGCGCACGAGGCGTTCTCCACCGGAGAGCGCTCCTTCGGGGCTGGCTCCCTCATCGTATTGCTCGGGCGTAATCCGGAGAAAACGAACGTAGGTGCGGAGATGCAACGCATTGCCGAGGCAGCCACCGTCGAAATTGTGGGCCTCGATACGGGACGGATGGCGGACGGTCCCGATTTGGGATCGCAAAACAATCCTCCGGTGAAGCAGCCGGAGGTGGGGCTCCTGGTGGATCAACCCTTTTCGACCTACACGAGTGGCCAGCTCTGGTACCTCTTCGATCAGGAGACGCAGCTGCCCATCACCCGCGTTCGGGCCTCTAACTTTGAGCAGTCGGCCACCAGCGCCAGCCGGTACGCCCGATACGGTAAGGCGCGCCTTCAAGACTTTGACGTGCTCGTGCTGCCAGGAGGATATCGGCTGGAGACGGTGTTCGATTCCACGCAAGTGAACGCCCTCCGCGAGTGGGTGCAGGCCGGTGGCACACTGGTGGGGACGGAAGAGAGTGCTCGGTTCCTCACGAAGCAGGCCTCAGGGCTCACACAGGTAGAGGCGGTGAAGGACACAGCGGGCTCTCGGATTGGTCCCTACACCGCATACGCTGCACGGGACGACTCCTCGGGGCTCGGCAACATTCCGGGCGCGGCCCTGGACGGGTCGGTGGACACGACTCATCCACTGGTCTTCGGCATTGGCGATCGGGTCTACTCGCTCAAATACGGAACGGCCGCCCTAAAGCCGAGTGCCGACCTGCAGACCGCAGCCCATTACGATAAAGATCCGGACGACTTACTCGTCAGTGGCTATGCCTCGCGGCAAAATCTGGAGCGGCTAGCGGGCAAATCCTTTGCCGGGACGGTGGAAATGGGCGAGGGGCGCGTCGTCTTTCTCGTCGACAACACGCAGTACCGCATGTTCTGGCGCGGGCCCAGTCGCATGATGCAAAACGCGGTGATGCTCGTGCCGGCGTTAGTGGAGTAATAGGACGATGATCACTGGCCGGGAATCATGACGTGTGCCCACGGGGTGCCCGGTTCCATGAGCCAGGGACCGTCCTTTGGCTTCGTGGGCAGGCCCGTCGTTTCGGCCGTTTCGTTGGGAACGTAGAGCACGCGGAGGCGGGAAGCGTCGCGCACCGTGTCCGCCGCGGCGTCGTAGGTGCCGGACAGGTTGTAGAGGGCCGTCGGGCGGTCGGGGTAGGAGAGCGTACCGGCCTCGATCTCCGCCCGCCGGATGCTGTCAACGACCGCACGGGACTTGCCTTGTCGGCTCAGCTCGCGTCCGCGCTTCATGAACGGTTCCAGCGCCTCGTGATAGCAGGCCACGTGAAACTCGTCCGTCCGCGGGTCGTCGGCCAAGCACACGAGGGAGCCGGTGCCGTCGCGGAGCGTCGTCACCTCCATCTGATCGTCGTAGCCGAGCACGGTGGCGGCGTCCCGCATGGGGGCGGGGGCGGCCCTAAGGGCCGTAGAAATCTGCGTTTCGGCGTCGGGGGGAGACTGGGCCTGCGTACCGCAGGCAGCGAGAAGGAGGACCAAGAGAGAGCAGAGGGCAGATCGGAGACTCATCTTTGGGAGAGAGGGTAATTTAAGGGAAGGTGTAGAGGAGTCCAGCCGCGACTGTCAAGCCTATCAGGACGACGTGATAACAAGATCGCGGATGGAACGGTGGGCTTCAACTTCATCTTTTTGGCTCGTCTTCTGGTGCTTTTTCCAGAATGGGGGCAACGGGCGAGGAACCGTGCCCGAGCACGAGACAGCCCATCTCGCTTGGATGGTCCTGTGTCCACGCGTTGCCCGGCACGTCACGCATGATCCAGAGGAGGAGGGTGTCCCCGGCAGCGGCCAGCAGCATTAGAAACGCGTAAAGGGTGAGCCACCAGATGCCTAGACTAAGGCCGATCCCAAGCGGAAGTACACCCAGCATGAAACCCGGCAGGGCGATGGCCACTCGATAGGGATCGGCCTGTAGGGGCACCGAGCAGTGTGCGTACGGGGCGAAGCCCGACCAGTTGAACCCAAACTCGATGTCCGACCGGTCGGCTCCGGCCCAGTAGTAGCCGATGCCGTGTAAGGCTTCGTGCACGACAATGCTTCCGACGAACGCGCCGAAGACGGAGAGCGGCATGGGATTCCCGTCCGGAACGCCCCAGAAATACGTGTGGGGGACTACAGAAAGGGCCCCAAACGGCACAATCAGGACGAAGCTGAGAATCTGAGCGCGCAGCATCGGCATGGTGGCCGCCCCTACCTCGTCCCGGGAAAGACGAGGGGGAGAAGGGGCCCTGGAAGAACGTTTATCCATCAGGAGAATGGAGGATGCAGTTGACAGTCGGGAAAAGGAAAATGGGTTCGCGTCGAATCCCTTCTTTGACTCCGAACAGATCCTGCGGGGCGTTGCTCCGGCTTTGGTTTTCAGGCCGAAGAGCTCGAAGTCGCTCGACTCGACCGTGGTGTCGTCTAATGGCACTCTCTAGCAGGCCTCCGGTGTTGTCGGTGCCGTTGCTTTTACGGAAGCCGATCGGCAGGCACTCGTAGCGCGGGCATAGGCCTTCCATCACCTTGCCGTACGGAGCACTGCCGTAGTTGTCGGCTTTCCGCACGGTTCCAGTCGTAAACCTCTTCGGGGCCGTGATTTGATTAGGAGGTAAGTTCGGGCTGGGGGTCGGAGGGGGCAGGGGCCGTTGCGCGGAGATCCACGATCTGGAGGCACACGGCCCCGGTGACGATGAGCCCGGCGGCAAGGATTTCGAATCCGGAGGGGGTCGTGCCCAGGGTGAGCCAGGCTAGAAGAAGAGTGGCGACGGGGACGAGGTTGCCGTAGAGCACCACCCGTGTGGGGCCAATCACGTTGAGTGCGCGGTACTTGACCCATTGTCCCATCCCTACACCGATGGCGCCCCCCAGAAGAATGGCGATCCACGTCCAGGTACTGAGTGACAGCCAGGGCTCCTGGACGAGTGCAGGGCTGGCGATGAGGAAATAAAGGGCCCCACCGATCGTCGTGCGCAGGGCCACCATCGAAATGGATCCGTACTCGGCCACCAGGGGCTTGATCAGATGCATCTCGGCGATCGTCATGAGCAGGGCACTGAACAGGAGCAGATCCCCGGCCCAGAATGCCTGCTCAGGGCGGAGGCCGTCCACTGCCAGGACGAAGGTGCCGAGGCCGGCCATGCTGACTCCCACGAATCCGATCCAGCCAATTTCTTCCGTGTCGCTGAGGTAGCCGAGTGCAGAGCTGAGCACGGGACCGAGGGCGAGCCAGAGGGAGGCCCGACCGCTATGGGTCAGCTCTAATCCCTCAATGCCGAGCCAGGGGGCGAGGGTGGCACTCAAGACCGACACGAGGAGCAGCCGCGGCCAGTCGTTCGTGTGAATTTGGGGAAAGAGGTGCGAGGGTTCGTTGCTAGACGGAGCGGGCCGCTGGGTGTAGAGTAGGGCAAGGAGTGCTCCGCCGCCCATTAAGAAGCGTGTGACACTGAATGAGATGGGGGCCATTTCCTGAAGTGCCACCTCGGCCAACACGAAGTTTGCCCCCCAGAGCCCGACGAAGAGGGAGAGGAGGCCGTGATGATGCCACGCCTTTCGGAGAGAGGCCATGTGCGGCGAGAGTCCGAGTGGAAAGACACGTCGTAACCGAGAACGGGGGGCACCCTCATCCGATCCATCCGGTGTGGGAGGTGCATTGGTAACGCTTCCATTTTTTAGATAGGTTCAGGCTCTGTAACGGACTGCACGTTTGCGTGGTGAACTGCATCCGACTGCGTGTACCACATGAAAACGGGCCTCCTCCAAGAAGGAGAAGGCCCGTCATCAGTACCGGAATGCAATCAGCGGGTCAGGCCGTGGCACAGGCTGTACCGTCGGCAGCGGCTGTCGGCCCCTGGTACGATGCGTCCCCAAAGGCAAGAATGGGATAGAAGATGGGCGCCAGGAGAATCAGCCCAATCCCGAATCCCGTCCCTTTTCCAAAGCTCTTCGCCAGGTCAATCGGAATGATGAGCAAGACCAGGTTGGCAATCGGGATAAAACCGAGGAGCACCCACCAGACGGGTCGGCCTACGATGCGGAGCGTCACCACCACGTTGTAGCGTTGCCGAATGGATGAGGTACCGCGGAAGCAGCACTGACCCCCAGACTGGTCTCCCACCTAGGGGATGCGGTACTTCTGCACGACCCAATCCGGCGTCAGCACGAAGACGGATTCTCCGCCCTCGGTGACGACGAACCCGGACCGGAGATTGCCGCTTACGAATCCCCCTGCATCCTCCTGAGCTACGGTACCCACCAGCGACTGCTGCCCCAGGTCCACCACGTAGAGTCCGTTTTCGGTTCGGACAAGTAAGAGAGACCCCTCGCGATTGTAGGTGATCACTTCGGACGCAAAGGAGATGGGCTCGGCGACAGGGGTTAGGTCCGACTTGGCGTGGAAGCCGACCCCCATTGTGCGAAGGTCCACGAGAATGTCGTCCTGTTTTGTGAGCCACACCGGTTGGCCCGAGCTTTCCGCTCCGGCAGAAGCATAGAGGGACCCGTTGGATGCCGTGTAGGCGACAATCGACGTATCGGTGGCCGCATATGCTCGGCCTTGATCAACCACGAGGTTGTAGGAGGAGGGAGGGGCGTCCCCTAGAACCTGAGATCGGACCAGGGACGCCTTGGAGGGATCGTAGGGGGTCCGATGATTCCACTCCATCGTGCCATCCGACAGGTCCCAACTCAAGACGCGCTGTCGCGGATCTGATCCGAGTGCGCCCCCGCCCCAGTGGAACGCCCGGGCGATCAAGAGATTGTCCTGAATCGTCAGGTCCTGTAGGGCGTGCATTTCCGATACCGGCTCCGAGGCCCAGGTTTGATCTCCTGAGTTCAGGTTGAATCGTTTGACCCCGTAGTCCGGTGCCCCAATGGTCTGAATGTTTGCGAGGTGGGGCACGTACACGGCATTCTCCGTCATTTTGGGGCCCTCAGTGTAAGAGACTTGGTAGTCTTCTCCCCTGTATGAAGCAGACCGATAACTCACGACATCTGCTCGCCAGTCCATCTCGACGTCGAACACCTCGGTCCCGTCGTCGACGCGGAACGCCTCCAAGTCCTTGTCCCCGTGCTGAAGGAGGAGAAGGTTGTCCTTTAGCTCGGAGTGACGCACGGCGTCGGCGTCGTGGTCACTGCGCCACTGTACCGTGCCATCTCGTGCATCGATGCGAAGTACCTCACGCCCTCCAGAGGCACGTTCCAGGATGCTCGTGTAGTTTGTTGCGAGAATCATGTCGCCCGACGGCAGCCGGCTGGTGTGGATGAGGCTGCTTCCGGAGACGTCATCGATGCGCCACTCCGTATTTCCGGTCTCCAGGTCGACGAGACGAAGCTCGCCCACCGTCTTTAGCAGGATCGCATTCTGGTTGGGGACCTCGGCCACGAGGTCGTACACGAACCGTTCTCGGAGCAGCGTAGCGTTGGCCACCCCTGTGGCAGCCAAGGCCCCGGCTCCGGCCTGGAGATTCGCGTTCTGCAACAATCCCTCTGCGATCTCGGAGCCCACCGACTGATACTTTTCGAGACTCCACCGGTAGTCGGTACGCTTCCACATTTCGCTTCCGGTGTCGAGGTTGAGGGCGCGGACGATGTCGTCGTCCGAGGTGTAGTCGAAGACCAGCGCGATTCCGGGATCGGAAAGAACCACGTAATCGAGTTTGTCGGCCGAAAATGGTGAGCTCTGCGAGACGGCACTGCTGACGTTGCTCAGCATACCGGAGAGGCCGCTGTCGTCCTCTCCAAGAATGCGCGTTCCGCTGTCATCATAGATCGTCGTCTCTTTGTTTTTTCCGACGATCAGGTGCTCGCGCTGTCGGTCCACCGCGAGGGTTTGGGTGTTTTCCCCGACCTCGGCTTCCCATTCCTTCGGGAGAGTGGTTTGAACGGCGCTTCCGCATCCTGCCGTTAAGGCTGTGAGACTGGTGAGCAGGAGACAGGGAAGCACAAATCCCTCGACGATGGAGGGCAACGCGAGATGAACGCGCTGGGAAAGGGCCGAGAAGCGATACATGGGCGAGGATGGGCTTTGGGTGAAAGGGAAACCGTCAGGACTTCCGAGTCCGTCAAGAGATTAGTCGTCAGGGACTCTCAGGACCGAATCGATGAGGTGGATGACGCCGTTCGAGGTTGTCGTTAGGTCGCGATGGGTCGGCTCTGAGCCGATTTCGACCGTATTCTTTCCGTGGAGGAGGATCGTCTCCGGCTGTTTTGAGACGCGTTGTCCTCCTGTCCCGCCTTCGACGACGACCGACGATCCGCCCTTCGTTTCTACCTCAATCGGAGTCCCCTCCAGGGTTTGTAGCTCATCGACATTCGGGAAGTCGGCGGCCATTACCTTTCGCCCGGGAACGACGTGATATGCAATTACGGACCGGAATTCGGGGTTGCTCTGAGGTTTGGGGAATGCCTTCTCCAGTGTTTTTGCTGCCTCGTTGCTGAACACGAACACGGTAAATGGTCCTTCGCTCCTGAGGGTGTCCACGAGGCCCGCAAAGCGAATAGAGGCAGAGAAGGCCTTTCTCGTGAACATCATGTCCTCTTCGAAGAGGGTACCGAGCATGGGCTTGTCGCTCGACCCGTTCTCTTGGTTTTGTGCGAGTGTTGGAGAGGGGAGGGCGCAGAGGCCCACGAGAAGCAGGAAACAACCTACGCACATCATCAGGGTGCGCATGGCAAAGAAGGGCTTTTTTCTATTGCTTGTGAGAAGGGAAGGAGCGGGACGTACGCGAGGGACCTTAGAATTGAGTGCTGGTGTTGACGTACGTCTCAACGTCCTCGGCGGTGAAGGGCCCGCTGACCGAGACCGTATCCCGCGTGATGGTTCCGGTCGAGTCAAGGGTGATGGCCTGAGCTTGGGTTTCGAACGTCCCCTTGAGTTTGTGGTCGGTCGAGTGACTGAGCTCCAGGGTGCCGTCGTGGACGCGATACAGAGTGAAGGGGAAGGTCTGATTTTGAACCGCGTCGAAGTTTTCAGAGATGAAGAACGTGAAGGCATCCCCCTCATTAACTGCCTCGTCACCCGCGTCGCCGATGGGATGGGAGCCTGTGGGGGGACGGTTGTCGTAGAGTGAGGCGACCCCAAAGAGGCCTTCTTTCACGGCCTCTCCGTCCTGAAAAGCCTCCGTATTATTGAAGTAGATCAAGAAGAGGTCACCCGTCGGGCTCGTGTCACTGTGTCGTCCTTCGCTGTCGTAGAAGAAGCTCCATCCCTGCAGGGAGTCCGAATGGGTCTGCTTCGGGGTTGCAAGGGGGGCCGTACTGGAGTTGAGAGGCGAGATCGTCAGGCTGAATTGGTTGTTGACGTCTTCCTCTTCCTCGGAGGCGCCCCCGGAATCGCAGGCGGGGAGGAGAAGCAGCAGAGCCCCGAGGGTGATCATGAGCGTTCGAGTCGGGGAGAATCGATCCATGGTCCTAATCAGAGGTGTTGTTTGAGTGTTGAGTATGACGCTCTCAGTTCACGATTTCTGACGCATGTCGTCACGCGCTTTTGGGCTCGCCCGTGGCGTATGGAGAGAACGGTCCTCCTCAACGGCAGAGCGAAAGCCCACGATCTGGTTCACTGGGTGCAGAATTAAGAAGTGTCGCACCCCGGTGCGCACAGCACCGAGTCGATGTCGTCCCTCTCCTCAGCGGTAAAGGACCCCTCAACAGAAATGCCCCCAATGGTCACGTCGACCTGGAACGTTCCTTCCAGCGTTCCATCGCTTGAGGTCGTAATGTCCACGGTTCCGTCCGGGCTCCCGGCAACGATGTTTGGGGTTCGATTCACCATGGACCATTGGTCGAGGGAGGTCGTCCCGGTTCCAGGAACGGTCGAATCCTCTCGGCTGAGGATGATCTCCGTGCCTCCTTCTGCTAGGCTGACGTCGCCGTCGTCCTCAAGGGTTTTTTCTCCTTCGAGAAGATAGATGATGAAGGCTTCGCCGTTGTCGCTGGCGACATCGTCGTTTCCGGGGTCGACGTCGGTTGCGACACCAAAGACAGCACTGCCGGACACGTCGGTCTCGGTGCCGTCTTCGGTGATTGTGGCGCTGAAATTCCCCTTGTTGAGCGAAAACGTGTCACGCCCGGGGTCATTTTCGCCATTGTTGTTGGTCCCGCTGCTGTCGCACGACAATAGAGCAAGCGGGAGAATGAGGGCAAAAAGAGTGAATAGAGGAGCTTGGAGTTGACGGTTTCTCATTGAAAAGAGTAGGTCGTTCGAGAAAAGCGATAGTGGCATTCGCCGTTCAAAAGAGGCGGCCTCGTGGTCCCGTTCGCGGATAGGAGTAAATTTACGTCGGTGCTTTGGGGCTACCTTTAAGCAGTGGGCTCCTACTCGTAGCATGAGGTACGAACCCTCTACCTTCAAGCAGGGCCGGCGTTGTGACAGAGATCCAGGAAGGCATACCGAGGCGTGACGAGACTGAAGACACGAGTCGTCGATCCCTCAGCCTTTAGTGGGCGAGAGCGGTTTTCCCTCGCCTACAGAGGCCCGACCGGACGCTCTACTAACAGTTTGCTACATTCTAGCCCGTGTTGTTGCTAAAGGAATTTCCAGAGGCATTGAGGGAGGCATCCGATGCATCGCAGTACACCCCATTTCCTCCACTGTCCGTAATCGTAGAGTTGGTGAGGTTGAGGATGGCATCGGATTCGACCGCGACGTTTGTGGCCTGGTTGATGCTGCTCATGTCGGTACTACCGGCGTGGTGGACTTCCACGTAGTTGAGCGTGTTGTTCGCGTTGTTCGAATAGATGGCCAAACCGCGCCACCAGCCCTGCTGCTCGTTTCCGTCCGTGGCGGTCATCGTAATTGGGTCGCTGGACGTGCCTTCAGCTACCAGGGCCGAGCCAGAGTTGACCCATAGGGCCACGTCATTCTCGAACCGGATATCCACACCGGGCTCGAGGGTCGCAGTGTAGTCCCCCGCCACGTCTGGGGTGAAGGGGGTCGTTTCGGCACTCGGATCCGAGAGACTCGCGGAGCTTTCACTCGGGCCGTTTAGCGACCAGCTGTAGTTGAGGTTGTCCCCGTCCGGATCAGAAGAGCCCGACCCATCGAGTGTTACCTGCGAGCCGATGTCCACAGTCGAGGGACTGACCGCAACATCGGCCGAAGGGGACTGGTTTTCTTGAGAGTTGCCAGCGGAGTCACATCCCCATAGGAAAAGAACGGCACCACAGAGAGTGAGGAGCGCAGCGAAGCGTGTGAAACGCAGAATAGACATAGGGTCGTCGGGTAACTTGCGAGCAAGGTCCAGCGGGTATGCAGGAACCTGGGTTTTTAACCAGCCCCAAAGAGAAGTGAAGAGTTGCATTCCTCTTGAAACCTTCAGAAGTCAAACCCTTCTACCAAAACAATGCGGTTTTAGAAAGAGCCTCTGTACTGAGAGGCCCCTTCACTTCTATTCACGAGGGATTTCCTTGAGATTGCTCACTTTCTCTCCGCGAGGCTCCCTACTTCTTATTATCTTCACTTAAGAGCACGTCGTCATGGCCTCTTCCACTCAGGACACAGTGACTGAGTTGCTCGTCGATCTACGCGGTGGCGACGACGAGGTCGTGGACGATCTCTTCGAGGAAGTGTACACGGAGCTTCGCCATCGGGCTCGTGGACAGCGGAAGCAGTGGAAGGGCGATCCGGGGTTACGGACGACGGCCCTGGCGCACGAAGCGTATGTGAAGCTCGTCCGGCAGGAGGAGCAGTCTTGGGAAAGTCGCTCTCATTTCTTTGCCGTGGCTTCCCGTGCGATGCGGCACATCCTCGTGGATCGGGCTCGGAAACAACGCGCCCAAAAACGTGGGGGAGACGCCCAGATCCTGTCACTGGAGGCCCTCCGAGAGTCCTTGAATCGGGACCAGGCCACGACCGAGGAGCGGTCCGAAATGCTCGTGGTGCTCGACGCTGCCCTCCGTCGGTTTGAGGAAGAGCACGAGCGGGCCGCCCGTGTGGTCGAGTGCCGCTTTTTTGGTGACATGACGATCGAGGAAACCGCCGAAGCCCTTGGCATTTCCGGGTCAACCGTCAGCCGCGACTGGGACCTCGCACAGGCGTGGCTCTACCGGGAAATGAAGCGAATTCACGGAGGAGAGTCTCTGGGCGACGAGTCCACGGATCGCGCGTCGTCGAATTGAGGACATTCGACCGTCATGGCTGAACGACAGTGGGACCGGATCCAAACGCTCTTCGAAGCTGTGCTAGACGTTCCGCGGGATGAGCGGGAGCAATACCTTGCAACGCACTGCGAGGATCCGGCGGTGCAGGAGGAGGTGGCGTCTCTGCTTTCGGCCCGAGAGGAGGCTCCGAACTTCTTTTCGCAGATGGCCGATCGGGTCGTGGCCCCGCTCATGTCAGAGTCTCCAGAAATCCCAACTGGAGGAGAGGACGTGGCGGACGTTATGGACCTTTCGGGTCGGCAAATCGGTCCCTATCGCCTGGTAGAGGAGGTCGGCGTGGGGGGAATGGGGATCGTATATCGGGCGGAGCGGGTCACCGGCGACTTCGAGCAGACGGTCGCGATCAAGCTTTTGCAGCGGCGCCTCCACTCCGAGGCCGCCGTCGAGCGCTTCCGGACCGAGCGTCAGGTGCTAGCCAGCCTTGAGCACCCGAACGTCGCGGGGCTCATCGACGGCGGTGTAACTGAGGGCGGGCGTCCCTACCTCGTGATGGAGCACGTGGACGGACAGTTCATCACCACGTACGCGGAGGAGCGAGAACTGAACTTGGCGGCCCGGCTGGATCTGCTGGAGCAGGTCGTCGATGCCGTCTCGGCGGCCCACGGCCGGCTGGTGGTGCATCGCGATTTGAAGCCCTCGAATGTGCTGGTTACCGAGACCGAGAGCGGGCCGACGATTAAGCTTCTGGACTTCGGCATTGCAAAGCTGCTCGACGATTCGCTGCCGGTGACGCGGCCGAACACGCGGACGGGTCAGCACCTCATGACGCCGGCCTACGCGGCGCCAGAGCAGGTGAAAGGGGAGGAGATTACGACGGCGACGGACGTGTACCAGCTGGGTGTGCTCACCTACGAGCTTCTTACGGGAACGCGGCCGTTTGAGCTGGAGGGAAAGTCGCTCACCGAGATTGAGCGCGTCCTCATCGAGGAGTCGCCGGCTGTTCCTTCGGAGGAGGCTCAAGGCGATGCGGGTGTTGCGGGCGAGTCCTTGCAGGGCGATCTGGACACCATCGTGCTCAAGGCTCTGCGGAAGGAACCGGAGCGTCGATACCGATCGGTCGGGGCGCTGGCGAGGGATCTCCGACGCTACCGGGCGGGCGAGCCGATCGAGGCACGGCCGTCGACATTGCGCTACCGTGCCAGAAAGTTTGTTGAGCGCAATCGAACAGGGGTCGTGGCAGGCATAATCATCGCTATCCTCGGAGTGGCCTACGCGGGGACGGTCACCCTTCAGGCCGACCGACTGGCGGAGCAGAAGGAGCGCGCGCAGCGGGAGGCGGAGACGGCCGAGGAGGTGTCGGATTTGCTCGTGGGTCTTTTCGAGGCGAGCAATCCCTACGAACAACCGAGCACGCTGACGGCTGAGACCCTTCTTCGGCGCGGAGAAGAACGCGTCTCCCAGTTGCAGGACCAGCCGGCATCGCAGGCCCAGTTGCTTGGAGCCATCGGGCGAGCCTATCAGGGACTGGGGGAATACGGGCGGGCCGACTCGTTTATCTCTCGCGCCCGGGAGATTCGCTCTCGTCTTTACGATGGACCTCATCCCGAAGTGGCGGAGAGTCTCGACAACTACGGGGAGGTGCAGCGCAACCGGGGCCGGTACGCCGTTGCCGAGTCGCTCCACGCAGAGGCCCTGGCAATGCGACGGCGCCTGTTCGATCCGCCTCATCCGAAGATCGCGGAGAGTCTCCACGATCTCGGTCTTGTCAAGCGGGATCGGGAGCTCTTGTCCCCGGCCGATTCTCTTCTTCGAGCCGCCCTTTCAATGCGACGAGCAGTGCACGACGACCCCCACCGCACAATCGCTGTGCTTTACAACGATCTGGGAATTGTCTTGGATGAACAGGGGCGCTACGCAGCGGCCGACTCGATTTACCGCAAGGCCCTAGCGTTGAAGCGCAAACGACTGGGGCCGCAGCACCCCAGTACCGCTACGACGCTGAGCAACCTCGGGAATGCGTTAATTGAACGAGGCCGGTACGCAGCGGCCGACTCGGTTTTCCGAGATGCCCTGGCCGTTCGGCGTGAGACATTGGGGCCGCGGCATCCTGAAACGGCGGTGACGCTCAACAGCCTTGGCCTCACGCTGCGCGAGCAAGGCCGATATGAGGCGGCCGACTCAGTATTCCGGGAGGCCTTGGCGATCGCCAGAGAACAACTGGGACCGCGGCATCCAAAAACCGCTACGACACTCAATAATCTGGGAATCACGTACTACAGTCAGGGCCGGTACGCCGCAGCCGATTCGGTGTACCGCGACGTTCTCTCGATCGACCGGGAGCGACTAGGGCCGCGCCATCCGGATGTCGCCTCGACGCTGGTGAACCTCGGAAGCGCGCTGCGCATGCAGGGCCGGTACGCGGCGGCCGATTCGGCATTCCGTGAGGCCTTGGCCATCCGGCGGGAGGCATTGGGGCCGCAACATCCGGAAACCGCCACGGCGCTCTTGAATTTGGGAAGTACTTTTCGCAAGCAGGGTCGGTATGAACGGGCCGACTCGCTCTACCGCAGGGGCCTGGCCATCCGGCGGGAGCAGTTAGGGGCGAATCACGTGGAGACGGCTGGGGCACTGAATCGACTTGGGCTCTCGATGTACGAGCAGGGCCGGTATGAGGTGGCCGATTCCTTATTCCACGAAGCCTTGGCCATCCGGCGAGAGGCGTTGGGGCCGCGACACCCGGAAACCATCACGATACTGAATAACCTGGCGGGGGTGCTGTACCGTCAGGGCCGGTACGCCGCTACCGATTCGATCTTCCGCAAGGTGTTAGCCCTCCGTCGTGAGAAACTGGGACCCCGTCACCCAAGAACCGCCAGGACGTTGAGCAACCTGGCGACCGTGTTGAGTACGCAGGAAAAGTACGCGGCCGCTGAACAGCACTTACTCGATCTTTTGTCGATCCGTCGTTCAACCTACCGTTCGGGGCATCCCGCCCTGCGCGAATCGATCCAGAAACTCGTGGACCTATACGAAGCGTGGGACAAATCCATTCAGGCCCAGCGATACCGCGACTCCCTCAAGGCAGAGGAGACCCCTGCGGCGGAGACGTAACGACGGCGCTCGGGCTCAATTTGGGACGCTCTATAGTCTCGGAAGGCTGCACGCGCTCATTACTCTCAAAATGTAACTGGCAGACTCATCCGAACGTGCACACGTTGGCCCTCCTGCACCCCCGGCTCGCAGTTCAGGTTCTGCACGGCCTCGAGGGCCCTCGTATTGAGCGGTTCGCTCACACCACGGGTCACCTCTGGGGTTACCACTTCGCCCTCCTTGCTCACGACGAACTGAACGAAGACTTTGCCTTCGGTCTCCGTCCAGGGCCAAAAGGGCTCCGGGGGATTGTTATTGATGTACTCCTGCAGGGCCTCGACGCCGCCGCAGTCGGGCTGCTGGGAAACCACTACGTACACGTCATCATCGGAGAAGGCCTCGGATGTCGAATCCGCCGCGGCGCTTTGCTGAGAGGGGGACTCCTGTTGGCACGCACTGAGGAGGATCCCGCCGCTGAAAAGGAGAGCACAGAACCCGAGACCGGGAGGGAGAGAGTTCATGAGAATGATTTTGTCTTTTTGGACAAGTGTCGAGAAGCGTGATCCGGAAGAGAGCGGGGGGCGATGAACTGTCTAGCAGTAGACACGAATTGGAATCGCTTGCGGCCAGCGCTCGGTAGGTCGGAGAGTGGAATTAACCGTTATGGATGAGACAGGCGAGGCCGATCGGGGCCGGTTGAGGGGCTGGTTTTCGCGGTGTCGGTTTCAGTTAGGACACGGTCTCCGGATCCGCAATGCCCACAGCCCCGTCTCCCGAGGAGGTGCGCTGCTTCTCCTCTTCCGGGAGGGAGAAGTATTCCGCCGGATCCTGGAGGACCTCGTCTTCCAGCACGAGGTCGATCACGTCGTCCATCCGTTCCAGGTACGTGATCTCGATGCCGTCCAGCGCCCCCTCCTGAATGTCCTTCACGTCCTTCTCGTTTTTCTTCGGGAGCAGCACCTGTTTGATGCCGGCACGCCGGGCGGCGAGAACTTTTTCTTTGATTCCTCCCACCGGCAGTACGAGGCCGCGAAGCGTAATTTCACCGGTCATCGCCAGGGTGTGGCGCACGCGGCGCTGCGTGTAGGCGGAGACGAGGGCCGAGAGGATGGCGATGCCGGCGGAGGGGCCATCTTTGGGCGTGGCACCCGCAGGGACGTGCAGGTGGAGGTCCCAGTACCGGAACGCGTCCTGTGGAATGCCGAGCTCGTCAGCCTGCGCCTTCACGTACGAGACTGCGGCCTGAGCCGACTCCTTCATCACGTCCCCCAGCTGGCCGGTGACCGTCATGCGCCCGGACCCGCGCGAGAGCGACGCCTCGATGAACAAAATTTCGCCCCCGGCCGGCGTCCAGGCAAGGCCCGTAGCCACGCCCGGGACCTCCGTTCGCTCGGCCACGTCCGACTCGAACTTTCGCACACCAAGGTAGTCTTCGATGTCGTCTGCATCGACCGTGGGGTCGCTCAGCGTGTCCGTCGCAAATTCCTTCGCTACGCCGCGCAGCACCGCCCCAATGGTGCGTTCTAGTTGGCGGACGCCGGACTCACGCGTATAGCCGTCGATGAGTAGGCGCAGCGCGTCGTCGGAGAGGCTGATGTCGTGGTTGGCGAGGCCGTTGCGTTCCAGCTGGCGGGGAAGGAGATATCCCGTGGCAATCCGCAGCTTCTCCTCCTGCGTGTACCCGGAGATTTCAATCATCTCCATGCGGTCGCGGAGGGGCGGCGGAATGCGTTCCGCGTAGTTGGCCGTCGCGATGAAGAAAACCTTCGAGAGGTCGTAATCGAGCTCCAGGTAGTGGTCGTTGAACGCATCGTTCTGCTCCGGGTCCAGCACCTCCAGGAGGGCGCTGGACGGATCGCCCCGCATGCCGGAGTCGAGCTTGTCGACCTCGTCGAGCATAAAGACGGGATTGTTGGTCCCCGCCTTTTTCAGTCCCTGCAGAATGCGGCCCGGAAGGGCGCCTACGTACGTCCGGCGGTGGCCCCGAATCTCCGCCTCGTCTCGCACACCACCCAGGCTCATGCGCACAAACTCCCGCTCCATCGCCCGGGCAATGCTTTGGCCGAGACTGGTTTTGCCCACGCCGGGCGGCCCATGAAGGCAGAGAATCGGAGCCTTCATGTCGCCCTTTAGCTTGAGGACGGCCAGGTGCTCCAGAATGCGCTCCTTCACGTCGTCGAGGCCGTAGTGGTCCTCATTCAGCACCTCCTCGGCCCGCGTCACGTCCAGGCGGTCCTCGGAATACGTGGACCACGGGAGATCCAGAATCCAATCTACGTAGTTGCGGGTCACCGCGTAGTCCGGGGAGGCCGGATTCGTGCGGGCGAGTCGGGTGAGCTCCTTGTCCACCTGCTCCCGGGCGTGTTCCGGCAGATCCTTTTCGGCGGCTTTCTGTCGAAGATCCTCAACCTCGGTCCGCTCGTCGGTCTCGCCCAGCTCCTCCTGAATCGCTTTCAACTGCTGGCGCAGCAGGTACTCCCGCTGTTGCTCGTCTACGTCGCTCCGCACGCGGCTGCGAATCTTTTCGGACAGCTTCATCACCTGCAGTTCGTCCTGCAGCTTCTGAAGGACGAGGTCGGCCCGCTCCATGAGGGGGAGGGTGGCGAGGATCTTCTGCTTCCCTTTGACTTCTTCCTGCAGGTTGGAGGCAATGAAGTGAATCAGAAAGTCCGGCGACTCGATGTTCTCGATCGCTTCGGCGGCTTCGCTGGGGAGGTGCGGCGCCTGCCGTACGATCTGCACGGCCAGCTCTTTGATCGAACGGGTGTGGGCCTCCAATTCCAGATCCTCAGTCTCCTCCGGCTCCTCGATCGGTTCCACCCGGGCGCGGAAGTACGGCTCCGTTTCCACGTATTCGGTCACCCGAATACGGCGTTTGCCCTGAATAATGATCGACCGCGACCCGTCCGGCATCTTGATGAGCTTCAAGATTTCGGCCACGGTGCCGACGTCGTAAAGGTCCTCGGGGGCAGGGTTTTCGTCCTGGGCCGATCGCTGGGCAACGACTCCAATCAACCGATCGGCCTCCGACGCCTCCTTCACGAGCTGCAGTGAAGAGTCGCGCCCGAGCGTAATGGGCAACACCACCCCAGGGAAGAGGACTGTATTCCGGAGCGCGAGAATCGGAAGCTGCTCCGGCACCTCCGAGGCACTGAGTTGAGCTTCCTCGTCCGGATTCGGGAGCGGAATATCCTGGTCAGATTCTTTGCCGCCTAAGGGACCGGGCTCGTCGGTGAGGAGAGAGAAGGGTTTCTGATCTGTCATGTGCTTCGGAGGGAAAAATCAGGGAGAAGGGGGCGGGCCGTGGTGGAGAAGCATCCGCAAAATGTGGACCGACCGCGGACGGTCGAGACGTTTTGCAAGAAAGCAGGCGTTCTGTCACGAGTGGTCGGTCAAGGTGACAGCCGCACGGTACTCACGACGAGATCACAAACTTTTGGATGGTGGCCTCCAGCTCCTCAAGCTTGAACGGTTTCGACAGGATGTCATCGACCTCATCGACAGCGGTTTCGGTGTCGGTATAGCCCGTGAGCAAGATGATCGGGAGGTCCGGCTGGCGTTCGTGAAGCTTCCGCGACAGTTCTGCGCCGGTCATTTCAGGCATGCCAAAGTCGGTGAAGACGATGTCGTAGTGGTTCGCCTCGAACATCGAAAGGGCTTCGGCGCCCGACGACGCACGGTCCACTTCGTGATCGTTGAGCGTGAGGAGCTGCGTGATGATGGAGCGCACCATCTCCTCGTCGTCCACGACCAGAACACGCACGTTCTCGTTATCGACGGTCTCTTCCGTCGACTCCTCCGGCTCCGGCTCCGACTCGTCGGCAGGAGGAAAGGACATGGTAAACGTCGTGCCTTCCCCAGGCTCCGAGGTGACCTGAATGTCGCCCTCGTGCTCCTGAATGATGCCGTAGCTGGCGGCGAGGCCCATGCCGGTGCCTTGCTCGCCTTTGGTGGTGAAGAGGGGTTCGAAGATGTTTTCCTGGATCTCATCGCTCATGCCGATGCCGGTGTCCGTCACGCGGGCATAGACCGACGATTCGTCAGCAAAGGTTTCGAAGGTGAGCGTACCGCCCTCCGGCATGGCCTGTACGGCATTCAGGATGAGGTTTACGAAGACCTCCCGCAGTTCGGAGGCGGCCCCCATCACGTCCGGCACGGAATCGAGATTTCGCTCCACGTCAATTTCTATGCCCTGCCGCCGCGGCTCATTATACCAGTAGGGCTGGGTGATGGTGATGCAGTCCTCTATGAGCGTCGCGAGACTCACGCGCTCGAAGTGCTTTTGAGTGTCCTCGCGGATGTAGCGCTGCATTTTTTCAATGAGGGACGCACCGTCTTCCGCCGTCTTCTCGATCGTCCGGATGGAGGGCTGGATGTCCGCCGCGGGATCGTCGCTGCGTGCGGCTTTTTCCTTTAGCAGTTCGATGTGCCCGATGAGGCCGCTGAGAAGATTGTTGAGGTCGTGGGCCACCCCCATCGTCATCCGCCCGAGGGCTTCCATGCGATGGCGCTGCGTCTGGCTGATCATCCAGGAGGGCGGTTCGGCCATCACCTCGCCGCTGATGGTAACGGCGGTGATTCGGGACTCGTCGTCTGCGTCGCCGTGAACCGGCACGAAGTTGAGGAGGACGGGAAGGGGCTCGTCCCGATCCGGGGTGTGGGCGTTTACCACTTGGTTCGTGACCAGGGAGCCCTTCCCGGCTTCGAGCACGGAGGAGCTCGCAAGCTCCTTGTCGTCTTCGGGCAGCATGGCCCAGGGCGCCTCGGCGGTGCCCAGGACCGATTGCCAGGCTTCATTACAGTTGCGTAGGGTCCCAGACGGGGCGAACGTAGCGATCAGCAGGGCCGGTTCAACGGTTGGAACCGTGTCGGGAGCGTTCATCAGGACAGAGCGGAACTAGAAGAAGAACGAGGCAGATGTCCCACATCGTTTCTGCGGGAGAGGGGTGACAGCGTCGTTGCTGATCATTATCATGGACAATCCAACGTCCATGTGACTCGGAAGGTGCAGCTTCGAGAGCAACTGTTGAGGCGGGCGCCCGTTGGAATACCGGCACAGGGGCAGGTCGTACGTACTAGGGCGCGCGTCTCAGCAGGCCGATCGTCGGGAAGACGCCGGCACTGGGCGCTGGGAGGAGATCCTACCATCAGCATCCACTTCACTTTCACCCAGACCTTATGTGGCACGACACCGTCCTCGGCACGATTGGGAATACGCCGCTCGTTCGCATCAACGAAATTGCGGAGGATCTCCCTTGCACGGTACTTGGAAAAGTGGAGTTTTTCAATCCGGGGGGGTCGGTGAAGGACCGCATCGGCGTCAGCATGATCGAGGATGCGGAGGAGAAAGGACTGATTGAGCCGGGCGGGACGATTATTGAGGGCACGAGCGGCAATACCGGGGCGGGCCTCGCCATTGCGGCTATAGCGAAGGGGTACCGCTGCATTTTTACGACCACCGACAAGCAGAGTCGGGAAAAAGTGGACGTGCTGCGGGGGTTAGGGGCGGAAGTGCTCATCTGCCCGACGAACGTGGAACCGGACGATCCGCGCAGCTACTACTCTGTGGCCCAGCGGCTCGCGGAGGAAATTCCGAATTCCGTTTATCTGAACCAGTACGACAACCCCTCGAATCCTCAAATTCACTACGAGACCACGGGGCCGGAGCTTTGGGAGCAAACCGAGGGCCAGATCACTCACTACATTGCGGGGGCCGGAACGGGGGGCACCATCAGTGGAACGGGCCGCTACCTGAAGGAGCAGGAGGAAGACACGAAAGTCATTGGCGTCGACCCCGCCGGGTCCGTCTTCTACAAATACTTTCACGAGGGCGTCTTCGACGAGGATGAGATCTATCCCTATTTCACCGAGGGCGTGGGCGAAGACATCCTGCCCGAGAACATGGATTTCGACGTGGTGGACGATTTCGTCCAGATTGAGGACAAGGAGGCCATGCAGATGACCCGACGGCTTGCTCGTGAGGAGGGGCTCTTCGTTGGGCAGTCCTGCGGCATGGCCCTGGCAGGGGCGTTGCAGTGGCTGGAGGATCATCGCAGCGTGCTCACGGAGGACGACGTGGTCGTCGTGCTCTTACCGGATTCCGGCTTCCGCTACCTGTCCAAAACCTACAACGACGAGTGGATGCGGAATCACGGCTTCCTGGAAAGCAAGCCGGACGTGACGGCGGGCGAGGTGTTGAATCTGCGGCAGGACCACGCGGAGGTCATCTCGGCCGCGCCGGGCGACAAAATCGGAGACATTATCGAGCGAATGACGGACGAAGGCATTTCGCAGATGCCAGTGATCGACAACGATAATGAGGTGGTGGGCAGTGTCACAGAGACGCGCATTCTGAACCGGCTCATCGACAACCCGGATTCGCGCGACAAGCCGGTGCGCACCATCATGGGCGATCCGTTTCCCGTCGTGCCGGCCTCCCTGCACCTGGAGCACCTTTCCGCGTACCTGGAGCAGGACGTCGGCGCTGTGCTGGTCGACCACGGTCCCGACGGCCGTCGGGGCTACTCGGTGCTCACGAAGAGCGATCTCATTAGTGCCCTCATGGAGGTGGGCCAGGGGAATAATGGCACGTCGTAAAGGGGAGGGGGCACGCAACGAGAATCACGAATCAGAACGAGAACGGAGGGCGGCACCGAGAAAAACGAGTAGGCCTCCTCTTCTAATGTCGGCTGGCGGAACCGAGAAACTTGTGGAATGACAGGAATTTAAAGCCCCTGTGGACTTCTGCGTGTTTTAATGTCAAAGTTTTCAGCAGCATGATTCAGGCGTCGGCCGTTCCCGAGAAGGGGGAACTCGACATTGACGAGCGATTTCACGACCAGCTCCAGGAGCTCCTCACGCAGTGCCGTGAGCATCTGCCCACGGTGGACGAAGACATGATCCATCGGGCCTTTCGTCTCAGCTACTGGGCCCACCGCAACGATTGGCGCGAGTCTGGGGAGCGCTACATCAGCCACCCGATGACGGTGGCGACGATCGTGGCCCGCGACATCGGGTTGGACGACATGAGTGTGGCGGCGGCCCTTCTGCACGACGTGGTGGAAGACACCGAGCTCTCCCTCGACCTCATTCGGGAGGAGTTTGGGGAGACGATGGAGAACATCATCGACGGCCTCACGAAGATTAGCGGCGTTTTTGAGAGTCGTGAGCTGGGACAGGCCGAGAACGTTCGCAAGCTGATGCTGTCGATGGCGACGGACCTCCGCGTCATCCTGGTGAAGTTTGCGGACCGGCTCCACAACATGCGCACGATCGAGGCGCTGCCGAAGAAAAAGCAGCTCAAGAAAGCGAGTGAAACGCTCGATCTCTTCGCCCCGCTGGCCCACCGGTTCGGGCTGTTCAGCATCAAGAGCCAGCTGGAGGACCTCTCCTTCAAGATTCTCGATCCGGACGCGTACGAGCACATTGTCTCGACGCTGGAGGAGATGGCCGAGCAGCGGGATGCCTACATTGCCGAGTTTATTGACCCGCTCGAGGAGCATCTGAAAGAAGAGGGATACGAGTTTGACATCTACGGGCGGGTGAAGAACATCTACTCGATCCACCGTAAGATGAAGCGGCAGAACAAGCCGATCGACGAGATCTACGACATCTTCGCGATTCGGATTGTCCTGCAGAGTGGGGGCAAAAAAGGCAAAGAGGACTGCTGGCGCGTCTACTCGCTGGTGACGGATCTCTACAAGCCGCTGCCTGAGCGCTTCCGCGACTTCATTTCCGTTCCCAAGTCCAACGGGTACCAGAGCCTGCACACGACGGTCTTTGGGCCCGAAGGCCGGCGCGTGGAGGTGCAGATCCGGACGCAGGAGATGCACGAGGTGGCCGAGCGCGGCGTGGCGGCTCACTGGAAGTACAAGGAGGGGACCGAGAACGTCGACGAGGAGATGGAGCAATTCCTGGAGTGGGTGCGCGACCTTCTCGACAATCCCAAGCCGGACGAGGCGACGGAATTCGTCAAGGAGTTTCGCCTCAACCTGTACGACGAGGAGATCTACGTCTTCACTCCGCAGGGCGACTTAATGACGTTGCCACAGGGGGCCACGCCCGTCGATTTTGCCTTTAAGGTGCACACGGAAGTGGGAATGCAGTGCATCGGGGCGAAGGTGAACGGGAAGATGGTGCCGCTTTCCCACGAGTTGTCCAGCGGCGATCAGGTAGAGGTCATCACGTCGAAAAAGCAGCAGCCGAATCCCGACTGGGTTAATTTCGTGGTCACCCACAAGGCGCGGAGCCGGATTCGCCAGTGGACCAATGAGGAGCGGCGCAAGGCGGTTGAGCTCGGGAAGGAGATTTGGGAGAAGAAGAAGGACCGGGCCAACATCGAAATCAGCGATCAGGATCTGCAGGAGGTGGCCCACGATCTCAAATTTCCCGACCTCCAGCAGCTCTTCTACGAGATTGGAAAAGGCCTCTACGATCCTGACGAGCTGGTCGACTACGTCAAGGGCCAAACCGAAGAGGAGCAGACGGAAGACGAAAGAGACGACGACGAGTCACTGAAGGAGCGGTTCGAAAACTTCCTTGACTCGGCCCAGTCGTCTGGCAAGCAGACCCTGGTGATTAATGGTGAGGTGCAAGAGGACCTGGCCGTCAGCTACGCCTCGTGCTGCAATCCCATTCCGGGGGATGAGGTCTTCGGGTTTGTGAGCCGCACGGGGACGATCAACATCCACCGTTCGAATTGCCGGAATGCTTCGGACCTGCTGGTGAACCAGGCCGACCGCATCCTGGACGTGGACTGGAGCCGTCAGAAGGACGTGCAGTTCGTGGCGGCGCTTCGTCTCATGGGCGAAGACCGGGTAGGCATGGTCAACGACATCACGACGGTCATTTCCAAAAACCTGAAGACCAACATCCGCTCCCTTACCATTGACACGGAGGACGGGATCTTTTCAGGGACCATTATGCTGCACGTCTCGGATCTGGAGCACCTGCAGCGTTTGATGGAACGCCTCAAGCGCATTGACGGCATTCACGGCGTGTATCGCTTCGAAGAGTAGGCAGTCAGTTTTCTTCTCATCGAGTCTTTGAGGTCGACATGTCCGACCGAACCGAAACGCTCACGAAAGAAGATGTGGCCCGGCGCGTATCCGAAAAGATGGATCGGCCCCTTTACAAGGCCAAGCCATGGGTCCGAGCCGTGCTGATGGCGGTGGGGGATCTCCTGATGGAGGCGGACCCGGAGCGACGCATCGAACTCCGCGATTTTGGGGTCTTCGAGGTCAAGAAGACGAAGGCCAAGCCCACGGCGCGCAATCCTCAGACCAATGAGCCCGTCTTCGTTCCCAGCCGGCGCAAGACGCACTTTAAGCCGGGGAAGCGCATCCGCGAGGTATTGAAGACACCACTTCGGGAGCTGGGCTACTCGGTTCCGGAGGGCAGTGCAGACGAGCCCGAGGACGAGTCGAACGCGTAGATTGAACCCAAACGGAGGAGAGCGCTGGTGAGTGTTCTGGACCGTCCGTCTCGGATCGTTGGTGTGGACGTAGGCACGAAACGCGTGGGCGTCGCCGTAGCCGATCCACTCCGACACTTCGCGCAGACCGAGGGGACCTATGCTCCCGATGAGGCGCTAGAGGTGCTGCGCTCGCTCGCGCAGGACGAAGGGATTGAGACGGTGGTCGTGGGCTGGCCCCTGACCGAAGACGGGGAGGCGGGCGACGCGACCGACATGGTGCAGGCCTACGTGGAGCGCATCAAAGACGTCATCGGAGCGGCGGACGTGGTGCGGGAAGACGAGCGGTACACGTCGGAAATGGCAAAGGATCTGCTGCGCAGGGCGGGGGTATCGCAGCCGGGCCGCTACGACAAGGGCCGTGTGGACGCAGCTGCCGCTGCCGTCATCCTCCAAGGCTACCTCGACTCGCTGTGATTTCTCCTCGGCCTGCACCGGCTCGACCGTGCTGTTTTTCTGCCGTTGGGGGAGGATGGGGGCGTAAGGGCTCACGGTAGAGCAGGGAGCACCCACGCTACCCCTCATCTCCGCTGGCGCCCGACCGGCGCTCCTCCTCGTCTAGAATTCGGTGCGCGATGGTGCGGGCAAGATCCGGCGCATTGCCCCAGGCGCGGTTGTTGGCCACGACGTTCAGCAGTGCATTTTCGGCCTCGGCCCGGTACGCGAGGGCCGTTACGTCAAGCACCATGTCATGCGCCTGCTCCGTCTCGCTGATTTCGGGCTCGGGAGCGTCGAATGGGTAGGCCTTCGCGTAGGCGTCGGCGTACTTCACGTTGCGGGGCGTGAGGAGGCGCGTGACGACCTGATCGTTTGCCGCCGTGAAGCGTTCGCCGCATCGACTCCACTGCTCGCGGATGGCGGGGAGCCAGGTCCAGTGGCTGAAAACGTATCCCAGTCCCCGTTCGTCGAGCCAGTCGAAGTAGCCGGACGACAGCAGGTGTTCGGACCGGAGCTCGACGTGAAACTGAGCGTCGTTCGGGAGGGCCGAGAAGAAATCGTCGAGCTGCTCCACATTTTCTTCTGGGCTCGGGCTGTCCGCCACCCGTTGGTACTCCTGCTGGAAAATGATGCCGTCGAGTCGGTCGCCCATGAGTTCGACGGCGGGCTCGTGAAAGGTTTCGACGTAGCCCTCTGCGTCCAGAAAATCAGGATTGTCGACGAACGATCCTTTCCGGCGTAGCGAGCGGGCAAAGAATTTTTGGGGGGCCTTCAGCAAAAACGACGCGTCGTCCGGTGCGTTATCGAGGTACTTCGACAGTACGAAGTAGTTGGACGACGGCTCGTCCTCTTCCAGTAACGGGCGGTAGAACGTAAAGTCGAGCTCCAACACCCCGAAGTGCTTGAAGTACTCCCGGACGGACGCCACCGGGACCTGCCGCTCCTCGAACGATTGGCCCTGCAGGGTCCGCTTTCGGGAAGACACTTGGTCGGCGTACACGTCTTCGGGGTAGATTTGGCCCATCCATCCGGCGTAGCGGTCGCTTGCGGTGCCGAAGCGAACGTTCGGGTGGAGGCCGTGGAAGTCGTAGCGGTCGACGGCCGAGCGCCGGTCCTGGAGCGTCCGATTAGTAGGAGCGGAGGGCATGGGAAGCGGAAGGTTACGGGGAATCGGCCGAAGCGGCGGGGTCCTCGATGACGGCCCGCAGTTTTTGGTAGGTGGAGGACAGGTCCTCGGGCAGCACTCGCGTCTCTGCCGTCGTGGTCATAAAGTTCGTGTCGCCGTTCCAGCGGGGCACGACGTGCATGTGGAGGTGCTCCGGAATGCCGGCGCCCGCCGCGGCCCCGAGATTCATTCCCACGTTGAAGCCCTGCGGCGAGAACGCTTCGCGGAGCCATCCGATGCACCGATCGATGGTCGTCGCAATCGCTTTCTGTTCGTCCGAGGTAAGCGCGTGGTACGCGTCGACCTGACGATACGGGACAATGAGGAGGTGGCCATTGTTGTACGGATAGAGATTCATGATGACGAAGACGTGCTCGCCCCGCCACAGAATCAGATTCTCAACGTCATTGTCCTCGTTGAGGAGGGTCGTAAACACAGATTCTCCCTCGTCGGGTGTTCGGTGGGCTGCGTCGGAGACGTACTCAGCCCGCCACGGGCTCCACATGCGATCCATCGGGAGAAAGGGGAGTTGTCACAAAGAATGCGCTCCCGATTCTGCCGGGTGGAAAGAATACTACAGTTAACGGCCGCAGTTCAACCTACTCCACGAAGTATCCAAAAACCCCATGCCGAGTCCCGCCGAACGGACGGTCTATGCCGACCTTCACACCCACACGTCCCGTTCCGACGGCCGTCTTTCTCCCCGAGAGCTCGTAGCGGCGGCTGCCGAACGTGGACTTCAGGTGCTGGCCGTTACGGACCACGACACGGTACGCGGTCTGGACGAGGCGCGCGCAGCGGCGGAGGACGAAGGCCTCGTTTTCGTTCCTGGCATTGAAATGAGTGCTACGATCGAAGGGGCGGAAGTACACGTACTGGCATACGGCATTGACGCTACGGACGATGGATTGCAAGCGTACCTGCGAGACATGCAGGCCGCCCGCGAAGATCGGGCGTGGGCGATGATGGATCGACTCCGGGAGCAGGGAGTGGAGGTGGATGATCGGGGGCTTCACGAGAAGATCACTGCGACCACCGCTGTGGGGCGACCGCACGTCGCCGCCGTGCTGGTGGAGGCGGGACAGGTCGACACGATGGACGGCGCGTTTGAGAAATATCTTGGCAATGGGAAGCCCGCTTACGTTCCCAAACCCGAGGTTCCGGTCGGCGACGCCCTGGACGTGATTCACGGGGCGGGGGGAGTCGCCGTCCTCGCGCATCCGGGACACTGGACGCCCGGCACACAGATCCGCCGTATGGTAGACGAAGGGCTGGACGGAATCGAGATCTGGCACCCTTCACACGATGCGTCCCTCCAGCGATATTACCAGCGCCTGGCTCGCGGATACGGCCTCTCCGAAACGGGAGGATCCGACTATCACGGGCACCGGGAGGGCGATGGACCTACCCTCGGCGCGGTCGGGATGAGTGTGGAGGCGTGGGAACGATTCCAGGCCGCCACTGCGTAACAGATTTCGCTTTTTTCTCGTCCCAATCCCAGGTTGTCATGCCCACTCACGTTGAAGGAGACCTCGTCGCCGACGGCCATCGCTTTGCTATTGTCGTTGGTCGGTTCAACGAGTTTATTACGGAGTCGATGCTCGACGGGGCGCTCGACGCGCTGGACCGGCACGGGGCCGACCTCGACGAGGTCACGGTGGTGCATGTGCCCGGCTCCCTCGAAATTCCCGTCGTGGCGCAAAAGTGTGCTCGCTCTGGGGACTATGACGCCGTCATCTGTGTAGGCGCGGTCATTCGGGGCGCAACGGATCACTTCGACTACGTGTGCTCCGGAGTGTCGAGTGGGACCATGCAGGCCGCACTCGATACCGAGGTGCCGGTCATTTTCGGGGTGATTACGACCGATACCATCGAGCAGGCAATCGAGCGGGCAGGAACGAAAGCAGGGAATAAAGGCAGCGATGCCGCCAAGACCGCGATCGAGATGGCGAACGTCATGGATCGTCTCTGAGAAGAAATTTCCGGCGGTCCACGGAAAGTTCACGGCTTCTGATGGGGACCCTCATTGTAATCATGAAACGTATCGCCTAGGATTCTCGTCGGATAGGATGTAGTAGAACGTGACATGGTGGGCGTAGCTCAGTCGGTTAGAGCGCCAGGTTGTGGTCCTGGAGGCCGTGGGTTCAAATCCCACCGCTCACCCCACATTTGAGAATGTGCCGCGTTCGTCTAGCCTGGTCTAGGACGCCGGCTTTTCACGCCGGTAACACGGGTTCAAATCCCGTACGCGGTACTCTTTGGCCTCAGGATGTCGTTTCCTGAGGCCTTTTGTTTGTATGGTATGTAAGCCGACGTACGGACGCAGTACGCTACAGGGAAGCCTTCAGGTCGTCCCCGCTCGCCGAACGAGCACGAAACCGTATGAAGGGTGTGAAGTATCTGAGAAACAGGCCCCAGGACATTCCGTTTTTACACACAATGCCTTTATCGCTAGGCTCCTATCGGCTCTATTAAGGGGAGGCATACTTTTGGTGGGGAATGTACGTCCCGTTGTGCGCATCAGAAACGGAATGATCCGTTTTTTGCAACTGGACTGATCCACAGGACCGACGCCATCGATCATTAACGTCAGGAACGCCCGTTATGGAACTGGCTCCGCTCACCGTTCTCAATCAGCGGTACACCGTCAAGCGCTCGCTTGGGGATCCGGGTCCCTTCGACATCACCTACTTGGGGCAGGATGTCGACTCGGATGAGGAGTACATCATCCGCGAGTACTTCCCGGCCCATCTTGCCCGTCGCGAGGAGGAGAAAACCTCGGTGGAAATGAAGGGGGGGGAGGAGGAAGCTGACCTCTTCGACTCCGGCCTCGAATATTTTCGGAAGGAATCGGAGGTCCTTGCTGGACTGGACCACGAGGCCCTTCCGGAGTCTTACGATACGTTCGAGGCGAACGGGACGTACTACCGGGTTCGTCCGCATCCGCCCAGCATGTCTCTCGCGAAGGGACTCGAAGACAAGGGGCAGTTGTCGGAGAAGGCGGCGCTCACGATCATGATGCCCATTCTGGAGGCCCTTCACCTGGCGCACGAGAATGGGCTCTATCACGCAGGGGTGTCTCCGCGCACGATTCGGTTACTGGAGGGCGGGGACGTACTGCTGACAGGCTTTCGCGGGGCGTTCTTTCAGTTGGCCCGGGAAACCAGCAAGATGTCGGAGCTGGTCCAGTCTGGGACGAGTCCAGTGGAGCAGTACACCCCGCGGGGACAGCAGGGGCCGTGGACGGACGTATACTCCGCCGCGGCAACCATCTGCCAGATGGTGACCGGCGAAAGCTTGCCGGAGTCTACCGACCGATTGGAGGGGGATGATCCCCTAACCGATCTTGTACAGGACGCAGACGTGTTCTCGGCGCCCGGCGTGCGGGAGGCCCTCGTGGACGCGCTGGCGGTCGATCCCTCGCAGCGGCTCCAGTCGATCGATGCGCTCATCAATGCCCTGAAGGAATCGTCCACCCGGTACGAAGAGGACGAGGCCTCGTATTCCATTATTCCGGTGGAGCCGGAGACGGGGGAAGAAGACTTCGAAGACGACGACGAAGTCGAGGTCCTTTCGACCCGCGCAGAGGGAGATCGGCCCGCCCGGAGTGGAAGTGGTACCCGAAGCGGGTCGTCGGATAATAAGACGGCCCTTATGATCGGCATCCCGGTGCTGGTTCTGGTGTTGGGAGGAGGGATGTGGTTTATGATGAGTTCGGGCGGGGCGTCGAGCGCTGATAGTGGCTCCTATGAGGAGTATCGCCGCCGGGCTGATTCGCTCTTTGAAAACCAGAATTACGAAACTGCCGAGTTTTTGTACAACCAGGCTCTCGAAATCAGGAATGACGACGAGTACGTCCAACAGCGCCTGGAGAAGCTCGAACAGATTCAGCAGCAGAGCAGCTCAGAGCGGTATCAGAAGTTTCTCACCCGAGGCAATACTCTAAAGGCGGAGGCGGACTCCCTTTTCCAGGCCGGAGCCCTCGGGGAAGCCTCTAGTCAGTATTCACGGGCAATGGGGGCGTTCTACTCCGCCCAAGACGCCAACCCTGAAGGGGAAGCAGCACAAGAGCAGATTTCGGCCATCGAGGCTCGTCAAAAAACGATCGCCAAGCGACAGGCCGGCGGTGGGGGCGACGGGGGCAACGTGAGTATCCAACAACTGGCCGAGTTCTTCCAGAACAAGGGGGATCGGCAGTTGGAGCAAGGGAATCTACGGGCGGCCCTCGAACAGTATCAGCAGGCGCTGGAGTACGATTCCGGCAATTCGCAGTTGAAGCAGGCCGTTTCTGACTTGCAACAGCAGATTGAGGAGCAGGAGCGTCAGCAGCGGTTCCAGCAGTTCTTTAACGAAGGACAACAGCACCTCCGGGCGCAGGAGTACAGTGAGGCGAAGTCGGATTTCCAGAAGGCGGCGGAAGTCAACCCCGACGGTCCTCAGGTTGAGGAGGCCCTCGCGGAGGCTGACAGCCTCATGCAGGTAAAACAGCAGCAGACGGCCCAGTATGAGACGTACCGGGCGCAGGGAGATTCTCTCTACGATGCGGGGAGTTTCCAGGAGGCCATCGCGAGCTACAAGAAGGCACTTGAGATCCGGAACGACGACGACTACGTGAAAGGCCGGATTGAACAGGCGAACCGCGAGCTCGAGGAAATGCGCCTTGCGCAGCAGGAGATGCAGGAGCAGGAGAAAAAGCGTAAGGAAATCATCGACGAAGATGGGGTTTATAAGCGCGTCGATCAAGAACCTCAAGTGAAGGGCGGCCTAGCGAGCCTGACTCAAGAGGCGTCCTATCCGCAGGAAGCGCGTGACCAAGGGCTTGAAGGACGGGTCTACGTTCAGGCGGTGGTGAATCCCGACGGGACGGTCCGGAGTGCGAAGATTGTTCGCGGGCTGGGAGAGGCCCTCGACAACGAGGCCCTTGAGGTTGTGAGGGACGCAGAGTTTACACCGGGCAAGTACAACGGCGAGGCTGTGCCCGCCCGGAAGACCGTCTGGATCCAGTTCCAGCTCCAGAACTAGTGCTGCGTCACGTTCTCCGTGTCGGGTTGAGCGTTGCCCATCGAACCGTAGGTTCGTGTCAGACAATAACTTTCAGAGAAAGATTGCAATTCGACACTCGACATCTTCAGCTTGATTGAGCACTAGTGGTGCGACAAATTTTCCATGTCGAGTCGAGCGTAGATCGACGGCTTGTATTCAGGCCACTGAAGCATCATTCGGATCGACGTGTCCAATTCGGTACCTAACACCTGACCACTAGAACGAAGAATAGAACAAACGTCTGACGTTTGCCCCGCTGTGAGTCTCGTTCCTCATAGCGGGGTTTTTTCATGCGCTGGATTCGTTTAGGACACTGGAATGGAGGGACGAAAGCATCCCCGCGGAGGTTCTGGAAAGGAGGAGTCCCCACCAGCCCGCCCGAAGGCCCACGGCGAGAGTGAGAGGAAGGACGGCGGTGTGCAAGTTTTGGGGCCAGACTGGCCAGCCGAGGGCGAACAGTGCGGCTCCTCCGGCCGTGGCGAGTAAGTAGAGGCGTAGGCCGTGGCTGGACGGGCGACGAAGCAACAAGGAGCCGGCGATGAGGTGGGTGGGCCATGCCCAGAGTAGGTTTAAATTGTTGTCGGTTACCCCGTAGGTGGAGATGAACCAGAGATAGCAGATCGTTAGACCGGCGAATCCGACCCCCACGAGTAGGATGGCATCCCCCCATCGATTGGGCAACGTCTGGGTCGCCGCCTGCCGGGCGGTCCATCCCAGCGTGCCGATGAGGAAGCCCACGCTCAACCACGTGGGCCAGTCCCACACCGGAGCCATCCCGTCGTAGCTCGAAATCCACTGCACCGTGTCGGTGTGCGCCACGAGCGGGCGCGAGTCGGATCCGGAACCAAGCGTGGCAGCTTCGAAGCCTCGCATCAGGTGCTCCGGGAGAAACATCGCTTCCTGCGCCGTCGCCATTCGGTCGGCGGGGAGGCCTAGGCCGATGTCGAATCCAAGGTCCAAGAGCGGGCGCGAGGCCACGTATGGATCTAGCAGTTCCCGGAAGGATCGGTTGGGAGGGGAGGCGCCCGAGAAGTCGACCGCGGGTCCGAGCGTGTCTTTTAAGACGTCTCGGAGTCGGGTCGAGCAGTTGTCAAAGAAGAAATCGTATTGATAGTATCGATTCTCGGGACGGGCATTCTCCTGGAGAAACCGGTATACGGCGGTCCGCTGCGACTGGGTGAGGTTGAGGCGCTGCTCGATGACCGGGCGTCCCTGCTGCTTGTAAAAGCGGAGCATCGGTTCGTACGGGGTCACGCTCAGATGGTACCGCAGGTATCCGTAAGTAAACTTTGGGATGAACAGCGGGTCGCCGAAATTGAAGGTGCCGTAGTTGTACAGGCGGTCCAGGTCCTGAGCAGGGTCCTGGATGCGGAAGGCGCTGTGTCCGGCAAAGGTGTAAACGGGGTCTCCCGGCAGAATGGTAATCAGTGAGATCTCGGACTGCTCAGATAGCGGTCGAGATTGGCCCTGTGCCGTCGCAAGGGCAAATAGGCCGAAAACAACAATCAAGGAGAGAAAGGAGTGACGGATGCGGCGGGCCTTCATGGAGCGAAAATCTGTTGAACACGACGAGAGCGCCTCGAACGGTTGGGGGGGAGACGGGTTCGAATGTCTGTTGCAATTACGAACAGAATCGCTACCGAACTTGTGGGACGTACCGACCGTGCCGCGTTTGTCCTCAACCGGCTCCGAGAAGAGATTGAGCACCCGACCACCGAACTGGACTATGAAACGCCCTACCAGTTGCTCGTCGCCGTCATCCTTTCGGCACAGTGCACCGACGAACGGGTGAATGAGGCCACGCCGGACCTCTTCGAGGCGTACCCCACGGTTCACGACCTAGCCGGTGCTTCCCCGGATGACATTTACCCGTACATCCAGTCCATTACGTTTCCGAACAACAAGGCAGGATACCTGGCGAAAATGGCACGGCAGGTGGTGGAGAATTTTGGAGGAGACGTCCCATCGGCGGTGGACGATCTTCAGACACTCACGGGCGTGGGTCGTAAGACGGCGCAGGTGGTTGCAAACGTTGCGTTCGACGTAGACGCCCTCCCGGTCGACACGCACGTGTTTCGGGTGGCCAATCGGATCGGGCTCGTTACGGAAGGCGCCGACACGCCGAAGAAAGTGGAGCAGCAGCTCAAGCGCGTCATTCCACGGGACGATTGGGCCGATGCGCACCATCTGCTCATCCTGCACGGCCGATACACGTGCATGGCCCGCTCGCCCGACTGCGCCGACTGCTCGCTCACGGAGGTGTGCAAATATTACGATCGGCTGCAAACGCTCCCAGAAGAAAAGTCTGGGCTCGACGAGACGGAAGGCACCTACTATTGCACCACTAGCAATCACTATTTCGATGAGCCGGACACCCACGTCGACCGGTACGACCTCGAACAAGTGGCGTGCCCCCACTGCGGGTCGATGCAGGTGTTGCGAACCAAAAATGGCTCCCCAACGAAGCAGGTGAAGGACTACCGGGTGAATGGGTGATTTCCCCGTTTCAAGTCAACCTCGGGGCATTCTTCGCTCGGATCGTGTTCGACTCCTCCTGAAGACGAATGGGAAGGAGGGACGGAAATGTTGCGAGTGTTTCCAGAGGAGAGCGGGAGGCACGGCCCGGTAGCAATTCGGCCCCCGACCACTTAGCTTGAGGACGACTCGACGCTGTACGCCAATCACACGTATTCTTTGCTCCGCATGGACGCCTCGAACCGCCACCTCCTTCTCATTCTTGACGGATGGGGCATTGCCGAAGACCCGTCCGTCAGCGCCATCGATCACGCTGACACCCCGTTCGTCGACTCGCTCTTCGACGAACATCCGCACGCCACCCTGCAGGCCTCCGGTCGGGCTGTGGGCCTGCCGGACGGGCAAATGGGCAACTCGGAGGTTGGGCACACGAATCTCGGGGCCGGGCGTGTCGTGTGGCAGGAGATTTTGCGCATCTCGAAGGCCATTGAGGACGAGTCGCTCTTTGAAAATGAGGCGCTCGTAGGGGCTGCCCGTCAGGCCAAGGAGAATGATCAAAAACTGCACCTCATGGGGTGCTTCTCGGACGGGGGGGTCCACAGCCACCTGGAGCACGTGTACGGCCTGCTGGAGTTGGCTCGCCGCGAAGGCCTCGCCCCCGAGCAGGTCTGTGTGCATGCCTTCACCGATGGCCGGGACACCGATCCGCACGGTGGGGTGGAGTACGTACGGCAGTTTCAAGAAGCAGCCGAGGAGGTGGGCGTGGGGCGCCTCGTGTCGATCGTCGGCCGGTATCACGCCATGGATCGTGACGAGCGATGGGAGCGCACGGAGAAGGCGTACCGGCTCCTCACGGAAGGAGAGGGAGAGGTGTTCGACGATCCCGTTGCGGCCCTGGAGGCCAGTTACGAAAACGACGTCACGGACGAGTTCGTGGAGCCTCGCCGTATTCGGGTGGAGGGAGAAGAGGCCTTCGGGGAAAAGGGCACCCGCGTGGAGGATGGGGACGGCGTGATCTTCTTCAACTTCCGGGCCGATCGCGCGCGACAGTTAACCCGTGCATTCACGGTGGACGAATTCGACCATTTCGAGCGCGAGAAGCTGGACCTGGAATACGTTATGATGACGCCGTACGACAAAGAGTTCGACCTTCCCATTGCCTTCGACCGCGTGAACCTGGAGCACACGCTCGGCGATGTCATCAGTCGCCGGGGCGGCACGCAGCTCCGCGTGGCCGAAACGGAGAAGTACGCGCACGTGACCTACTTCTTTAGCGGGGGGCGAGAGGACAGGTTTGACGGGGAGGATCGGATTCTCGTACAGAGTCCAGACGTGTCCACGTACGACCTACAGCCGGAAATGAGCGCCCCCGAGGTGGCAGAACGGACGGAAAAGGCGCTCGACGAGACGCCGTACAACCTGGTGGTGCTCAACTTTGCGAATCCCGACATGGTGGGACACACCGGCGACTTTGACGCGGCGGTGACGGCGTGCGAGGCCGTGGATGCTGCCGCGAAGCAGGTCGTAGAGGCCGCCCGTCGCAACAACTACTCCGTGAGCGTGATTGCTGATCACGGCAACGCCGACAAGCTGAAAAATCCGGACGGCTCGCCACACACGGCACACACGACGGCCCTCGTGCCCCACATTATTCTGAAGGACGACGTCGAAGGGCCCGTTCAAGACGGCAAGCTTGGCGACGTGGCTCCTACGATTCTTGCCCTTCTCGGCGAAGAGGTGCCGAAGACGATGGACGGGGATGTGCTGATTCCCCAGGAGACGCCCGCCCGTACCGAGTAATGTGTGTAACCCAAGTTGCGGGGTACAAGTGTATGTCTTAATGACGGCAGACCACCGCGTAGGATGACTCCGACGAAGTCGGAGCCCCGGACGGCGGACCGCCGAAAAGCGCCATATTCCGCGGTCTGTGGTCAGCCGTCCGCCGTCACACCGAAAACAGCACCATAGGTCGTAACTTGGGTTATTACTTGGCATCCGGCACGTACGGCAATCGAGCCTGCACCCGTCCGTTCGAGCCGGTCACGCGCTTCAGCACCCGTGAATGGCGCCACAGCGACCGTTCGAGCGGCGTGGAGGCCATCGACTGCCAGACTTTCGTGGCCTGTGTGGCCAATTGCTCATTGAGGCGTTCAAAGAAGGTTTTTGGACGGGGGAGCGTCCGGGTTCGGTACGGACCCTCGCCCATTCCGGCCGCCGCCCCGGCAATGTCAATGGCATCCTGCAGGCTGCCCGTCGTGTCCACGAGTCCCACCTCTTGCGCGTCGCGTCCCGACCAGACACGGCCCTGTGCCACGTCGTTCACCGCCGAGGTATCCATGTCGCGGCCCTCGCCCACGCGCTGCAGAAAGGTGTTGTACGTGCTTTCGATGGTGCGCTCAAAAAGCGCTCGCTCTTCGGGGGCCAGCGGCTTGTTGGAGGCGAAGAGGTCGGCATACGGGCTCGTCGTGACGGCGTCAAAGGTCACGCCCAGCTTGTCTTCCAGAAGGCCCTCGGCATTCCAGAGCAGCCCGAAGACCCCGATGGAGCCGGTCGTGGTCGTCGTGTTCGCGACAATCGTGTCCGCGGGCGCTGCGATGTAGTAGCCACCGGAGGCGGCCACACCCCCCATCGACACAATCACCGGCTTTTCGTCCGCCGTGCGTTTTACGGCGTGCCACATGGCCTCCGACGCTGCCGCACTGCCGCCCGGCGAGTTAATTCGGAGGACGACCGCCTGCGTCGCCGACGACGTACGGGCGTCGTTTAGGGCCTCGATCAGCGGGGTGGAGCCCAGCACCTGCGAGGAGGGACCGAAGGGGCTTTGGTCGGGCTCACCAGAAACGATATTGCCTTCGCCGTACACGACCGCTACGTTTCCCGTGCCGGTGTAGCTGACCCCAACGTTTTCGCTCGGAATGCGGCTGTACTGCGACACGGAGGTCGTCGAAAGGTCGAGCCCCTCGGGCGTCCCGACCTCGTCGCGTAACAGAGAACGAACCTCGTCCTCGTACCGCAGTCCGTCCACGAGACCTTCGTCCACGGCGACCGACGCGTCCAGGACGGCCTGTTCCTCCGCCAGCGTCTTCAGGGACGAGGCGGACATCCCACGTCCCTCCGCCACAGCCGAGGTAAAGCGGTCGTTGATGGTGGTGATGAGTGCCTCAATCTGCTCCCGGTTCGGTTCCGAGAAGTCCGATCGCATGAAGGTCTCCCCGGCACTTTTGTACTTGCCGGCCCGAATGATCTGCGGTTCGACATCGAGCTTGTCGAAGGCATTTTTGAAGAAGGGCTGGATCGAAGCGAAGCCATTGTACTCAAAAAACGTCTGTGGCCCCGCGAAGACACTGTCGGCCGCGCTGGCAACAAAGTACTCTTTTTCTCCCATGCCGAACTCTTCGCTGGACGCAATCACCGGCGTGCCACTTTCACGGACCTCAACCACGGCGTCCCGTACTTCCTCCAGGGTTCCCCAAGACGCGGACGTGCCCTTCATGCGGAGCCAGACGGCCGAGATGCGATCGTCCGACTGGGCGTTGCGGAGGGCCTGCTGCAGATCGTGCAGGTCGTAGGAGGGAGCGTTTCCGAAGGCTTGTTGGAACGGATTATCGGACACTCGTTCGGGAATCGGGCCCTCAATCGGCACCGTGAGAACCGAGCTCGGCTCAACGGAGGGGGTCGTGTCCGTCGAGAGGCTCAGAGCAAAGAAAAAGAAAAAGAGGAAGAAGATGACGATGCCGAAGGCGAGCAGCGTGCCGAGAACACTGGCCGTCAGTGTAGACAAAAAACGCATAGAGATCGGAGGTGAGCGGTGAAACCATCGAACGCACAGAGAGGGGCCGTCTCTTCTCGCGCGCATCGTACTGTATACGTGGGGCAGGGGAGCGTTTCGGCCCGACAGTGTTTTTTTCTGGGCACGGCTTCCCCCGATGGGAGCCAGTCGCCGGAGAATTTGGACAGGCCGGAGAGGAAACTTGAAACCAGACCTTATGTACAGTATCGGAGGGAACAGAGCTTCCTCGTGGGATGTCGATCTTGTTTTGAAAGTGTAGTAGAGACGTGCGAAGAATCGGCACGTCCTTTGCTTAGATTCAAATTAGGCGTCCCGGTCGGGCATGAGGAGGACCGTTGCCCTGTTGCGAAATTGTCCTGTACACAACTCAGTGAACGACGTGAGCACGAGTACCGTGGAGGCTGAGGATCAGACCGACGGGCGTCCGCCCCTGAGTGATCGGGAGCGCACCATTCTGCGTCTCGTCGTGGAGCAATTTGTGGACTCGGCGGGGCCGGTCGGATCGCGCTCGCTGGCGAAAGACAGCTCACTGGATCTGAGTGCCGCCTCCATTCGCAACACCATGGCGGACCTGGAGGACATGGGCTACCTGGACCATCCCTACACCTCCGCCGGGCGGGTGCCCACGCGCATGGGCTATCGCACCTTCGTGGACGAGCTGATGGACACGCCCGAGCTGACGGAGGTGGAGCGGGAGATGTTGAAGATGCGACTGGCGAGGCTCGTGAAGGACACCGACGAGCTGCTGCGAGAAAGTACGCGTCTCCTGAGCAAGCTTTCCAATCTGCTCGGCATTGCGTTGAGCCCCCGGCTGTCCACCGGTGTGCTCGATCGCCTCGACATTGTCCCGCTATCAGGCCATCGACTCATGTTCGTTATGAGCGTGCGGGGCGGGGTCGTAAAAACCATCGTGCTCGAGTGTGAAGCGGACCTGGAGCGTCCGCAGGTAGATCGCGTCGTGTCGCTCCTGAACGAGCGGCTTGCGGGCCTGACGCTTCAGGAAATCCGCGAGACGCACGAGGAGCGAGTCAAGGATCTTCGAGACCAGACGGGCCTCATCGAACTCATCGTGGACGAGGCCGCCGTTCTCTTCAGTGAACCGGAGGAGGGACGCCTGGAGTTTAAAGGGACGGAGAACATTCTCACACAGCCTGAATTCCAGGAGCCGGATGACATTCGTCGGCTCATTCAGATCATCGAAGATGAGGACCACGTCGTTCAAGTGCTTGAAGATCTTTTCGAGTCGGACCCGAACGCCGTGGGGCAGGTGACCATTCGCATTGGCGGAAATTCGGAGGAAGAAGAAATGGATGCGTATTCCATTGTGACCTCCCCGTACCGCATTGGGGACACGGTGGGCACCCTCGGCGTCATTGGACCGACCCGCATGGATTACCCCCGCGCCGTGGCCCTCGTCGAAAATGCCGCCCACGTCATCAATCGCTCGGGGGACGAGGGGGCCGACGAGCCCTCGGAGCCGTCCTCGTAACGCGGTGCTCTCGCCTCGCGTGCGATTCCCCTGGCGATGACGGCCTTCGTTTGATTCTTCTCTGTTGCAGACCCCAACCCGATTGTGAGCACAGATCAATCCAACGGTCGACAGACCGCGAACGACTCATCCGCCGACTCTGTGGAGGCCTCCCAACCGTCGGGGGAAGGCCCAGACCCTGACCTCGACGAGGAGGCCCCCGACGAGAACGGAGAGGCTGAATCCCTTTCCGACTCCGAGCAGAAAATTCAGGAGCTGACCGAAAAGGTCGAGGCGCTCGAAGAAGAGCGCGACGAGCTCAACGAGCGTGTGCTCCGCAAGGCAGCGGAGTTCGAAAACTACCGGCGCCGCATGGATCGGGAAAAGAAGCGGCGTCACGAGGCCGGCATGCTCGAAGTGATTGAGCCGGTCCTGGAGGTGCTGGATGACTTTGAGCGCTCGATCGACGCGGCGGAGGAACTGGAGGAGAATCAGGATCCGGAGGCCGCCTATGAGTCGTTGAAGGGGGGCGTAGAAATGGTCTTTCGTAAATTTCGCGATACTCTGGAAAATCTGGGCGTGGAGCCCATTGAAGCGGAGGGCCAACCCTTTGACGAGGGGCTCCACGAGGCCATGATGCGGCAACCGTCCGAGGAGGAGGCGCCCGGTACGGTCCTCCAGGAAATTCGCAAGGGGTACCGAATGGATGACCGCGTCATCCGGCACAGCCGCGTCGTGGTGGCCACGGAGCCGTCCGACGAGGAGGACGCCGACGACCAGTAGCCGTCGGTGGTTCTCGCGACATGCTTCTTTTCTGAATTGCAAACGTCTCACACATGCCGAGTGACTATTACGACGTTCTGGGGGTCGATTCGGAGGCCTCGCAGGACGAGATTAAGAAGGCCTATCGGGAAAAGGCCATGGAGTATCATCCGGATCGCAACCCGGACGATCCGGAGGCGGAACAGAAGTTTAAGCAGGCCTCTGAGGCCTACGACGTGCTGTCCGACCCGGAAACCCGAGAGCGGTATGATCGCTACGGCCACGCCGGGCTCGGGCAAGACGGCGGCGGTGGGCGCGGCGCCGGCCGCGGCTTTCATGACATCGAAGACATCTTCAGTGCCTTCGACGACATCTTCGGGGGCGGAGGCGGACGTCGGTCGCGCCGACAACGGGGACGGCCCGGGAGCGACCTTCGTGTGACGCTCCCTCTCACGCTCGAAGAGATCGCGGAAGGAACGGAGAAGAACATCAAGGTTCGGAAGTTTTTGGCGTGTGAGACCTGCGAAGGCACGGGCGCTGAGGGGGGCATGGAGGGCGAAAACTACGTCATGTGCTCCAAGTGCGACGGCACCGGGGAGGTGCGGCAGGTCTCGCGCTCGGTCTTTGGCCAGTTTGTCAACGTACAGGCGTGTCCGCAGTGCAACGGCGAGGGACGAATTATTGAGAATCCCTGTGACGACTGTGGGGGCGAGGGCCGGATCGAGGGCGAAGAGACGGTCTCCGTTACCGTGCCGGCGGGCGTGATGGAGGGCAACTACCTCACGATCTCCGACGCGGGAAATGCGGGCATTCGAGGGGGCGTACCGGGAGACCTCCGCATTGAGATTGAAGAAGAGCCGCACGAACACTTCGTGCGCGACGGCCTCGACATCTATCACGACGTGTACCTGTCGTTTCCGGAAGCGGCTTTGGGGACGGAGGTGGACGTGCCCACGCTGGAGGGGCGGGCGCGGCTGGAGGTGGAGCCAGGCACGCAGGCCGGCAAAATCCTCCGGATGCGCAATCGAGGCATCCCGGACCTGGAGGGAAGCGGGAAAGGCGATCAGATGATTCGGATTCACGTCTGGACTCCGCAGGAGCTCTCCGATAGCGAGCGAGAGATGATGGAGCAACTGCAGCATCACGACAATTTCCAGCCGCAGCCGGACGAGCATCCGCACGAGAAGTCGTTCTTCCGCCGCGTGTCGGACGTGTTTTCGTAACGTCTCTGATTGGTCTCGAACGGGGCGGCGAGCGCAACGTACAGATATATTGCAGACGGGGTCGGAGGGGACGGATGGGCGTTGTTCGTCCTCCGACAGTCTGCGTTCGCCGTTCCATCAAGTTCGTGGAGTTTCATGTCTGATGCCGTTGAGGGAAGTGCCTTTCGGACCGTTATGCGCCGGGTGCCGTCCCCAGTGGTTGTGGTGACGGCGCAGGGGGAGGAGGAGGCGCGAGGCATCACCATCGGGTCGTTTACGAGCGTGGCCCTGGAGCCGCCCCTCGTGAGTTTCAACGTGGGAGAGGAGTCGCAGATGTACGACGTGATGGAGGCCTGTTCCCGATTTGCCGTTCACGTGCTGTCGGAGGAGCAGGTGCACCTCGCCAAGCGGTTTGCCGTGCCCGGCCTGACGGGCCGTGAGCAATTCGAGGCCGTGCCCCACACGCAGGACGAGCACGGAACGCCCCTGCTGGAGGGCGTGACGGCCCGCATGCACTGCACCCTCCACGACGCCCTGCCGGC
>JAHENZ010000149.1 GCA_018609755.1 Salinivenus sp. | reverse complement strand
TGGTCCAGAAGGCCGGCCTCGCGGACTACGCGCCGATGGGCGGGTTCATCGTCACGCGCCCACGCGGATACGCCATCTGGGAGCGCATCCAGAACCACCTCGACGGGTGGTTCAAGGACACGGGCGTCACCAACGCCTACTTCCCGATGTTCATCCCCGAGTCCTATCTGGAGAAGGAGAAAGACGTCGTCGAGGGGTTCGACCCCGAGGTCGCGTGGGTGACCCACGGCGGCCACGAGGAACTCGAAGAGCGTCTCGCGGTGCGCCCCACGAGCGAGTCCATCATCGCGCCGTACATGGCCCAGTGGACGCGCTCGCACCGCGACCTGCCCCTCCGGCTGAACCAGTGGTGTTCGGTCGTCCGGTGGGAGGCCACCGAGACCAAGCCGTTCTTCCGCACCAAGGAGTTCCTCTGGCAGGAGGGTCACACCGCCCACGCCGACGAGGACGGCGCCTGGGAGGAGACGATGACGCGCCTGGAGCAGTACGAACGCCTCTACGACGAAGTGCTGGCCATGCCGTCGCTGAGCGGCCGCAAGCCGCCACACGACAAGTTCCCCGGTGCGCACACGACGACGACCGTCGAGGCGCTGATGCCCGACGGCAAGTCCGTCCAGGGCGCGACCTCGCACTACCTGGGCACGTCTTTCGCGGAGGCCTTCGACATCACCTACGCCGACGCCGACGAGGAGGAGCACGTCGCCCACACGACCTCCTGGGGGCTGTCCTGGCGCGCGATGGGCGCACTGTTCATGACTCACTCCGACGACCAGGGGCTGGTCCTGCCGCCCACGCTCGCCCCCAAGCAGGTCGTGATCGTGCCAATCTGGCAGGCCGAGACGAAAGACGAGGTCCTGGGTTACGCCGAGGAGATTCGAGACGACCTGGCGGCGGCGGGCCACCGCGTCCACCTCGACGATCGCGAGAACCGCAATCCCGGCTTCAAGTACAACGAGTGGGAGCTGAAGGGCGTTCCCCTCCGGATCGAGGTGGGGCCCAACGAGGTCGAGGAGGGCTCGGTCACGCTGGTCCACCGGCCCGACGGCGAGAGCGAGAGCGACGACCGCGAGGACATCGGCGAGACCGTCGGCGACCACCTCGATACGGTCTTCGCGAAGCTCTACGCCAGCGCCGAAGAGACCCTCGAAGGCGAGATCCGCGAGGCCGAGAGCCGCGAGGAGATCCTCGGCACCATCGGCCAGCACGGCGGCTACGTCAAGACCGGCTGGTGTGGCGACGAGGACTGCGAGGAGCCGATCAAGGAGGCCATCGCCGCCGAGATCGTGATGGTGCCCCTCGACCGGGACGAGGAGCCCATCCACGAGGACTGTGCAATCTGTGGGGAGGCAGCCGAGGAGACGGCGTACTTCGCGAAGAGTTACTGAGGGGTGTCGAAATACCGATCCACCCGTGAGTTCTTAAGGGAAAGCGACAAACTGTTGATTGAGTAAGGATGGCGCGAGCCGACGAGACTGGCGACGACTCAGATGACGAGATGCTCCCAGATGAGCGTGAGGCGATTGCCGAGCGAATCGACAGCCTCGCCGACGACGCCAGACGCTCTCTCGACGATGTGGTCGAGACCCTGGAGTCAGACGAATAGCGATGCCGATGTCGCCGTCGCGGCTCGTTTTCCTCCCCGAAGCAGAGACAGACATCGCCAACATCGCCGAACACAACCCAGATCACGCTGAGAGGATCGTCGAGAAAATCGCTGACTGGGAAGACAAGATCGAGTGGGGCAGAGTTCCCCAGCAACACCTGACGTACCTGTCTGATTCGCCCCAGGACTACAACTTCTATCGAGAGCGCGTGGGTAATAGCGGATACAGAGTCGTCTATGAGATCTCGGCTGCGGAAATGACCGTCGTCGCAGTACTCCCGAAGAGCGAGAAGACGTACGATCTCGACGCGCTAGGCCGGCGCGCTTCGAGATGAGCGCGGAGGCGACTCCTACTGCACCAGGCTCGCACCGTCGAACTCGTCGCGCTCGAAGTCGATCTCCATGAGGTCGAGAATCGTCGGCGCCACGTCGAAGAGGTCGGCGTCCTCGATGGCCACGTCGGGGTCGTCGACGAACAGCGAGGCGTTGTCGAAGCTGTGCATCCCGTTGCGTGGGCCCGTGCCGAAGACCTCGTTTGCGCCCTTGAAGCCCGCCTTGAGGTCGAAACCGTGGTTCGGGATGACGACGAGATCCGGCGCGATCTCGTCGTGGTCGCCCCGGAAGGCGTCTTCTTTCGTGACGACGCGCTCGGCGACCGGCGTGCCGTCGGGGCCCTCCAGAGTCTCCAGGGCTGTCTTGAGTTCGTCGCGGACGGCCTCGTACTCGTTCGGATCGACGGACCCACGCGGTTCGCGGCCCTCGAGATTGAGGTAGAACCGTCCGGGAATCAGCGAGTACGCGCGCGTCTCGTCGCTGATGTCGCCCAGTTCGCGGGCGCCACGACGCAGCCAGTCGCCGTCGTCGAGGTCGTCCTGGAAGGTGACGGCCCGACCGTCGGTCGCTGCGGGTACCAGTTCGAGGTCGGCGGCGTGGAGGTCGGCCTCGCGGACTTCGACGGACTCGACGACCGACGTCCCGTCCGGGGCTTCCAGCCCGTCGAGTGCTTCGGCGAGTTCCTCGCGAACGGGTTCGGGATCGTCGACGACGCCCGGCGCGTCGGTGTCGGCGGTGTTCACGACGACCTTCCCGGGCTCGGGCGAGTACGCAACCGTCTCGGGGGCGAGGCCCGAGAGGTCACCGGCCTCGGGGTCTTCGTAGGCGAGGAACTGTTCCTTGGCCAGCCAGCGGTTCAGGAAGACGTCGTAGCGGTCGCGGAAGGACAGCCAGTCCTCGCGCTTGAGCCACTCGTTCAGGTGGACCTCGTAGTCGAGCGTCGTGAAGCCGTGGTCGGAGGCGACGACCATGGTCACGTCGTCGGGGAGACGCTCGCGGAGGTCGCCGAGGTAGTCGTCGACCGCGCGGTAGAACTCGAAGAACTCCTCCTCGTACTCGCCGTCGCGCTCGTAGTCCTCGAACAGGAAGTGGTTGACCCGATCGGTCGTCATGAAGACGCCGAAAAACAGGTCCCAGTCGTCCTGCTCTACGTAGTGCTTGAACGCCTCGTAGCGGGCGTCGAGGGTTCGGTGGGCGTCGGCGATGAAATCCGACTTGTCCGCGTCGTGGCCCAGCTTGGCGTTGACGTCGATGCGGTAGTTGCCGTCTTCGAGCGTCTGGCGCAGTTCGTCGGGGTACGCTGCGGCCTCGACGCCCGGCGAGAGAAAGCCCGAGACCATCCGCTGGACGTCGCGCTGGGGCGGGAAGGTCACGGGCACGTTCATGACCGTGGCCGCGAGGTCCTCGCCCT
>JAHENZ010000148.1 GCA_018609755.1 Salinivenus sp. | reverse complement strand
GGCCAACTCGGCCGGCGTGATCGGGCCGCCGCCCGTGTTGAAGTACTCGTACTTTACGGGCTCTCGGTCTTGCTCCATCTCCCAGATCCGGATTGCCGTGTCCCGTGCCTCCTGGGCCAGCGTGTCGTCGTGGGCCGGAAGCACGCGGCTCGCGGCGGCCAGTGCGGCAATCGACTCGTAGTTGAGCGCAGTCGACTCGTTGGTGAAGGCCCACCGGTCGTCGGGCCGCCCGGAGCGGTTGCCCTCCACCTCCAGGCTGTCGAGCGAGGGATCGTAGATTAGGTTGTCTGTCTTCGTCGCCCCGTCGCCCAAGTGCGTGTACTGATCGAGGGTGGGGGCTACGATGCCGGGGATGGCGTGTCCCACGGCTCGGAATTGGGCCAGGAGTTGGCGCGTGCCGTGCTGGATCTGCTGGAGAATGTCTGGGATTCCATCCGGCGACCGGAGGTTCACGTAGCGGTTGTTGGGCTCAACGGTCGTTTCGTCCCATTGGATGTCAAACGTTTCCTGGGCGAGGGCGAGGTCTTCCACCGTGCTCGCCTGGCTGCCGGTCCGGATGTCGTAGTCGCCGGCGTCGTACCAGCCGCCGACGTTGAGGCCGGGAATGTGTTCACCGTCCTCGTACTGCGTGTCGGTGCTGTCCTGCTGGGCGTACCCGTCGAAGTGGCTGTGGTCGGCGGGGGCCTGACGCGCGTCGTCCAGGTGGGAGACGCCGTGCCACACACGGTAGCGATCGTTGACGCGCACGTGGTCCATCTGCACCGGCATGAACGTGTCGAGGGTGGAAGACCATACTTCCTTCTCGTAGATGTCTTCGCTAATGCGGAACGTCTCCGAGCGCACGTCGCCGTACTCGATCACGTACAGTCCCGGCTGCGTGACGTCGGTGAAGTCAAATTCCGCGTATTCGTAGCGCTTGTAGCTGTCCCGTGACTCGACTGCACCACTCGTTTGCTCCTCGTACTCTCCATTTTCGGTGAGACGGAGGAGGCGGGCCGTTTCCGGGGCGTCGTAGTGCGGGCTCATTTCCAGGAGGGCCTCCTTGTCCTGGTTTGGGTGGTAGCCCAGTTGCGAGTGCAGAATCGTCGGCTTGCGGACCCAGTCGGATTTTCGGTTGGGCTCCACGTACCACTCCAGCACGGTGCCGGTCTCGCCCGTCGGGAGCTCGCTGCGGACGACGTACCAGCCGTTCTGCGCCCGATTTCGGCCGTCGTAGAGCGAGAGCTCGTGCCCGCGGCCGTCGATGTGGATTCTGTGGTTGGGGTCACCCGGGGCCAGGACCATGGACGAGCCGGAGGCGAGAGGCGTGGCCTCCAGCCGGTTCGTCGCGTCGGAGTGCTGCATCGGGCCGGTGGGGTGGCGAGGAAAGACGCCTGTTTGATCGCCCACCACATACGTTTTTTCGAAGTAGGCCGACGGCAAGAACTCCATGTTGAAGCCCGCGCGGCCCTCAAGCTCTTGGGGCACCGGTTCGTCCAACTGCACGCTCACGAGTACGCCCTCGCCCTCTGGCTCGGCACTCACCGTGTACGTGAAGTCGAAATCTTCGTACGTGAGCGTGGCCGAGACGCGCTGGGCCGTGGAATCGACGGTTCGCTCGCCGAACACCGGGACCGGGTCCCACTGCTCGGGGGTGGGGGAGAGGCGTACGTCACCGTTCGTAACGGTCCGAGCGCCGTGGTGGATGAACTCGATGCCTTGAATCTTCTGGTCGCCGAAGTACTGGTCGTACTGAGTGTGATGAACCAACACGTCGAGCGCCTGTGAGTCCAGGTACTGGTGGTCGTTCACCTCCAGCGACTGGGCCTGTGCGCGCTCGACCGGTCCCGTGAGCACGAGGCCGAGGGCACAGGCCAGAAGCAGTCCCGCTCGCAAGGCAGCAGAGCGAATTCGAGGGGGGAGCGCTTTCGAGATGGGGAGCGAAAAAGGAAAGCGTTTACAGGTTGTCATAATGAACAAGTAACCAGAGGAATAAAATGAAAAGCGAAAAGGGAGTACGGCATGAAGCGGCTCCCATTTTAGGGAGCGACGGCGAAACGTCTCCGCCGCTCCCCTGAAGGATCGTCATCGTGCGGATGAGAATTACCCTTGGAAGTAGAGGTATGCGGCCAGAATGAGAACGAGCACGAGGCCCGAGCTCGCAACGTCGATCCAGTTCCAGCTCGCCCGCGATTCGGCCCGGTCTTCATCCGTGAGGGTGCCGTACGTCAGGCCACTGATCTTTTCGTAAGAGGGAGGTTCGGTGGCGTAGCTCACGCTGACCATGACGGCGATGCAGATGAGGAAGATGCCCAGGCTGTAGTACTGGAAGAAGGTGTTGCTAACGATCCAGAGGAACGAGCCCTGCGTGTAGGAAAAGTTCTCGCCCAGGGCGACGGGGGTGTCCACCGCGAGGCGAAACAGCCCCAGAGCGAAGCCCACGCCGAGCGCCGCCAGGCAGCCCTGCTTGTTCAGGCGCTTGTAGAAGACGCCGAGAAAGAAGACCACGAAAATGGGTGGGGCGAGGTACGACTGCACCCCCTGCAGGTAGTCGTAGAGTCCTCGGCTTCCCTGAATGACGGGAATCCACAGAATGCCGATGATCACCATCACGGTCGTCGCCACGCGCCCCATCCACACGAGATGGCGTTCGGAGGCCGAGGGGACGAGGCGCTTGTAGAAGTCCATGGTGAAGAGGGTGGCGGAGGCGTTGAAGACGCCCGCCAGAGAGCTCATGAGGGCGGCCAGCAGGCCGGCGACCACGATGCCGCGGAGGCCGACGGGTAGGACGTGCATGACCAACATCGGAAAGGCCGCCTGCGCGTTTTCGTTGATGACCTCGCCCTGGGAGTTGATGAGGGCCTCCTGCATGGCGGGGACCTGTCCACTCTTTGCCAGCGCAAACGTGATGATGCCCGGGATGATGAAGATGAAGACCGGGAGCAGCTTCAGGGCCGCCGCGGCGATGGAGCCCCGGCGCGCCTGCATTTCGTTAGGGGCGCCCAGAGCACGCTGCACGATGTACTGATCGGTGGTCCAGTACCAGAGCCCGACGATCGGAGCGGCGAAGAGCATGCCCGGCCAGGGGTACCGGTCGTTGAAGTACCAGGCCATTTGCTCGTCGGTGTGGACGGGCGCCCAGGTGGCCTCGTAGCCTTCGGGCACGATGGGCTTCCAGAGGTCGAACATCTCGGTGCCGGCGATTTCATAAAGGCGATCCCATCCTCCGATTGCATCCAGCCCGTAGATGAGGACCAGAAGCGAGCCGAAGACGAGGATGAGGGTCTGGAGGGCTTCGGTGTACGCCACCGCCCGGAGGCCGCCGAGGATGGTGTAGGCACCGGTCAGGACAATGACGAGGATGGAGCCGATCCAGAAGCTATTCATGCCCAGGAAATTGATCTCGGGCAGGAGGACGCTGAACACGATGCCTCCCGCAAAGATGCCGACGGCAATTTTCGTCAGCACGTAGGCAATCAGCGAGATGAGGGACAAGACCGTTCGGGCCAGCGGGGAGAAGCGCTTTTCCAAAAACTCGGGCATGGTGTATACCTGCGAGCGCATGTAGAACGGGGCCATAATCCAGCCAAGGACGAGCAGACACCACGCGTGTAGTTCGTAGTGCGCCATGGCCACACCGTCCGTCGCCCCGGTTCCGGCAAGGCCGACGAGGTGTTCCGACCCGATGTTGGAGGCGAAGATGGAGGTTCCGACGATGAGCCACCCCAGGTGGCGACCGGCCAGAAAGTAGTCCTCAGTCGTGTCCTCCTGTTGTTTGATGACCCACCACGCCAGGCCGATAATGACGAGAAAATATCCGGCGACGACGATCCAGTCGATTGTCCCCAGTGCCATAGCTCTTCTGCTTGATTCGTTAAGATGTTAATTTGGGTAAAACGTTAAAGGGAAGTCGGCCCAAAATCTAACCGAGCGGTTCTCGGACGGAAGAGAGGGAGAAAGTCGTTGGTCTCTATTCAGCCGGGGCAAGAAATCCTTCGGACGGCGAGGTAGACGCTGACGCTTGCTCAGGGGGCTTTGTACGTCGTGATGCTCCCGGGCGGGAGTCGGCAGGTAAAGCGGTCTCCAGACACCTGCACCGTCTCCTGGGCGAAATTTCCGATTTCCGTCGTACGATAGTGCAGAAATTCCGAAATGCTCTGCATCCGATGCTTGAAACGGTTTCATTCTTTCCCGTTTGGCATGGGTCCCTGCTCAGGGAAACGGCGTTCTCACTGCAGCCGCCCGTAAGAGAGATCGGTACCCCGTGTCGACTTGACTGATGGATTAGTCGGTTGAGTCTTGCGGCGACACGTACTCGCTCTCCGGGGGACCGAGGTAGCTCGGTTGGAGGCCGCCCGCGTCGATCACCAGCTTTTGGAGAACGACCCCGGAATCGATGCGCCAGAATTTGACGGTGTGCTGCCCGGGGCTGTCGATAGCATGGTGGCTCGTCTCCACGTTTACGCTGTTGCCCACCCACTGCTGCCACGCAGAGTGGGAGCTGTCCGAGTGCATGTTGACGACCTGGATGGGGCTGTCGTCGATCGAGATGCCGTAGCGGAAGCCGCCCTGGGCTCGGTAGTCGAGCGTGGGGGACAGGTGGGCGTGGATTGCGATCGAGTCGGCATCCGACAGGTGGACCTTGTAGGCGAGGTGAGATGATTCCTTCGTCGGCTTCGAGACGGGAGCCGTCACCGGCAGTGTCGTCATGGCCGAGCCGGTGCGTCCCAGGTTGGGAATCTCCTGCCACTCAATGGGGGCGACGCCGTGGGCCGCCGTGTAGTGTGCCGCGTCCATTGAGACGTAGCCGTTGCTCTCCACGAATCCTGCGATCTGCTCCGTGTCGGCGGGTACCACCACCTCGGCTTGCACGGTGACCGACGTTCCGTTCGGGCCGGAAATCGTAATTGGTACTTCCCGACGACCGGAGGGGGCCTCCGTCCAGTCTACCGTCACCTGAAGCTCTTGCTGGGTGTCTACTTGCTGGGCGTTCGGCGTCACCCGGAGCCACGACGCGTCGGTTTCTACGCTGTACTCAAACGGCTCTTGGCCGCGGTTGAAGACCTCGATGGACCGGGAGTGGGGCCCGTTATGGTGGAGGGGCGGGAGGACGGCGGCCGTGTCGGCGTGAGGCCACCACTTGGTCGAGCCTTCGATCGCTACGCCCATGTCGGCGTCGGACGGTAGATCAAGCGTTTCCACTTCCGGCATTTCGTTTTCGCTGGGCGCCCGCCAGTTGCCAGTGTCGCCAATGTGGGCCTGCGACATCATGCCGGCCCACTTGCCGTCGGCGATGTCCTCGTGGTAGCGGCGCGTGAGCTCCGCGTCGTATTCGAACATGGCCTCGACGCTGTCGGCGAGGGGATTGGTGGCGGCGCGGCCCTGCTGGGCGTAGAGCCGGTTGCGGGCCGTCGTAACGTAAAGGTCGTTCAAGTTGGCGCTGGCGGCGATGGGGTAGAGGACGAGCTGGTAATACGCCGCCCGGTATTCCTGCGGCAGCTCGTCGTAAATCTTCTGCGCCTTCTCAGCAAGTGCATTGTAGTCGGACACGATCCGCTCCGCCTCCCGATAATTCGTGAGGCTGTACGTGTCGGGGGAGAGCATCTCGGGCGTGCGCCGGCTGTTATACTTCGTGTAGGTGTCCATCAGATCGCCGATCTCGGAGGCGTGCTCTGGCCCGAACTGCTGGTTCGCCCACTGCCGGGAGTATTCGGGCAGCTCCTCGGCCGACCATTCATCGGGGTTCCAGGCGTAGTCGAGGAAGAAGCTGATCGGAAACTCCATCGGCTTCAGGTCGCCCACGTTGGTGATCCAGAGGCGGTTTGCGCCGTAGCGGTGGGCGGTGTGCATCTGCTCCCACACCCGCTCGTTTTGGGTGACGTTGATCCACTTGTAGCTGTTGGGTCCCCCCACGTAGTCGAAGTGGTAGTAGACGCCGTATCCGCCGTCGCGTGGGGTGTTGAGTGCGGGGAGGCGGCGGATGTTGCCCCAGTTGTCGTCGGCGAAGAGGAGAGTGACGTCTTCCGGTACCTCCATCCCCTGGTCGTAATAGTCCAGCACTTCCTTATAAAGTGCCCACACCTGCGGGACCTCGGACGCGTCTTTGCCCGTGACGTCCTCGATGATGTCGCGCTGGTCGGAGACGATTCGTTCGAGCAAGTCGATGGCCGTCCCTTCCGTCATGGCTTTGTCGCCGTCGCCGCGCATGCCGACGGCCACCGTACTTTCGTACCCGTTCATTCGCTCCATGCCCTCCCGCCAGAATTGCCGGAGCGTGTCGGCGTTCGTGCGGTAGTTCCATGGCCCGTTTCCGTAGCGGTCCCACTCCACGTGGGCTCGCATCAGCGGCTCGTGGTGCGAGGTGCCGATCACGACGCCGTACTCGTCGGCCAGCGGGTGGCTGAGGGAGTCGTCGTCGAAGAGCGACTTGCCCCACATGGCGGGCCAGAGGTAATTTCCCTTCTGGCGAAGGATGAGCTCGTACACTTTTGCGTAGAACTCGTGGTTGAAGCCGCCGAAGGTCTCATTGACCCAGTTGAAAAGGGCTGGGTTCTCGTCGTTGAGGAAGATGCCGCGGTACTTCACGGCGGGACTCTCGGTGCGGCGATTCGGCAGCACGTGGAGATTGGCCTGCTGCTTCACCGGCACGTCGGCCCACCACTTCCAGGGGGAGACGCCGATCTCCTCCGCGAGATCATACATGCCGTAAATCGTGCCGCGCTTGTCGCTGCCGGCGATGACGAGTGCTTGCTCGACGCCGGGCAACGGGTCCTCCACCACCTGTGTCAGGAATGCTTCCCACCGTCCGGCAACCCCCGCCGGGTTGATCTTTTGTTCGGTCACCAGCCGATCGATCAGTGGGCTTTTCCCGAACGTGCCGATGAGAACGACCTGATTGGCCGACGGCACGTCCTGCGTGGAGAGCGACGGGGCCGTGCCGGTGACTTCCTTCAGGTCGGCCTGGAGATCGTTGGCGGTGCGAAGGACGCCCTTATGGTCGTCGCCACTCACGTAAAGAGGTGCCGGATTGCCCTGCATTGAGAGGGGAAAACGGTTGGGGCCGTCCTCCGTCACGACGTATGAGGGCGAGTCCTGTGCCTCTACCTCGAGAACCGTCAAGCTGGAAACGGTTCCAGCAAGCAGGAAGACGAGGCCCGCCAGTATGCGCAGCGGAAAAGAAAAGGCTCGGCGGGAGGAAAGCCGTCGCATAGATTGGTGGGGATCCATAGAGAAAGTCATTTGATCACTAAAAAGAAAAGGGCGGTGCGCGTACGAGTCAAGCGCACCGCCCGAATCTTCTTCAGAATCGATTGAGCTGCAGGAGGTTTACCCTTCCGACAGGGCGGCCAGTTCGTGGTCCAGAAGGGAGCGCCACCGCTGATAGGCCTTCCGATATGCATCGGCCTTTCCCGGGCTGGGCTCCACGGTGTCGATCCGTTCGAGGCCCTCAAAAGCGTCCTCGCGAGCGTCGTACACCCCAGCGCCCACACCGGCCCCCCGTGCTGCCCCTTCCGCGCCGTCCGTTTCAATGAGTTCCACCGTCGTGTCCGTTATGGTCGCAAACGTCTCGCGGAAGAGGGGACTCATGAACATATTGGCGTGTCCCGCGCGAACGGTATCCACCGGCAATCCCATGTCCGTCATGATGTCGATGCCGTAGCGGAGGGCAAAGACGATCCCTTCCTGGGACGCCCGCAGCAGGTGGGAGCGGTCGTGCACGTTAAAGTTGAGGCCGTGGAAGGAGGCGCCGGGGTCCTGGTTGTCGAGCGTGCGCTCCGCGCCGTTGCCGAAGGGGAGCACCGAGACGCCTTCCGCTCCCACCGGTGCCTGAGCGGCTTCCTCGTTCATGTCTTCGTACGAGAGGTCGCCGTCTACACCGAAGTTGTCGTGGAGCCAGCGGTTCAGAATGCCGGTGCCGTTCACGCACATGAGCGTGCCGTAGCGCGACTGCGTCCCCGGCTCGTGGTTGACGTGCAGGAACGTATTCACGCGCGATTGCTCGTCGTAGCGGGGCGTGTCGTCCACGCCGTACACGACGCCGGAGGTGCCGGCGGTGGCGGCCACGTCGCCCGGCTCCAAGGCGTTGAGGGAGAACGCATTGTTGGGCTGATCCCCTGCGCGGTAGGTCACCGGAATGCCGGGAGAAAGACCCAGCGTGTCGGCGGCCGAGCGGGAAAGGTGGCCCTGCTCAGAGAAGGTAGGCACGACCTCCGGCCACAGATCCCGGTCGAGGTCGTAGTGGTCGAGCACCTCGGTGGCGAGGGCGTCGTCTTTCACGTCCCACAGCGTCCCTTCGGAGAGGCCGGAGGGTGTCGTGCGGATGTCGCCCGTCAGCTTGAACGCCACGTAGTCGCCCGGCAGCATGGCCTTGTGGATGCGGTCGTAGATGTCCGGCTCGTTGCGCTTGACCCAGGCGAGTTTCGAGGCAGTGAAGTTGCCGGGGCTGTTGAGCAGGTGCTGGAGGCACCACTCGCGGCCCAGCGCCTCGAAGGCTTCGCGGCCAATGTCCACGGCGCGGCTATCGCACCAGATGATGGAGGGGCGAAGCACTTCGTGAGCGTCGTCCACGAGGACGAGGCCGTGCATCTGGTAGGTAATCCCGATGGCCTCGACGTCGTTCGGGGAGATCGTCGTCTTATCGTGGAGGGCATCGGTGGCGTTCTGAATGTGGCGCCACCATCGCGAGGGGGGCTGTTCGGCCCAGCCGGGCTGCGGGGCTTCCATCGTCATCTCCACGTCGGAGGGCGAGCGGGCGGAGGCTATGACCTCGCCGGTGTCGGTGTTGAGGAGAGCGGCCTTGATGGCCGAACTGCCAATGTCGTATCCGAGAAGCATCGTTGCTGGAAAAGGAATATCTTAGGGAGGGCGTTGAGGCGCCCCGCGGGACGCCTTTACGGTCTATCTGAAACGGGGGGCTACCACCGGTGGTGGACGCTCTCGCGGATATACTCATCGTAGACGTCCGCTACGGCGTCCATCGTCTCGTCGGTGAGGGGCGGGAGGTCGGCGGCCCGAGCGTTCTCGGCGGCCTGTTTTGCGTTCTTGGCACCGGGAATTGTGCAGCTCACGGCGTCGTGCATCAGGATCCAGCGGAGGGCGAACTGGGCCATCGTCATGCCGTCGGGCTTCACGTCTTCAAGCTCCCGAACCGCCTTGACGCCCTGCTGTACGTCGACCCCGGCAAAGGTCTCGCCCACGTCGAAGGCCTCGCCGTTGCGGTTAAAGTTTCTGTGGTCGTTCTCCGGAAAGGTGGCGTCGGCGCCGTATTTGCCCGTCAGCAGCCCCGAGGCGAGCGGCACGCGGGCCAGGATACCCACGTCGCGCGTCTTCGCTTCCTCGAAGAAGAGCTCGGCCGGGCGCTGGCGGAACATGTTGAAGATGATCTGGACGGTCTCGACGCCCGGGTATTCGATGGCCTTCAGCGCTTCTTCCACCTTCTCTACACTGACGCCGTAGTGCTTGATCTTTCCCTGGGCCTTCAGGTCGTCGAGTACCTGAAAGACCTCGGGCTGATAGTAGACCTCGGTGGGTGGGCAGTGGAGCTGGACGAGGTCGAGGGCATCCCGGTCCAGGTTCTCAAGGCTTCGATCAATAAACGCTGTCAGATTTTCCCGATTATAGCCCTCCGCTGTGTGTGGGTCGAGGCGGCGCCCGGCCTTCGTCGCGACGCGAATGTCGTCGTAGTCGCGGTAGAGTTGGGCGAGGAGTTGTTCACTGCGCCCATCCCCGTAGACGTCGGCGGTGTCGAAGAAGTTGACGCCTTCCTCGACCGCGGTTTCCAGGGCCTGTAGCGACTCACTGTCGTCCACGTCGCCCCAGCTTCCGCCAATGGCCCAAGCGCCGAAACTGACGGCCGAGACGTCCCAGCCAATGCTTCCGAGTGTTCGGTACTTCATATTTTACTGTTCGTTGATTTCGTATCAGAACCGTGAATGTCGTTTGCGGAGTTCACAAGTCGTCGTCATCGGAGGCGTTCCAGCACCCCTGGAAGCAATAGGCTGTAATAAGGTGCGCACTGTTTCGATTGACGGCCGACCGTCGCGTGGGATGACTCCAACAGTGTCGGAGTACCCCTGGCAGATTTTAACGGACACCGGCAATCTCAAAAGCGGTAGAGCTCGAGTTTCTGGATGCAAAACTGGCCGGGGGGCTATTCTGGTTGCACCACGTATGTCGAGCCCGGCTTGGTATCGAATGAAAGCTGATTCTCAGAACGGTCGACGGACATCGGATTGCCGTTTTTCCAAACGGTGAGGGTTTGCGGGGCGTGGAGTTGGAGGTGGCGACCTTCGTGGGAGGTAATGCGGGCTTGGTCGAGCGTGCCGTTACTCCAGGACAGGTCGACGGTGAAGCCCCCGGTGGCGCGCAGTCCCGAAACCTCTCCCTCAGACCATGTGTCCGGTAGGGCGGGGAGGAGGCGGATCGTGCCGGTGTGGCTCTGGATCAACATCTCGGCGATGCCCGCCGTGCCGCCAAAGTTGCCGTCGATCTGGAAGGGCGGGTGCGTGTCGAAGAGGTTCGGGAGCGTGGACCGGCGGTAGAGGGCCAGCAGATTCTTGTGCGTCGTCGCGCCGTTGTGCAGACGAGCGAAGAAATTGACAATCCAAGCACGACTCCAGCCGGTGTGGCCGCCTCCATGTTCCAACCGCCGGTCAATCGTCTTCTCTGCAGCGTCGTATAGTTTCGGTGTGTTCGGTGTGATTGTGGTGCCGGGGTGCAGCCCCAGCAGGTGGGAAATGTGCCGGTGTCCCGGATTTGCCTCCTCATAGTCCTTGATCCACTCCATGATGGTGCCGTTTTCGCCGACACGGACGGGTGGCAGGCGGTCGAGCGTCGCCTGCAGCGTGTCGCGAAGGGCGGCGTCGGTCTCCAGGATTTCGGCGGCGCGGATTGTGTTCTGGAACAGCTCCTGGATAATCTGCACGTCCATCGTGGGGGCGTAGGTCAGCTGCATCTCATCGCCCGTCTTGGGGTCGATAAACGCGTTTTCGGGCGAGTAGGAGGGGGCGGTCACGAGATGCCCGTCCGGCCCTTCCACCAAAAAATCCACCACGAACTGGGCCGAGCCTTTCAGAATCGGATACGCGGTTTCGCGGAGGTACTTTCGGTCAGGGTTGTAGCGGTAGTGGCGCCAGATGGGAAAGGTCATCCACGCGCCGCCAAGGGGGAACGTGCCCCACTGGATGCCATCGTGGAGGCCCGTGCGGCCGAACATGTCGGTGTTGTGGTGCATCGCCCATCCGTCGGCCCCGTACATCTCCTCCGCGGTGGTTTGGCCGGGAGTGCGGAGGGCATCGAAGAAGCCCGCGAGTGGCGGCACCGTCTCCGGCAGGTTCGTCACCTCCGCGGGCCAGTAGTTCATCTGGAGGTTGATGTTCACGTGGTAGTCGCTCTGCCAGGGCGCCTCCAAATGCTCGTTCCAGAGGCCCTGCAGGTTGGCGGGGAGCACGCCGGGTGCCCGCGAACTGCCCAGCAGCAGATAGCGACCATACTGAAAGTAGAGCTCCGTCAAATGCGGATCCACGGCCCCGTCCTTGACCCGTTGAAGCCGTTGATCGGTGGCGAAAGAATCGATGGGTTCCTTCGTGAGATCGAGTGCGACCCGACCCATCCGAGGGGCATGATCTTCGACGTGGCGTTGCCGGAGGTCGGCATAGGAGGCTGAAGCAACGTCATCAAGGATTGAAGCCGTCTCGTCCACTGGGTCCTTCGTCGAATCGATGCGGAGCCTGCTGCGGTCGTAGTCCGTGGCGCCGGTGATTAGGAGCGTGAGGGCATCGGCGTTCTCAACGTGGAGCTCGCTGCTATCGGCCTGCACGGTGCCGTTTTCGACCCGGGCTTGGAGGCGTCCGGCAAAGTGGATCCCCGTGCCGCCGGGGCCTTGTCCCTCGTTGGCTTCGTACTGGATGCGCCCGTCGAGCAGGAGCTCCGTGTCCGAGAGCGACTGCACGGAGGCATCCTCCGAGCGGGAGAGGGCTACGTCCGTTGTGATTTGCCCAGGGGCATCAGCCGTCCACCGCACCACAACCGCGTCGTCGGGCGCCGAGGCGAACACCTCCCGACGATGCTCGACGCCATTACGTGAGAACGTCGTCGTGGCAATGCCCGTCTCCAGGGCTAGCCTCCGCTCGTAGGCCGCTGTATCCCCACTTGGCCCATCGAGCGTCAGGTCCATGAGGGTCTGGTAGGAGCGGATGCTCGGGGGCGTTGCGAGGAGATGGTCCGTGGCTTCCTCGAAGGCTGCTGTATTCTCCCCGTCGAAGATCAGCTGTCGAATCTGGTCCAGGTTTTCGAGCGCTTCCGGATTGTTGTCATTCATCTGGTGCCCGGCCCAGACCGACTCCTCATTGATCTGAATACGCTCCGTGCCCATTCGACCGAAGACCATCGCCCCGAGTCGTCCGTTGCCCACTGGCAGCGCCTCCACCCACTCATTTGCGGGCTCGTCGTACCAGAGGCGCATCTGTTGCGCATATTCGTCCGACCAGGTGTGCGTCGGATCCGAGGCCGACGGACCGTTGCAGGCGGTGAAGGGGGCGACAAGCAGGAGGGAGAGGAGGACGGCGAGCCGTCTTCGAGCCATGAGGGAGATAAAATTGGGTTCGAGGGGGCGTGGGGAAAAAGCCCTCACCGAAATCGGAGGGGAGACCCCGTGGATTGAGGCCTCCCCCGTAACATCAACGATCATGTTGTGTCCGTCAAACGAACACACAGGTTCGGAGGCCTACTTCTCCACGACCTCCAACTCAACTGACTGTGCGATGTCGTTGGAGCTATGTCCCACCATGATGTTGAACATTCCGGGCTCTACAATCTCCTCCATGTCGACGCTCCAGAAGGAGAGGTCGTCCGGCCCCAGTTCGAAGGTCACCGTGGTCGACTCACCGGGCTCCAGCGTCACGCGCTCAAAGCCGCGCAACTCCTTTACCGGGCGCGTCACCGAGCTCACCCGATCGCGGAGGTACATCTGCACCACGTCGGTGCCCGTGCGGTCGCCGGTGTTGGTCACCTCAACGGTTGCGGTGGTGCTACCGCGGTGGCCGATTTCGTCGTTCTCCAGCTGCAGGTTGCTGTACTCAAACGACGTGTACGAGAGTCCGTGTCCAAAGTGGAACAGCGGCTCCGTAGAGTCGAAGAGGTACCCGCGGAGGGCCGAGGGCTTGTGGTTGTAGAAGCGCGGCACCTGGCCCACGTTGCGTGGAATCGTGATGGGGAGGTGGCCGCTCGGATTGATGTCGCCGAAGATCGCGTCGGCGACGGCATGTCCGGTCTCCTGCCCGAGGTACCAGCCGTCAAGAAGGGCCGGCACGTCCTTCACGAGCTCGGGGATGGCGGCGGGACGGCCGTGATTGAGGAATGTGACTGTGGTCGTGCCGGTGTTCTGAAGGGCACGCACCAACTCTTCCTGTTGGCCCACGAGGTCGAGTGAGGTGCGGTCCCCCAAGTGCGTGTCGAGATAGGCCTCACGAGAGGTTTGTGCATTGCCGCCGACGGCGACAATCACGAGATCGCTCTCCCGGGCGAGCTCCACGGCCTCTTGAATGCGCTTGTCGTTGGACGCAGAATCCGCCCTGACCACCTTGTCGGTCGTCCAACGGTCGTACGATCGGGTGCCGCCCATGTGCGGCTGTTGCTCGTCGGTGAAGACGGAGTCTTCGGTGATGCGGACGCCTTCGGCGTACTCCACGTTCACGTCGTCGCCGACCTGCTGCTGCACGCCTTCGAGGATGCTCACGGTGTAGCGAGGCACGCCCGAATAGCCCCCGAGCTGCGTCTCGGCGGCGTGCGGGCCGATGACGGCGATACTTTCGTACTCGTCGGCGTTCAGCGGCAGGAGGTCGTTCTCGTTCTTGAGGAGCGTGATGCCCTGCTGGGCGGCCTCCAGTGCCAGATCCCGCTGGCTTTCGGCACCCGCGATTGCTGCGGCACTGTCGGGCTCCACGTACGGGTCCTCGAAGAGGCCGACCTGGAACTTGGCGCGAAGCAATCGCCGCACGGCCTGATCAATGGCTGCTTCCGACACCTTGCCTTCCTGTACTTGCTCCAGGAGCGTGGGGTAGGCCTGACCGTCCGGCAGGTCGATGTCGACGGTGGCGTCGAGCGCTTGGCGGGCGGCGTCGGCGGTGTCTTTTGCGACGCTGTGGCGCGAGATGAGCTCGTAGATCGCGAACCAGTCGGAGACGATCACGTCGTCAAAGCCCCACTCCTCGCGCAGCACGTCGTGCAGCATCCATCGATTCGTGTGCGACGGCACGCCGCCGATCTCGTTGTAGGACGCCATCACGCTGAGCGCGCCAGCCTCTTTGATCGCAGCTTCGAAGGGGGGGAAGAAGATCTCCCGGAGGTTCCGCTCACCGAAGGAGGCTGGGCCGATGTTGGTGCCGGACTGCGGCTGGCCGTGGCCCGTCATGTGTTTGAGCGTCGCAATGACGTGGTCGTTGTCATCAAACGTGGCGTCGCCCTGAAATCCCTTCACGGCCGCCACGCTGAAGCGAGAGGTAAGGTACGGGTCCTCGCCGAACGTTTCCTCGATACGGCCCCAGCGCGGCTCTCGCGCCACGTCCACCACCGGCGTGAGCACCTGCTTCGATCCCCGGGCGTGGACGTCCTTCGCCACGACCTCGTAGATGTCTCGCACGAGGCTCGGATTCCAGCTGCTGGCCATCGCCATCGGGATGGGAAAGCTGGTCGACTGCTCGGCCTGCACCCCGTGAAGGCCCTCTTCGTGGAAGAGGACGGGGATGCCCAGGCGCGTATTTTCCTGTACCCACCGCTGAATGGCGTTCGTGTACTCGGCGGTTTCGCGGGCCGTGTGCCCTTCGTTCGGGCGCTCGATGCGGCCGATGCCGACCTCGAACCAGCGTGTCGGATCTTGTGGATCGAACTCTCCGTCCTCATTTGTGAACGTGGACTTTTCCTGGTGGATGCTCAGCATCTGCGCCACCTTTTCCTCCAGCGTCATGCGGGAGAGCAGGTCGTCCACGCGCTGTTTGATGGGCAGCGTTTCGTCAAGGTAGGCCGGTTCATCGGACTGGTTTTGCGCCTGCGTGGGGCTGGCAAGTAACAGCACGCCGAGGGCAATAAAAAAAGAGAAGCGAATGGGACGCATAAGATTGCGTAGTTGGATGAAACGGAACAAGGGGAAAACGCTTCCTGGAACGCCGGAGGCGCAGAATGATGTCGGTTGTACTCTTGGGTGCTAGTCTATCTCTCGACGACCTCAAGTGTAGTCGTCGCCCCAACGTCTGTGGCACTGTGGCCGACCATGAGGTCGAAGCGGCCCGGCTCGACGATCTCCTTCATTCGTTCTCCATAAAATGAGAGGTCGTCCGGCCCGATGTCAAAAGAAACCGTCGTCGTTTCGCCGGGGGCAAGGGTCACCCGTTCGAAACCGCGCAGCTCCTTCACCGGCCGCGTCACCGAACTCACCCGGTCGTGGAGATAGAGCTGCACCACGTCGCTGCCGGCCCGGGCGCCGGTGTTGGTCACCTCGACGGTCGCCGTGGTCGAGCCCTGCGGGCCGATCTCGGCCGTCTCCAATTGCAGGTTCTCGTACTCAAACGACGTGTACGAGAGGCCGTGGCCGAAGGGAAAGAGGGCCTCAGTGGAGCCGAAGAGGTAGCCGCGCAGGGCCGACGGCTTGTGGTTGTAGAAGAGGGGCAGCTGGCCCACGTTGCGCGGGATCGTCACCGGCAGGTGGCCGCTCGGATTGATTTCCCCGAAGATCGCGTCCGCAACGGCGGTCCCGGTTTCCTGACCCAGGTACCACGTCTCCAAGAGAGCGGGCACGTCTTCCACCAGCTCGGGGATGGCGGCCGGGCGGCCATGATTCAGTACGGTGACGGTCGTCGTGCCGGTGCCCTGCACGGCGCGAACCAACTCTTCCTGGCGGCCCACCATGTCGAGCGCCGTGCGATCGCCCAAGTGATAGGTTTCGTACCCTTCACGAGCAGTGTGCTCGTTGCCGCCGACGACCACGATGGCGAGGTCGCTCTGCCGGGCGAGCCCCACGGCGTCCTGAATGCGCTCCTCATTGGCGGCGGAGTCGGTCCGGACGACCGTGTGGGCACTGTTGCGAGCCCGCGAACGCTCTCCTCCTACATGCGGCTGTGGGTCGTCGGTGAAGACGGAGTCTTCGGTGATACGGACGCCCTCTGCGTACTCCACGTTCACATCATTCCCGAGTTGCTGCTGGACGCCGTCGTAAATGCTCACCGTGTGCCGGGGTCGGCTGGCGTATCCCCCGAGCAGAACTTCAGCAGCGTGCGGGCCGATCACCGCCACGTCGTCGTACTGATCGCCGTTCAGCGGCAGGAGGTCGGCCTCGTTCTTGAGGAGCGTGATGCCCTGCTGGGCGGCCTCCAGCGCAAGGTCCCGCTGACTCTCAGCCCCGGCGGTGGCCGCGGCACGGTCGGGCTCCACGTACGGATCCTCGAAGAGCCCGAGTTGAAACTTGGCCCGGAGCAGTCGCCGCACCGCGCGGTCGATGGCCGCTTCCGAAACCTTTCCCTCTCGTACTTGCTCGAAGAGGGTCGGATACGAATTGCCGTCCGGCAGATCAATGTCGACGGTCGCGTCGAGGGCCTGCCGGGCCGCCTCGGCGGTGTCGCCGGCCACGTGATGCTCAGTGATCAGTTGAGAGATGGCCGTCCAATCGGAGACCACTACGCCATCGAAGCCCCACTCCTCACGCAGCACGTCGTGGAGCATCCACCGATTCGTGTGCGACGGCACCCCGCCGATTTCGTTGTAGGACGCCATCACGCTGAGTGCGTCGGCTTCTTCAATGGCGGCCTCGAAGGGCGGGAAGAAGATCTCCCGCAGGTTGCGCTCGGAAAACGTGGCCGGGGCGACGTTGATGCCGGACTGCGGCTGACCGTGGCCCGTCATGTGCTTGAGCGTCGCGATGACGTGTCGCTTCTCGTCGAACGTCGCATCCCCCTGCAGGCCCTTTACCGACGCCACGCTGAGCCGGGTCGTGAGGTACGGATCCTCGCCGAACGTTTCCTCGGTGCGTCCCCAGCGCGAGTCGCGCGCCACGTCCACGACCGGCGAGAGCGCCTGGTGCGCGCCTCGCGCCCGCATGTCTTCCGCCACCACGCCGTACATGTCTTCGACGAGCCCCGGATTCCAGCTGCTGGCCATTGCGAGCGGAATCGGGAAGCTAGTGGACTGGTCGGCCATGACGCCGTGCAGCCCTTCCTCGTGGAAGAGGACGGGGATGCCGAGTCGCGTATTCTCCTTCACCCATCGCTGGATCGCGTTCGTGTACTCGGCCTCTTCGCGGGCCGAATGATTTTCCTGGGGCCGCTCGATGCGGCCAACGCCCCCCTCGAACCACCGATTCGGGTTTTGCGGATCAAACTCGCCGTCGTCATTCGTGAAGGTCGCCTTTGCCTGGTGGAGGCTCAGCATCTGCGCCACCTTCTCCTCCAGCGTCATGCGGGAAAGCAGATCGTCCACCCGCTGCTCGGTGGGCAGTGTTTCGTCGAGGTACGCAGGTTCTCCTCCCGAATTCTGCGCTTGCGCAGGAACGGTCGAAAGAAAGAGACCGAGGGCCAGAATGGAAAAGACGCAAAGACGGGACACGGATGACAGGAGGTTCTGCAAGGGGGAGTGAGCAGTCGCAGGGTCATTCCTCTGCATCAGAGGGGGACCACACCTCGGCCTCGCGGGCCGTCTGGACGACTGCGTCGAAGGCCGGCTTCGGTTCATTATCGCGACCGAAGAGGAGGGGGTAGCTCGTGCGGTCGGGGATGGGCCAATCGTTGAGCCACGAGTCGGCGTCCGTCACGCCCCAGAATGTGACGCGGTTGATGGCCTCTCGATGTTTGAGGTAGACCTCAAAGAAGTCCGCGTAGCGCTGGGCGAGGGCCTGCTGCATCGAGTCGGGGAGGGCATTCGGGTACGGGTTGAGCTCTTCGCCCCCCTCGGCCCGCGCACTGATCTCGGCGCCCTGGATGTCATCCGGGCGGGGGAGGACGGCAATGTCGAACTCGGTAATCATCACGTCAATGCCCAACTCCGCAAAGTCCGTGATCGCGGAGTCCTGCTGGGCGAGGGTGGGGTAGTCCATCGCGTGATGGCTCTGAAGGCCCACGCCGGTAATGGGCACGCCCTGCGACTGTAGGCGCTCGATCATCTTCACCGTCCCGGCGCGCTTGGAGGGGTTCGTGAGGGAGTAGTCATTATAGTAGAGCTCGGCGTCGGGATCGGCCTCGCGAGCGTACTGGAAGGCCTTTGCGATGTAGTCCTCCCCGATAATCTTGAGCCAGGGAGACTCGCGGAGCGTCCCATCGTCGTTGACGGCCTCGTTTACCACGTCCCAGGCCTCCACCCGATCTCCGTAGCGATTGACGACCGTGAAGATGTGATCGCGCATTCGCTGCAGGAGCGTATCCCGGCTCACAGGATCGCCGTTTTCGTCCTCGAAGACCCAGTCGGGCGTCTGGCTGTGCCACACGAGCGTGTGTCCGACGATGAACATGCCGTTTTCTGCTCCGAACTCAACGAACTGGTCCGCGAGTTCGAAATCGTAGGAGCCTGGCTCGGGATGGATGCGCTCCCACTTCATGCTGTTCTCTGCCGTAATGGTGTTGAAGTGGCGCTGGGCGATCGCGGCTTCTGCCTCGGCGCGCTGCGTAAACTGGGAGGGGTTCAGAGCAGCGCCCATTCGGAACGCATCTGCGAAGACGGTTTGGAGGCTGGGGGGATCGACGACGGACGCAGACCCACGTTTCGATTGATAGCCGACCAGAAGCGCGGTCGTCACCAGTAGCAACGTAAGGAGTCGGGAAAGAGGCCGTGGGGAGAACGTGGGGAGAGCATCAATCATCGAGGGAGGGGGTGAAACTGGAAAAAGAGAGGCCGCACGTCCGCAAAGGGGCTCCCTCCGGAACGAGAAACGGGGCGTAGGGGGGAAGATAGACGGCTTAGAAAAACGGAATCATGGCAGACGAATGCGGACGCAGGAACGCCGAAACAGGCGAAATTGGCACCTCAATTCAATTATTCATAATATCAATGTGCAAGAAAAGCGATTTCAGTGCGAGCAGTTTCCCCTCATTCACAGTGATTTGATGTGGTGTGTCCGTTTTCCGTTCGACGTATTCGGAAACGGTTCCATTATTTTGGTATCACTTTCCCGATTGTTCGATCATCAATGGTTATGTCTTCGCTCCGATCGTGGGGGCATCTCTGCCTCCTTCTCGCGGTGGTTGCCGTCGCAGCGCCTCCCGTACATGGGGAGGACGGATACCGCCTTTGGCTCCGGTATGACCGAATCTCGGACGCCGAAAAATTGCAGGTGTACCGAAAGGCGTTTTCGTCCCTCCACGTTGCCGGAAGTACGGCGACTCTGAACGTTGCCCGTCGAGAACTCCGACGCGGCCTCGAAGGGTTGTTGGACACCGATGTCCCGAGCGTTCAGGCTCCTCAGTCTCACACGATACTGGTTGGCACGCCGGCACAATCGGATCGCATTGCGGAATTGGGGCTAGACGGCGCGCTGAACCGGATCGGTCCCGAAGGCTTCGTGCTGCGCTCGATGACTGTCGATGGACATCCGCAGACGGTCATTGCAGCCAATCAAGAGATCGGGGCGCTGTACGGAGTCTTTCGACTCTTGAAGAGGCTACAGACACACGCGTCCGTGCAGGATCTTGACGTGGCGGATGCGCCGAACGTGGAGCACCGGGTCCTGAATCACTGGGACAATTTGGACCGCACCGTGGAACGCGGATATGCAGGCTTTTCGATTTGGGACTGGTGGAAACTCCCAGAGTACAAGAAACAACGGTACACTGACTACGCTCGGGCCAATGCCTCTCTCGGCATCAACGGCACGGTGCTCACCAATGTAAATGCGGATGCGACCGTCTTGCGGCCGCGCTACATTGAGAAGGTGGCGGCGCTGGCGGAGGTCTTTCGCCCTTACGGAATCCAGGTGTACCTCACCGCACGATTCAGTGCGCCGCAAGAAATTGGGGGATTGGAGACCTCCGATCCGCTCAATCCGAAGGTGCGGCAATGGTGGCAGGACAAGGTTGACGAGATCTACGAGAAGATTCCCGACTTTGGGGGATTTCTGGTGAAGGCCAACTCGGAGGGACAGCCGGGGCCACAAGACTTCGGCCGGTCGCACGCCGAAGGGGCAAACATGTTGGCGGAGGCTCTTGCTCCGCACGACGGCATGGTAATGTGGCGGGCATTCGTCTACAGCAATGAGGTCCCTGAAGATCGAGCCAAGCAGGCGTACAACGAGTTTACGCCGCTGGACGGCGAATTTCGGGACAACGTGATGGTGCAGGTGAAAAACGGGCCTATTGATTTTCAGCCCCGCGAGCCATTCCATCCGTTGTTCGGGGCCATGCCGGAGACGCCCCTCATGATGGAGTTTCAAATTACCAAAGAATATTTGGGCTTCGAGACGCATCTCGTATATCTCGGACCGCTTTTTGAAGAGGTGCTCGGGGCCGACACGTACGCAAAGGGAGAAGGCTCTACTGTGGCGACGGTCGTCGATGGGTCGCTTCACGACTATGAGTTCACCGGGATGGCGGGCGTTTCCAACATCGGCACCAGCCGCGACTGGTCAGGCTCCCACTTCAACCAGGCCAACTGGTACGTTTTTGGGAAACTCGCCTGGGATCCCCATGCTGGGGCGGAACCGATTGCTCGCGAATGGATTCGCCGAACCTTTACGAACGATACCACTTTCATCCAGCCTGTGACGGAGATGATGATGGCCTCCCGGCAGGCGGCAGTGAACTACATGACGCCGTTGGGCCTGCATCACATGATGGGGGCGGATCACCATTACGGTCCGGCCCCGTGGATTGACGTGGAGGACGTGGGGCGGGAGGACTGGACCTCTGTGTACTACCACCGCGCGGACTCTGCCGGCATCGGATTCGATCGGTCCACTTCCGGCTCTAATGCCGTAAGTCAATATTATCCACCCGTCAAGGAGAAATTTGACAACCTTGACAGCATCCCCGACAAGTACCTGCTATGGTTCCATCATTTGCCCTGGGACTACCAGATGGACTCCGGGCGCACCCTCTGGAACGAACTCGTATACCGATATAACGCTGGGGTCGACACCGTGCAGTGGATGCAGGAGGAGTGGGCTCGGCTGGAAGGAATGATCGACGACCAGCGATACTCGCAAACGGAGACGATGCTGGAGATCCAGGAACAAGAGGCGAAATGGTGGCGGAACGCGTGCCTCCAGTATTTCCAAACGTTTTCCCAACGGCCGATTCCCGATCGGTATCCAAAGCCTCCCCATAGCCTCGAGCACTATAAAAGTCTGGAATTTCCCTATGCCCCTGGCATTTAAAGGCTAGAATGACCGCGTTTTTGTAAAATAATTTGCTCTTTAGGAGATTACACTGCGACGGAGTGGGGAAACCGAGGGTAATCACTTCCTGTGAGTGTTGCTCCGCAGAGCAGAGAGGGGGGGGGAACGTTCAAAACCCTAATCCCAGATACCGAGGATAGTTGTGCACTTTGTTAAGAGGGTTTCGGAACGAAAGAGTCACGAGGCGCGCCTCATGACGGACGTTCTATTCTGACCGAAGCAATTAAATGCATACCGATCCTTAGGAGCTGGAATATACTTTTGAGAATGATTCCCATTCGAGGAAGCGATATCGGCAGGTTCAGTCACCCACCTGGATGTAGGGGGACATTGGGGGCTGGGCGGAACGAGCCCTACGCCAACGGGAGAGGCATCTACTCAAAGAAAGAGGTCTGACGACTACTAGGGCCACGAATTTTGAAGTCTACACCTTTTCACGACACGGGATAACAGAAGAATGAGCCGAAAATTTGGAGCTGTTGCAAAATCGACTCTCGCCGACGAGGTTGCTCAGCGTGTTGCTGAGATGATCCGCGAAGGGACGTATGAACCCGGAGATCGCCTGCCGTCGATCAGTGACATGGCGAGCCGATTTGAAGTGGGGCATCCGACCCTTCGAGAAGCCCTGAAGAAACTGGAAGTTCTTGGGACTGTCGAAATCAAGCACGGGTCGGGCGTCTATGTGAAGAACGATCAGGACGTGCTGTTGATGTCCAACCCGATTTTTGCGGGAGAGGTCTCGAAGGACATGATGCTCGATCTGATCGAAGCGCGGATTCCGATCGAGTTGGAGTCTGCTGCGGGTGCCGCGCGAAATGCGTCGGACGAACAGCTGGAGCGACTTGAGGAGTTATTGGAGGCGGCCGGAGAACACATGGCCGACGACGCGTATCTCACGGAGGTCAATATGGCCTTTCATCGAGAGATCGCTGTCGCCTCCGGCAATATGGTCATGGCGCAGGTTCTGGAGGTACTGGCCAATCTTTTCGAAAAAGAGCAGCGGATGCTTCTCGACATCCACGGATCGCGGGAGGAGGATCATGCCGATCATCTTGAGATTCTGGAGGCCATTCGGGAAGGTGACCCTGAGCTCGCCCGGGAGCGCATGAAGGAACACCTGGACGGAGTGCGCCGCATGGCCCAACAGTGGGAGGATGACACGTAGGGCACTGTTCTCACCACCCTGTTCGGTGTCTCTTCCGGAAATGTGGGGGCGCCACCACCCGTCTTCCTGAGGTTGCCGCTGGCTCGTGCGACCTCAGACAACGGGGCCGTTCGGTCGTGGCAAATTCGTTGTCCAGGATCGTTGTTCGTGAACGTTCTTTCGTGCGATCAAGAACAAGGGTGGGGAAATCAAGAAGTGCACCTCGTACCGGGCCTTCCCTGCAGTCTGAAGTCTGTAAAAGCACCGTCCATAATTCTCGAGTTATCACTTGAAGTCCCTTCGGGCTGTTGTGTATGGAGAGGTCCGCAGGCCGCGCGCTTGACTGCTCTACCGGCTCGACTGCACGGGCCTGTGCAGGCCGTGCTCTACCGTTTACACAGGGCTGCTTGGAATCGGTTAGCCCACTGGGCGTTGGTCGTTTTTCCCCATCCCCGCTCCTCTGCAACGACGAATCGACTGAGTCTTTAGTAGGCCGGAGAAAGAGGCACCGGGAGGGGAGTGAGGATCAACGACGACCTCACCGCAAAAGAATATCACTAACGGGTTGGCCCCACGATCGTGCGTATTGGAACGCTGGCCTCTTGGGATTTCCTCCCATTAATTTGTGACCTATAAAGCGTCCGGTGAATTCGAGAGGGCGGGAGTAATCATGAGAGACCGGCGTGGACGACCGGGGTATTGTTGCGGTGCAAGCAACAGCACGTGTCGTTCCGTTAGGCCGATCGTATAAGCTCCCTCAATCCGTTCTGTTCTTGCTTCACTACATCCCCCACCACATTCATGGATCGTCGCCAATTCGTTGAGGCTTGTACGAGCCTGGGATTGACCGGAGTCTTTCCCGGGGTGCTTTACACGAAGGTCGTTGAGGCAGATGAGGAGGAGGTGACGACCGATCACATTGCCGCCGCCGAGACGATTGCCGGCCTCTCGCTGACGCCCGAGGAGCGGGAACTGTTGGTCGAGAACCTTAACGAGAATCGGAGCCAGTACGAGGCGCTTCGAGAACAAGACATTCCAAACGAGAGAGCCCCCGCGTTTACCTTCGACCCCCGCCGCGGCGGCGCCAAGATTCCCTCGGTCGCGTCGGCGGAAGACGGAGCAACCTCGTCCTTGCCCACATTGGAGCGACCCGACTCGGATGAGGACTTGGCCTTTGCGTCGATTGCGGAGCTCGCCCATCTGTTGCGATCGCGAAAAGTGACGAGCGTAGAGCTCACGGAACTGGCGCTGGAACGACTTCGGCGGTACGATCCCGACCTCAATGCCGTCATTACCTACACGGAAGAGCGCGCCCTGGAGGCGGCCCAGGCGGCCGACGACGAGATGGACGCAGGCAATTGGCGCGGCCCACTGCACGGGGTGCCGTATGGTGCAAAGGATTTGCTGGCCGTGGAAGGGTACAAAACGACCTGGGGCGCTACGCCCTACAGGGACCAGCACATCGACGAGACGGCAACCGTCGTGGAAAAGCTGGACGACGCGGGGGCCGTGCTCGTGGCCAAGCTGTCGCTCGGAGCACTTGCGTGGGGCGACGTGTGGTTCGACGCCACCACGAAAAATCCCTGGAATCTCGACCAGGGATCCAGCGGGTCCTCCGCCGGTCCCGCAGCGGCCGTCTCTGCCGGATGCGTGCCCTTTGCCATCGGGTCCGAAACGCTGGGCTCCATCGTGTCCCCGTCGACGCGCACCGGTGTGACGGGGCACCGGCCCACCTTTGGGGCCGTGAGTCGGGACGGGGCCATGGCACTCGCTTGGTCGATGGACAAGCTCGGGCCGTTGGCCCGCTCCGCTCAGGACTGCGCCCTCGTCTTTGACGCCATTCGGGGTGCCGACGCGGGCGATCCGGCGTCTGTTGACGTGCCCTTCCCGTACGACCCGTCCATCGATCCCTCCACGCTGCGGGTGGGGTATGTCGCGTCGGCCTTTGAAGAGGACTACGACAACAAGGAGGCCGACAAAAAAACGCTTGAGGTCCTCCGCGGGCTGGGGATCGAGTTGCGGGAAGTGGAGATGCCCACCGACCTCCCAATCGGGGCGATGCTCAACACCCTCGACGTAGAAGCGGCCACTGCGTTCGACGAACTCACGCGCTCCGACGGCATCGACGACCTCGTGCGACAGGGCGAAAACACGTGGCCGAACGTCTTCCGGACGGCGCGCTTCGTGCCCGGCGTCGAGTTCATGCAGATGAACCGCTTGCGGGTTCGGTTGATGGAGGAGATGCACGACGTGATGGCGGATTTGGACGTCCTGGCGAGCCCGAGTTTCCAGGGCGGCACCCTCGGCATTACGAACCTCACAGGGCATCCCTGCGTGTGCGTTCCCAACGCGCTGCGGCCGGTGGAGGAAGGCCCCGACGTGCGGCGGCAGCCCGGCAGTATCAGTCTTATAGGCCCGCTCTACCGAGATCACGCGCCCCTCACGCTGGCGCACGCCCTGCAGCAGGAAACGGACATTCACACTCGCCGTCCCCCGATCCGGTAAGTGAACGAGGGGGCAATGAATGACCACTCGTAATTCGCACTTCGACACTCACCATTGAAAGCTTGCCGTGCGTATCGTCTCGCTATTGCCGGCGGCCACCGAGTGGGTTTGTGCCCTCGGCGGAGCGGAGGCTCTGGTGGGCCGGTCGCACGAGTGTGACTATCCGCCGGAGGTTGACGATCGCCCTGTGGTCACGTCTGCCACCTTCGACGCGGAGGCCGACTCGGCCGCCATCGATCAGGCCGTGCAGTCGCAGATTCAGGACGGATTGAGCTTGTACGAGGTCGATCTGGAGCAGCTAAGGGCGTTGAAGCCCGACCTCATCGTCACGCAGGACCAGTGCGACGTGTGCGCGGTGAGCCGCCCGGAGTTGGAAGATCAGCTTGCGGAGTGGACCGGCGGGTCTCCCACCGTGTTTTCGATGCAGCCGCAGAGCCTGAAGGACGTTATGGACGAGGCGCTGCGGCTCGGGCGGACGATGGGGGACTTCGAAACGGCCATGCAGGTTGTGGGCGACATCGAAAAGCGCATTCAGCTGCTCAGGGATCAACTGGGCATCGATCGGCGCACCGATCCGGAGACGTTGCCGTCGGTCGCCTGTATCGAGTGGTTGGAGCCGCTCATGATTGCCGGACATTGGATGCCCGACGTGGTGGAAATGGCAGGAGGTCGAGCGATACTGGGGACCGCAGGGAAGCCGACCCAGCGGGTTGACTGGTCGTCCTTGCGAGAGGAAGATCCGGATGTTCTGGTGTGTATGCCCTGCGGCTTTTCCGTAGAGGAAACGCAGCGAGACCTACACTATTTGACTGATCGTCCCGGCTGGAGCGATTTGACCGCGGTGCGGGACGGCCGTGTAGCTGTACTCGACGGAGATGCCTACTATAATCGCCCCGGTTCGCGAATTGGACGGGCGATCGAAGTCCTTGCTTTGACCATTTATCCATCCTTGTCACTGCCCTCGGCTCCGGCCCCCTGGGAACGGCAGTGGCTTTTCCGCGACCGGAAGCACCCAAACGTGTCGGAACGGTAGAGAACGTACCCCGGCGGATCATCTGCTTTCGACATGTAGTTTAGAGGGTCTGCCGTTTATACTTGAGGGAGACGAGCCACTCCGGCGGGATCTCCTTCGCAGCACCGAATTTCTTTCATCACCCGACGCCCCTACGACGTTCGTCTATGAAACGTTCGGAGTTTAGCTACGAGTACCCCGAAGAGCTTATCGCTGAGTATCCTGTTGAGCCCCGTGATTCCTGCCGACTGATGGTGGTGGATCGGGAGCAGCAGGAAGTCGAGCACGAGACCTTCAAGAATCTACCGGATTATTTCAACGAGGGCGACGTGCTCGTCGTCAACAATACGAAGGTCTATCCCGCCCGACTGTACGGCCAGAAGAAGAAAACGGGCGCCGACATTGAGGTCTTTCTGCTCCGGGAACTCAATCCCGAGAGTCGGCTCTGGGACGTGATGGTCGATCCGGCCCGGAAGATCCGGATCGGAAATAAGCTTGAGTTCGACGAGGACCTTACCGCGGAGGTCATCGACAACACCACCTCTCGTGGGCGCACGATCCGTTTCTCGTTCGATTACTCGAACGAAGAGCTCTACGCAAAAATTCGGGAGATTGGAGAGACGCCGCTTCCACCGTACATTGATCGGGAGCCGGAGGAGGAAGACCGGCATCGGTACCAAACGATCTTTGCCAAGCATCGAGGGGCGGTTGCTGCTCCGACCGCCGGCCTCCACTTTACTGAGGAATTGGTGGACCGGCTGGAGGAAAAGGGAGTGGAGGTCGTGCCGATCACGCTCCACGTGGGGCGTGGAACGTTCCGACCCGTCGACGTCGAGGATCTCACCAAGCATCGCATGGACTCTGAGGAGTTCATCATCCCGCAAGAGACGGCGGATGCCGTGAATCGGGCCTTACGGTCAGAGGAAAATACGGTTACGGCCTGCGGCACCACGGTCGTTCGCGCCATCGAGTCGAGCCTCTCCGCCGACGAATCACTGAAGGCCGACCACAGCTGGACGGATCTCTTCGTCTATCCGGAGTACGATTTTAAGATTACGGATCGAATGATCACCAATTTCCACCGTCCGGAGAGTACACTCTACATGATGGCCTCAGCGTTCATGGGGTACGACTATGCGTTCGAGGTCTACGAGCAAGCGTTCGAAGAGGAGTATCGCCTCTTTTCCTTCGGAGACGCGATGCTCATTGAGTAGTCCGGGGACTCGCGTCTTCTTTTGGGTTCTTTCCCCTGTACACACGACAGACCCTGTGGAGTTATGTCTGACGGAGTGGGCACCGGTGATCCCAGCGAAGTAGCCGTGTTGATCCCGGCGGCGGGAGAGGGGAGCCGCTTGGGCGGTCCCCGTAAGCAGTTTCGCACGCTTGGGGATCGGCCCCTCCTCGTGCAGGTGCTTCTGGTATTTGAGCGGCATTCCGACGTTGGGCACCTCGTCGTGGCGGTTCCGGAGAATCACGTGCAGGAGGTCAGCGACCGCTTGCAGGCCGAAGGGCTTAGCAAGCTCACCGCGGTGGTCAGTGGGGGCGACTCCCGGCAAGAGTCTGTGCAACACGCCCTCCGTGCAGTGCCTGCGCCCGTAGAAGTGGTGCTCGTCCACGATGCCGTGCGTCCCTTCGTTGAGGCACAGGAGGTGCGATCAGTGATTGGGGCGGTGCGGACCCATGGGGCTGCCTCCCTCGCCATGCCGGTGGCGGATACGCTTCGGAAGGTCAGCGACGACTCGTTTGGCGAGACCGTACCCCGCCGCGGCCTGTACCGCATGCAGACCCCTCAGGGTTTCCGGCGAGCCTGGCTTGAGGATGCTCACCGTGCGGCCGCTGAGACCGATGGAGTGGCTGCGACCGACGACGTGGGGCTGGTGCAACGGCAGGACCGCGACGTGCATCTCGTTCAGGGCAGTCGTCGCAATTTTAAAATCACGACCCCTGGTGATTGGCAGATGGCCCAGTCTTTATGGCATGCCTGGTCTCACACGTCCGAGGGCCCGTCCGCCCTCTCATGACCTGCACTTGCACTTGAGCACTTTTCCCCATGCGAATTGGCTTTGGGTACGACGTGCACCGCCTGGTCGACGACCGTCCTCTCATTCTGGGAGGGGTAGAGGTTCCGCATGATAAGGGCCTCAGCGGCCACTCCGACGCCGACGTGCTCCTCCACGCTATTGCCGACGCACTGCTCGGAGCGGCGGCCCTTGGCGACATCGGAACGCACTTTCCGGACTCGGACCCGGCCTGGGCAGGAGCCGACAGTTTGATGCTCTTGGAATCTGTCGTACAGTCCGTCCGCGACGCCGAGTACGCTCCACACAACGTCGATGCGACCGTCGTTCTCGAACGGCCGAAGCTCCGTCCCTACATCGACTCGATGCGGGAAAACGTATCGTCCAGTCTGGGCGTGCCTATGGATTGCGTCTCCCTCAAAGCCACGACCAACGAAGGGTTGGGCGCTATCGGGCAGGAGAAAGGGGCTCAGGCCCACGCCGTGTGCACACTACAGCCGGCCTGATCGGGCAGGGGGGAATCCCGTTTGGGACCGGCGCCGACCGTACTCACGTGTCGATTGTTGCGGATTCTCGATGATCCATTATTAAGAACAGGCTCGTCCCCCTCGCCCTCCAGATTCTGAAATGCTTGAGTGGTTCTCTAACTTTTTTACCTGGATGCAGGGGCTGTCGCCGGTGTGGGCCTACGCGACGGTCTTAATCATTGCGTATGGCGAAAATGTGGCGCCGCCCATTCCGGGAGACATGGTGGTCGTGTTTGGGGGCTATTTGGCGGGGCTCGGAAAATTGCATCTGGGCATTGTCATTTTCCTCTCTACGGTGGGGGGGGCACTGGGCTTCATGACGGTCTTTGCTTTGGGCTATAGATTGGGGCCCACCGTACTGGACGCCGACCGCTACCGATGGCTGCCGCGCGACGGGGTGGAACGGGCCAGAAACTGGATTCACCAGTATGGCTACGGGGTCATTGCCGCCAATCGGTTTTTGAGTGGGGCCCGGTCGGTGATTTCGCTCGCGGCAGGGCTCGGCCAACTCGCTCCGGTCCGTACCTTCTGGTGGTGCACGGTGAGCGCGTTGACGTGGACCGCCCTCATTAGCTATGCCGGGTACGCAGTTGGGGAAAACTGGACACTCGTGGTGGAGTACCTGCGCGCCTACGGACGGATCATCCTCTCGCTACTTGCGGTGGGGGCACTCGTGTTGCTCGGGCGCTGGTACTGGCAGCGACCCGCCGGGACAACGCAGACAGAGTAATGAGGGTGAGGGCCCCGTCACCCTTCAAAAGCGTAAGGGCGTTCAGGAGAATCTGTGGCGCGGTGCCAATTGTACGCCCGTGGCATTCGACTTGACGGGCTCCCAACGATACTTCTATGCGGAAGCATGTGTACTGAACTCCTGCACGAGTGCCCACCAGTCATTGCAGGCTGACCAGGAATTCGGCCGAGGGAGGAAGGAGATAAACCGCCCTCCAAACGCCCAAATCCACGGTGAAAGTCACGGAGCCCGGCAGGGCGCTCTCACAGAAGAATCCGGAACGGGACGTTCTATTCGTCCTCGTCCCAGAGATCCTCAAGATCGTCCACCGTCGTATCTGAGGGCTCCTCCTGAGGCCCGTCGTCCCGCATAAGCGCAAGAATGGCCTTGTGGGGGACGATCAGATAGTGCGTGCCGTCGTAGCGGAGGTCAATGGCCTCGTTGCGAAGAAAGAACGCGTGATCGCCGGGGTTGGCCTGGAGGGGAAGATACCGTACCGGAGTGGTCGATTCCTTCCACGATTCCGTTTCCGTATACTCGGGATTTTGGGTGAGATAGCCCGGCCCCGTCTTCACGACCTTTCCGCTTTGGACGTTGTCCTGGTCGGAAACGGAAGCAGGGACGACGAGGCCGGCATCCGTTTTTTCCTCACCGGTTTCCGGTTGGATAAGCACGCGATCGCCAACAACGATAAGATCCGCCATAGAGCAGACAGCGCTTGGGGAGAAAACGTTCAGGGCAGGTATTGACAGACGCTCCTAACGTGATCTGCTCACAGAGGGTTCGCTCCGCTCCAAAGTTTCCACAGAACGTACACTTCTCCTGGGGATCGGGCCGCGCGGGCGGGGGACAGAGAGGGGGACTGCCCTTCGTTTACAGAAACTGGAAGACGACGATCACGAGAAGCCCGACGAATCCTGCAGCGAGCGCCATCAGGCGGATTGTGCGGTCAATTGGATTTTCCATGGCGGTGGGGGGAATAAGCCAATGGATGAAGGTGAGGTGCTCTGAAAGCACAAGTATTATACACAACTTCTCCTTCGATTCAAAATTACTGAACCGATCATTCATTATTACACTATAAACATTTGGCAAAACGCGTGCAATACGCGCTCCCACGTATCGAAGTGACTACCACCGTTGCGCATACAGTGGGTCCTTGAGCACACGCCTGCGGGCCCCTAGTGGGTCCTTGAGCACACGCCTGCGGGCCCCTAG
>JAHENZ010000147.1 GCA_018609755.1 Salinivenus sp. | reverse complement strand
CGTACCAGCGCGGCCAGCTCGTTCCACACCATTTCGCCTGTCGGCAACACCTCCAGAGATGAATGTAGCTCCGAGAGAACTCCGAGCGCTTCTTCAGGACTGAACTCTCGCCCGGAAACGAGATCCCGGGTGAGAACAACTAGATACTCCCGGTAGATCTGCGGCGTTACACAGAGCTGAATTTCCCGTTGCTGAAGTCGCACCATCCAGGCACGGGCCTCGTCGCAGAGCGGTGCAGCATCAACGGTCGCGTAAACGAGCACATTCGTGTCAACCAGACACCGGTCGTGTTCGGCTTCGCTCATGGCCCTACCGCCCCTCACCTCCATAGAACTCGGCCCGCCGCAGCGATTCTCCTTTCCAGCTCCCCCCTTTCAATCGGGGCCAGTCAGACGCAGACGTTTTTTCGGTCTCGTCTGACTTTTCAGGTGCGCTCTCCACCGGATACACGAGCACGTCTACTTCCCCCGGAGGGAGATCGGTTGGCAGGTCGGGCCAGTCCACCGTTCCATCCGGACGAATCCGGGCTTTCAGCTTTAGTGCTTCCATAACGCCTCAGGAGAAAGGAGAAGAACAGAACGTGCGATTATACTGAATCGCATCGGTCCCGATCCTCTCTCGGTCCAACATTCGGCCCGCCGCGTTCAAACGCTAAATCAGCGAGTGGGACTGCCCGCCGTCCACGTTGATGCACGATCCGGTGATGAGGCTCGCCCGCTCGGAGCAGAGGAACGTCACGGCGTCGGCGACCTCTGTGGCCCGCCCAAACCGCTCGATGGCAATGTTTTCCTGCACGAACTGCTCCATCTCGTCCGGATTTTCCTTCACCCGGCGATCCCAGCTGCCGCCCGGGAAGCGAATCGAGCCCGGGGCCACGCTGTTCACGCGAATCTCCGGCGCCAGCTCCTGCGCCATCACTTTGCTCACGCTGATGAGGGCGGACTTGGTGGTGTTGTAGAGGGACAGGCCCGCGCCGCCGAGCTCACGGCCAAAGATGGAGGAAATGTAGCAGATAGACGCGCCCTCCACCTCCCGCATGTGCGGAATGGCCGCCCGACTCACGCGAACGTGCGACATCAGGTTGAGGTTGATCAGGTCCTCCCAGTCCTCGTCCGAAAGATCCTCGAAGTCGCCGCGCCGGTTGCCGCCCACGTTGCCCACGTACGTGTCGATGCGTCCGAATGTCTCAGCGGTTTCCGCCACCAAACGCTCCGGCTCGCCGTCGTCGGTCACGTCCATCGGCAGGGCCAACACCTCCGCCCCCTCGTCCTCGATGTCCTGGGCCGCCTCCTCCAGGTCGGATGCCGTTCGGGCACAGATGGCAATGTCGCAGCCCTCGCGAGCGAGCGCTTCGGCGATGTATTTTCCGATGCCCTGGCTGGCACCGGTGACGATGGCGACGCGATCCTGGAGTCCGAGATCCATAGGTTAAGACACGAGTGATGGCAGAGTCTGAATGAATTGTAGAATAGCCACCGGCACCGAGACCGTCCAACCGCTGGCCCACCCGGTACGAGGTTTTCAGATCATCTAGACAGGCCACGGCCCTTGACAAACCGGTCCCGTTGCCCTACCTCTGATTACGGTAGACTCCCCACCAATCCGACTTTGTATGCCTGACGCCGACGACGCTGCCCCCGACGACCGCTCGTTCGAAGAGACGCTGTCTCGCCTCGAAGACATCGTCGAACAGCTTGAAGACGATCCGCCCTCTTTAGAAGAAGCACTCAACGCCTACGAGAAGGGTGTAGCTCTAGCGAACGACTGTCTCTCGCGGCTGGACGAGGCCGAGCAGCGGGTGAGTGAGTTGTCGATTGACGGGGAGTGATCTGTTTCTGCCTGTTGCTGTATTCCCCACGGTAATTGACCCCTTCCGTGTGGTACGTATTGCGTGATGCAAATCCAATCGGAGGCAACAAACGACGGAACGAGTTTCTTCACTTTCGCACTCCCGCGTCACGCCTTCACGCTTCCCTCTTCCGGCCAAACTGCTCGATCCGCTCGTGTTGGCCCCAGAGGATGGGCATTCACGTACCCGATGAACAGTAGGCGGCGGGACGGCCACGGAATTGACTCAGGAGATCGTCCAGATCCCCCCTCTCCATAGAGGGACTGGAGGCCCGGGCCTGCTCCTCGCCCCCGCCGTCAGACGGACGGCCGGCAGACGAGAACATCAGGGACTCTCGTCCGGCGGTCGGATATGAACAAGCTGATCAATTCGCTGCATCCAGACCGCGTCGGCGTCCACCGATTCCTCTCGCGAATTCTCCCTGTCTCATGCGCACTGGTACGTCGTCTATCGTCGTTGCTGCGTTCGTGGGGCCGGGAACGGTGCTCACCTGTGCCTCCGCGGGCATCGACTTCGGCTACACCCTCGGCTGGGTACTTCTCTTCGCAACAATCGCCGCCTTCGTGCTGCAGTCGTACACCGCTAGCACAGGCATCCTGGCCGAGCGCGGGCTCGGCGAGGCCATCCGGGCTGAGCTGCCCAACCGCCGCGCGCGTCGCACCTTGACTGGACTGGTGGTGCTCGGACTCTGGATTGGGTGTGCGGCGTTCGAGCTCGGCAACCTGATTGGCGCAGCTTCGGGCATCACGGCCCTTCTCGATCTCTCCTTCGACCTGCGATGGGTGGTGGCGCTCTTATCCGGTTGCGCCGCGGCGATCCTCTTGCTGGATCTCCGTATCTTGACTCGGGTCTTCGCTGTTCTCGTAATTGGCATGAGCGGCCTCTTCCTGGTGGGCCTCGTCCTCGCCCCGGTGGACTGGAGTGCGGCCCTGACTGGCCTAACCGTACCAAGGATTCCCGACGGAGGACTGGTGCGCGTACTGGCCCTTGTAGGCACGACGGTCGTCACGTACAACCTCTTCCTCCACCCCTCTGCAGCAAAAGAATACTGGGCTGACCTCGACGATCGGGCCGCCGCCTGGCGCGGCGAACTGCGGGGCATGGCCGTCTTTCTCCCCATTGGGGGCCTGGTGTCTTTCTCCATCCTCGCCGCTGGGGCCACCCTCTCTGGCCAAACGAGCGGGGTTGAGGACGTAGGCACCTTCGCAGCGCTGCTCGAGCCCGTAGCCGGCTCTTTCGCGTCGATCTGCTTCGGCCTCGGGTTGTTTGCCGCCGGACTCACGTCGAGCCTCACGGCGCCCCTCGCCGCGGCAGCGGGGATCTGTGAAGTGTTCGGATGGTCCTCGGAAACGACGAGTCTACCGTACCGGGCCGTCTGGGGATCGGTTCTTGGGGTCGGATTCGGGATGGGCCTGATGGGCTGGTCGCCGCTGCCCGCCATCGTCGCCGCTCAGGCCGCCAACGGCCTGCTCCTTCCCTTCATCGCTGCCTTCATGATGTACCTCACCCTCCGCCAAGACGTCGTGTCGCTCCCGGTCTGGTACCACGTGCTCGGTGGAGCCGTCGTCCTACTCTGCGGCGGCCTCGGCCTGCGCACCCTCTGGTGGGTGGGACAACAAATATAGCGGCCTTCCCTGCTTGGCAAAGGACGGAGACGCACTGCTCACGTCGCGGGAGCCGGCTCCACGACTCGGGCCCCTTCCTCCGGCACCGTCGAAATCCACGCCTCCGTCGGCACGTCGTGAGCCGCGAAGGCCGCCGTCATCGCCTCTTCCACCCGTTCGGCCTCGGCCCGACCGTCGCACCACGCAAAAATGGTGGGACCGGCGCCCGAGAGGGAGCAGCCGAGCGCGCCCGACTCCATGGCGGCCGACTGCACGTCGTCGAAGCCCGGAACGAGGGAGGCCCGATGCGGCTCCACAATGAGATCGCGCAGTGCCCGGCCGATGAGCTCCAGAT
>JAHENZ010000146.1 GCA_018609755.1 Salinivenus sp. | reverse complement strand
TCATTTCGAGCAACGTCGAGAAATCTTCCAGAAGAAGTCGCTGACCTCAGGGAGACTTCTCGACTGCGCTCGAAGCGACCTGCTTGGGGAATTTTGAGATCGCGACTTCAGCCCGTAAATTTATCTGGAACGACTCACTAGTGCTGCGTCACGTTCTCCGTGTCGGGTTGAGCGCTGGTCATGGAACCGTAACGTCGTAGCCGACAACAGATTTCGGAGACAGAGCACGATTCGACACTCGACATTCTCGGCTTGACTGAGCACTAGTGACCCTGCCCAACGACTCTGGCGGTTTCGAGCGTCGGTCCCCTGACACCACAATTGCCAGCGCTTCCCGGCAGCGGTCGATCCCGAGCATATTCCCCGCAGGAGATGCAGACGGAAATACTGATCCGTGAGAACGTACCTAAACGATTTTTTTCAGCCTGTTGAGAACCGTTCGCAGCTAAAATCGAAACTAAACTTCAGAAACTTATTCACGGATCGGTGGCGTCACGATCTCTGCGAGTTCTCGCGTTTCAGTGTGGTGTAAGCCCACTAGGCAGGGACCGGATCCTCGTGATCGATGCGGGTGCCCAAAACCTCGAGGAATTGCTCCAGCCAGGCCGGATGCGCGGGCCAGGCCGGCCCCGTGACCAACTGCCCATCCGTAACGGCCTCGGTCATCTCCACCTCCACGTAGGTTCCTCCCGCCGCTTCCACCTCCGGGGCGCAGGCCGGATAGGCCGAGCAGCGCTTGCCTTGGAGTACGTCCGCCGCAGCCAGAATCTGCGCGGCGTGGCAGATGGCCGCAATCGGCTTATCCGCCTTGGCGAAATGCTGCACGACTTCTAACACACGGTCGTTGAGCCGAATGTACTCGGGGGCTCGTCCGCCCGGCAGACAAAGCGCGTCGTAAGCCGTCTCGTCCACCTCGTCGAAGGTCGCGTTCAAGGCAAAATTGTGCCCGCGCTTTTCACTGTAGGTCTGGTCACCTTCAAAGTCGTGAATGGCGGTGCGCACGGTATCCCCGTTGGCCTTGTCCGGGCACACGGCGTGAACCTCATGCCCAACCATCTGCAAGGCCTGAAACGGGACCATGACCTCGTAATCCTCCACGTAGTCGCCGACAATCATCAGGATCTTTTTCGACATGGCTCTACCTCTCTGGCTGTTAAACAATGTGACGAAAGATGCAACTCATCACATGGCCACGAGCCCAAAAAGATCCCGTGAACCGTCCCAGCAAAAACGCGCCTAGAGACTAATTAGGTTTTACACGTTGGCGTTAGGAGTACCACGTGACGACTGCAGTTCGGTCGATTCCAATCCTCCTTCGCTCTCACATGCTTTATGGAACTCTCTCAGTGAGACGGAGCGGCGTCGCGAATGAGCACGAGCCAAAAATCAAGGCAGTCTCCTAAACCCCCACCGCATCAACGATCTGATCCTCGTACTTCTGCATCATCTTGCGGGCGAGGGCCAAGTTGCCCTCCCTGCTGATGGCAAGACCGTGATAGTACGTCCGGTCCCCGATAATTCGGGTAATGACGAGCACGTCATCGGCCCGACCCAAAAGCTCCTGAATCGAGTTCGGATCCATCTCCAGCAGGTCGAAGGCTTTCCGGTAGGACTTGATAACATCCGAAAAAGCCGCCGACGCTACAGACCCATCAAACTCTGGGTCGATGGAGCGCCCCCCCATCGACATCCCACTCTCAATGTCGACTACGTCCGTCGAGATGAAGTTGCTCACGTCTTGCTCAAACTCCTTAAGAACCTCTTCTAGTTGACTCATAAAGCGAAAGAATACAGGTTCAAATTGAATACAACGTTCTAAAGCACTCGCCCCAACGCACGATAATCGCACGTGATTGGTGGGAAGAGCACGTTTCGTCGGAACCTCCAGGAACCAAAGCGCCGAGCCCCTCGACCTTACATCTGCTCGTCAACGCTGTAAGTGCCCGGGCCGATGAAGATGAGACTGAAGAACACCCCAGCGTAGAGCAGAGCCATTTCGGGCCCGCCGTCAATCGCACCGCTCATGTGCGCGTACGAAGCCACCAACATGTTGATCGTGACGAGAATTGCGGCCGGTCGCGTAAGGAACCCGGCGGAGACGAGAAGAGCACACACGAACTCCGCGAATGCGGCCATGAACCCCCAGAATGTGGGAGCAAATCCGAGTCCAAAGATTTCCATCGTCCCACCGAGACCGGCCCATTGTTCAGGTCCGCCAGTGATTTTTCCCCATCCGTGTCCAAAGGCCAGGTATAGCCCGAAGAAGACACGGAGAATCAACAATCCGAAGTTACGATACTTGTCGAGGTGGGTCCAAATCATAAATAGGCCTGTTCTTTTGAGAATTTACAGCATTGAAGTTCTCTGTCCGACGGAAGTATATGAAATGTTGTTCACTCTGTCGAGGAGTAGATCCTAACACTATGCCAACCTACAGCATACGCGTGTAACTCGTACGCAAAGGTCGATCCGAAGAAGTGGGTCTCCAGGACGGTATTCACTCGTTCTAAACGGTGAGTTGTTGAATCCGCAGTCTTCTCTTCGCTGTTTATAATCGGTTTAAATAAATAGAAATACTCACTCGTTGTGCGTATCCTGTCCGCCTTCACTCAGTGGCAGCCACTCGGAGTCGCAGGAATCGTTCTGCTTTCAACGATGCTGCTCGTCACGGCCTGCTCCGACGATCCCATCTTGGGACCGGACGACGGCAAGCCGGACGATAGTGGCGGCAGTTACAGCGTCATCAAACGGCTTTCTCCCCCCGACACGACGGCCGTTCCCGACTCGGGAGATGTCTCCTCGCCAACGCCCTCGGCCGCACCGAATCCCGAGCGGTTTTAGGTGAAGTCCCTAAATCTCGAAGACCCGTCGCAGCGTCTTCCGCCCGACGTTCGCCGTCCCGTCCGTTTGTCGTCTTGCAATGCTCTCGTCTCGCCCGATGTCCGTCCGCACGGTCATTGTCCTCTTCTTTTTTGGATTTAGTCTAAGTCACATAGCGGTGTTTGGACAGGAGGCCTCGGGGCGGATTGAGGGCCGCGTGGTGACGGTTGACGGACGCCACATTGCCAACGCTACGGTGGGGATTCTTGATGCCACTCGTCCTCTCGGCACCACCACGGGCGACAACGGCCGCTTTGTGCTCCCGAACGTGCCGGCGGACACGTTGCGGCTACGGGCCCGACACGTGGGGTACGTCAACGCCACACGAACCGTGCGGGTGCGGACCGGAGACACGATCCGGATCGAGATTGAACTCGAAAGTGCGACGGTCGAAATGGCGGGTCTGAACATCACTGGAACTGCTCGCACCCGGGAGGTCATGCCCGGGGCCGTTTCGAAGATTCCCTCCGCCGAGCTAAAAGCGATGGACCCCATCGGCGCGCAGGAGGCCCTTTCCCAGGTTCCGGGCGTCTACGGCGTCTCCGACGACGGGATGGGGCAGACGCGCATGTCGGTGGGCATCCGGGGACTCCAACCGCGCCGCACCCAGCGCGTGCTCGTCATGGAGGACGGCATGCCCATTCAGCCCGCCCCCTACGTCTTTTCACCGCTCTACTACAACCCGCCGATCGAGCGGATCGAGGAGGTCGAAGTCATCAAGGGCCCCTCCACGATCCGGCACGGCCCCCAGACCATGGCGGGCGTCATCAATTACATCACGAGCCGACCCACCCGCCGCTCCTTAGGGGGCACCCTCCAGGTGACGCCCGGCACCAACGGGTACGTCAGCGCTTTTGGCGAGCTCGGGGGATTCGGCAGTGACGCCGTCCGTCCGCAGGTGCAGTTCCTCTTCAAGCGCGGCAACGGCTTCCGCGAGAACAACGACTTCCGTCAGTTCAACGGCACCGCCAAGCTGCAGGCCCGCATCGGGGACGATCGGTCGCTGTACGTGACGGCGAATGCCAATTACGAGCGCCTGAATGCGACGTACACTGGCCTCACGCCGCACACCTTCCGCACCGATCCAGACTTCAACCCAAAGGACGACGATCTCTATCAGATCTACCGCGCGTCGCTAGGAGCGATCTACAACCGGCGCTACGCGGACGACGTGGAGGGGACCACGAAGCTTTACGCCAACGTCTTCCACCGGCCCTGGTGGCGGGAGAAGGATGTCTTCGTGCGAGCCGACGCGTACCAAGATCCGAATCAGAACGCCGATCCCGTCTCCCCGAATACCCCCGGCTCTCTCATGCGGGTCGGCATCAGCGATGCGGTGGAGGGCGACCTCTCGGGACAGCAGCCGTACTTCGGCAATGTGCGCACCTTCTACGTGGGCGGTGCCGAGCATTCGGTGGAGGCCGAGCACGATCTTTTCGGGCAAGAGGCGGATCTGGACGTCGGCGGGCGCCTGCACTGGGAACGCTTCAAGGACAACCGCAAGATCAGTGAGGAAGTGGGCGTGCGGGAGGGTGTGTTCTACCGGGGCGACCTGTCGGACGACGAGCCGGTGACGATCGTGGGGGGGAGTAGCATCTACGAGACGCGAGCGCTGTCCCTACACGCACTGGAAGAGGTGCAGCTCGGCCCCCTCCGCCTCTCCCCCGGCATGCGGCTGGAAGTGTTCGAGCAGTCCCGCATCAATCGCCTCAACGGCAGCCAGTACCGCGATCAGACGAGCGTGGTGCCGCTGCCCGGGCTCGGCTTCAACCTCAATCTCGGCACGTCCACCCTCGGCCCCCGGCTCGGCCAAAGCAACGCCCGCCTCTTCGGAGGCGTCCACCGGGGCTACACCCCGCCGTCCAGTGCCACTTTCGCGATCGTGGGCTTCGACCCACCCACCGCCGCAAACTCCAACGGCGGATTCGATCTGAAGGCCGAGAAAAGCTGGAACTCGGAGCTGGGCGTGCGGGGCCGCTCCGAGGCCGGCCGCGTGAAAGTCACCGGCTTCTACCTCTACGTGGAAGACCTCGTCGGCGGACGCACCCGCTTTCAGCAAAATCTGGGCGTGGTGCAGAGCTACGGCCTAGAGACGCAGACCACCCTGGAGGGCGGAGCCTTCGCCGGACCGCTCCCTACACTGGACGTCTCGTACACCTACCTGCGGTCGGCGGTCGTGCAGGGAACCGTGACGAGCGCCATCGACGGCGCGCCGGAAGACATCAGCGGCAACGAACTCCCGGCCGCCCCCAATCACGCCGCCACAATCGGGCTGTCAAAAACCTTCTCGGAGATCGGACTCACCCTGAACACCAACCTCCACTACAAAGGGCGCTTCTATACCGACCTCGAAAACCTGGAGATGACGAATAATCGGGGCGAGCGCGGTCCCGTGCCTGCCCACACGGTGTTCGACGCCGGAGCAACGTACGAGTACTCCGACGCCCTGAGCCTCCAGCTCACTGCCAAGAACCTCACGGACAACGTGTATATCGGCTCGCGGCTACACTCCAATCCCCGCCAGCCGAGTGCGAACCTGAGCACCGGCATCCTCCCCGGCCCGCGCCGTCAAGTCAATCTCTCGATTCAGTACGACTTCTAAGCATCACATACCTTCTCCCCCCCCGGAGAGGAGTGCTTTTTCTTCCTCACGACGATCACAGTTAAACACTCTTATGCAACGCTCCTTACGACGCTACACGCGCCTTCTTCTCATTCCCCTCCTCGCCGTCGGCCTCGTCCTCGCGGGCTGCGACAGCACCGGCTCGAACGGAGGCAACGGCGACAACGGCTCCAACGCGTTCGAATACCCGTCCAACGAGTACGGTGAGCAGACGGTCACAAACCTGCTGGCCTTCGACCTCGGCGTACGAGTCGGGAACGCGTCGGACAATTCCGAAACGGTTCTCGATGAGCTCTATACGGGATCCATCGACGACAAGACGCTTCCGACCTCGAACATTTCGGCCCAACAGAGCACCTACGGCGATGTCGCGAGTGGGGTCAATCTCTCTTCACTAGTGTCCACGGACGCCCTCTTGAGGGGCGACCAGCTGGACCCGCAGGACACGCCCAATCCAGATGCGGCCGTCAATACGGACGAACTGCTCAAGTACTACTTCCAGAAAGCCGGAGCGGTGGACTCGACCCGGACCTCGAATGGCATCGTCCTGAGCCAGTTTGCCGAAAAAATGCTGCTGGGAACGCCCATCTATGGGCAAGGCGCCTCGATCCTTGCCGACTTTGCCAACGGAACCGTATCCGGAAACGAAGCCGAGCAGTGGGACCGGGCATTCGGCTACTTCGGCTTTCCGCGCACGCTGGAACCGTTCCTCAATTACAGTGATGGGGAAGAGGGGCTGGCCGGCGGAAATGTCGCCCGGGACATTGACGACAACGGCTCCGTAGACCTCACGAGTGAGTACGTTTACACCTGGGCTTCTTACGCCATCGAGCGGTCCGCCGCAGCCGAGAACAACGGAAATCCCAATGACTTTGCCCGGGACGCGTTCGAGGCGCTCGTTCAGGGCCGCGAAGCCATCGAAAATGGAGACGATCCCTCCGACCACGCCCAGACGGCCCTCAACGCCTGGGAGGCCACCGTGGCCGTCAACGTCATTCACTACATCAACTCCATTGAAGGGGGCCTGAGCGATCTTGAGGACAGCAAAACGATTGCGGAGGGCGACATCGACGAAGGCGCCTGGGGCGAGGCCAAGGCGTTTGCCTGGAATCTGCAATTTTACAGTGACGCCCTGGACAATTCCCAGCTGAACGACATCCTTGAGGACATTGGCAATGACCCGCCGTACGGAGAGATGGAGGTGTCGGGATATGAGGACAACCTCGAGGATGCGACGCAAACCATCGCCAACGCCTATGGCTTCAATTCCAGCAACGTGGAGAACTGGTAAGCACCGTGAGGATCAAACGACGTGTCCATAGGTGACGTACGAACGCCCTTCTTCCGCTCCGGTCCGTGCACAACTGCGTTGTGTACACCCGCCGGCGGGAGAGGGGCGTCGGTGTCTATCCCCAACAGCCGAGTGTTCTCGTGAGCGCTCGCGATCCTTCCATTTCAGAATCGACGACGGCTCCGCCTTGGTGGCGCCGGATTCTGTGGTGGACCTGGCGAAAACCGGCTATGGCGTGGGGAGCGCTGGCGATCGCCTGCGTGGGCAGTCGCCTCGCCACGACAGTAACGTACATTGAAGACCCCGACAGCCTGCGCTTCGCCCTCAGCGTGGCGAACGAGTACGACATTGCGGCATTGCAGCCGCACTTTCCGGGGTACCCGGTCTTTTGGGCGGCCGTCGAGCTGTTCTACCTCCCTACCGGTTCGTTTAGCGCAGGCTTCTCCCTCGTCGGCGGCCTCGCCATGGCGGGCATCATTTGGGCGATGCTGCGATTTCGGGAAGTCGACCTATGGTCGGTGGAAGGCACCGCCATTGCCGCGACGGCGTTCTTCTGCCCGCTGCTGTGGATTATGGCCAACCGCTACATGCCAGACCTGCTGGGCACCGCTGGAGCGCTGGCGGCACTCACTCTTCTCGTGCGGGCGCTACGCACCGAAGATGCCCCCCTGAACGAACGGGCGGCCCTGCTCGGCATTGTCCTCACGGGACTGCTGGCGGGCCTGCGGCTCTCGTACCTGCCGCTGGTCCTCGTACCAGCGGTGTGGGTACTGGCGTGCTCCCAGCGACCGGGACGGCTGTTCGCGGCCGGAACGGCGAGCGTGGCGGTGTGGCTGGTGCCGATGCTCCTCGACACGGGATTCTGGACGCTGATCGACGTGGCGTGGGGGCAGACGACCGGGCACTTTACGGAGTTTGGCGGGACCGTACAGACGGAGTCGGACTTGAGCCGCCGGTTCGCGGGATTCGTCCAGGGGCTCTGGGCGGATGGCCTCGGGGCCTGGTGGACGGGTCGCCACCCGCTCACGATCCTGGTCGGTCTGGGGGCGGGCACCCTCAGCGTGGCGGGAGGCTGGCGACTGTGGCGTCGGGGGACGCTGTGGCGGCGCACAACGTGGATACTTGGGACCTGTGCTCTTCTCTACGCCCTCTGGATCTTCTTCTTCCAGAATGTCGTCCACAAGAGCCGCCACGTACTGCCCCTTGTGCCCCTCTTGCTCCTGGTTATAGCCGAGGGCGGAGCGACGGTGTGGCACCGCGGGGCCCGATGGGGGCGCGGAGCCCTCCTCGGCGTGAGCCTCGCCTACGCTGCGGTTACACTCGTGCTCGTAGCCCAGCACATGGAGCCGACGGCCATCGCACAGGCCAAGTCCTACATTCAAATGCAAACGCAGAAACATTCCGTCGTGCGAGTGGCGTCGGTCCCGCTCGTCAACAACTATCTGCGCGCCCAGGAGGTCGAGGCGCAGTACCTCTCAATTGAGGACTCATCCGACGTGAACAGACTCCGACAGGCTACGACCGGCCGCACGTTGGTCGTAGGCACGTACGCCTCCCTGCTCAACCGCCCGCCGGACCGGACGCACCGGTTCTACCATAACCCTCACGTGAATCGGATGTGGTCGGAAGTGACCGTCTACGTCTACCGAGCCGACCGGGGAGAAAAGTAGCCTCGCAATCCGAGCTTTCCTGACGTTCCCTCGAGCGATTCAACCTCTCAGATGTCCCTCTCTTCTCCCCTCACCATCCTCGGCGGTGGCCCGGCCGGGCTCGCCATGGGCCTGTACGGCCGCCGAGCAGGGCTCGACGTGCAGCTGTTCGAAGCGAACGACACGGTGGGCGGCAACGCCCGGACGCTCCAGCTCGGCCCCTTCCGCTACGACACCGGCGCCCACCGCTTCCACGACAAAAATCCGGAAATCACCGCGGATGTGAAGGCCCTCCTTGGCGACGACCTCCGCCGCGTGGACGCCCCCAGCCAAATCTGCTGGCGGGGCAGACGCATCGACTTTCCTCTCGCGCCCTACGACCTATGCCGAAAACTTCCGCTCTCCCTCCTCGCCCAGATTTCGCGGGAGCAGCTCACGATCCCACGATACTCCGATGACGCCCAGCACTTTGAAGAGATGGCCCTCGACAGCTACGGGGAGACGCTGGCGCACCTCTTCCTCCTAAACTACACCGAAAAACTGTGGGGCACCGACGCCGATCAGCTCTCGCCCCGCGTGGCCGGCGACCGGCTGGAGGGACTCGACCTCAAAACCTTCCTCTTGGAGGCGTTCGGGGGCACGACGGAGAAGACCCGGCACTTGGACGGCTCCTTCTACTATCCGCGCCGCGGCTACGGCCAGATCGCCAAGGCGACCGCCGACGCCCTGGGCCGCGAGAACATCCGAACCGGCGCCCAGATCACAGCCATCGAGCACGAGGCGGACCGGATTACGCGGATCGTGGTGAATGACGAGGACGCCGTGGACGTAGACCGTATCGTGAGTACCCTGCCCCTCACGCTCGTCCACCGCCTCCTGGATCCGCCGCCTCCAGACGAGATTCAATCCCTGGTGGACTCCATTCGCTTTCGGCATTTGCGCCTGGCCGTGCTCGGCCTGGACCGGTCCCGTCTCACACCCAACGCCTCCCTCTACTTTCCGGCACGGTCGATCCCCTTCACGCGCCTGTACGAACCAAAAAACCGGAGTCCCGACCTGGCGCCGGACGACCAGACCGTGGTGGTGCTGGAGTGGCCGTGCCACCCCGGCGATGAGGGCTGGACGCAGTCTGCCGACACCCTACGGACGGCCGCCGTAGATCTTCTGCAATCACAGGGACTCATTGATGATGACGAGGTAGTGGCCTTCGACGATCATGAGGTCCCGTTCGCGTATCCGATCCTGGAGGTGGGGAGCGAACAAATAGCGGAGCGGCTCCAGTCACATCTAGACCGGTTCGAGAACCTGCACCTTCTGGGCCGCAGCGCGCAGTTCCACTACACGCACGTTCACAATCTGTACGCGCAGGCGAAAGCACAGGCTCAAGTGCTGGCCAGCGGTGCCTCTGAGACAAAGCCGCACGGTTGATCCAAAGCCCCGGGCTCAACGCTCGACGCCGACTGCTCAGCTCTACTCTTCGAGCCCAACGCGCCGGAAGATGCGGTCCACGTTGCGGACGTGGTAGCGCGGATCGAAGGCCTCCTCGATCTCGTCGTCGGACAGGATCTCGGTGATCTCCTCCGCCTCGGCCACCACCTCCTGGAACGGCCGCTCCTCCTCCCACGCCGTCATGGCGAGGGGCTGCACGCGGTCGTAGGCGTCCTCCCGGTTCAGGCCCTTGTCGATTAGCTTCAGCATGAGGCGCTGGCTGTTGTAGAGGCCGTAGGTCTCCTCCATGTTCTCGCGCATCGTGTCCTCGTAGACCACGAGGTTGTCGATGATGCCGCTAAAGCGACGGAGAGCATAGTGCAGGAGCGTCGTCGCGTCCGGCAGCACGATGCGCTCGACCGACGAGTGACTGATGTCGCGCTCGTGCCAGAGCGCCACGTTGTCGAACTCGCTGTTCATGTAGCCGCGCAGCAGCCGCGCGCAGCCGGTGATGTTCTCGGAGCCGACGGGGTTGCGCTTGTGCGGCATGGCCGAGGAGCCTTTCTGCCCGGCGCTGAACGACTCTTCCGCCTCCCGCACCTCGCTGCGCTGCAGATGCCGCACCTCCACGGCCATCTTTTCGAGCGTCGCGCCGATGCCCGCAATCACGCTCAGGTAGTTCGCGTGGCGGTCGCGCGAGAGCACCTGCGTAGAGATCGTGGCCGGCTTGAGGCCGAGACGCTCGCACGTGAAGCGCTCCACCTCCGGCGGGATGTGGGCAAAGGTGCCGACCGCCCCACTCAGCTTGCCTACGCGCATCTCCTCGGTCGCTCGCTCGAACCGCTCCTTCTGACGCTTCATTTCGTCGTAGAAGCGGGCCAGCTTGAGGCCGAACGTGGTGGGCTCGGCGTGCACCCCGTGCGTGCGGCCCATCGTGAGGGTGTCCTTGTGCTCGCGGGCCTTGTTGGCCAGGGTGTCGATCATCTTGTCGGGCTGGGTGCGGATGAGGCTGTTGGCCTTCTTGATGCGCAC
>JAHENZ010000145.1 GCA_018609755.1 Salinivenus sp. | reverse complement strand
TACGTTTTGCGTTGGGTTCGCAATTTCGACGACGAGAAGGGGCGGATCGGTCACGCGTACCTCGTCATGCAGAAGGTCGACGTCCGTCTTCGGGTAGACGGAGAGATCCGGTGTCAGTTCGCGTCCGTCAAGCTCCAATGTCAATTCGGAAAAGATCGTGTACCGATCGCGGAATCGTGAAAGCGCGACGATGAGATTGGTTTGCGTGTAGCCGTGGGCTTTGCTGGGCATGGGCTTGCCGCGCTCGCGTTCGTAGTCGGAGAGGGATTCGGTTTGCATGGCAGCCACCGGAAAAAGAGAAGAGTCTGTAAAGCAGCGCAATTTAGAATACGTAGGTGGGAACGGTGTGTGTCAGAGTGGGGCGCAAATAAAAAACCGCCCCGACCGGGACTGCCCGGTCGGAGCGGTAGAGGGAGCGACGTAAGAATCGTTTAGGTATGGACGGATGGATGTTTGGAAGTATGGACGTTCATACTTCCACACCTTCACACGTCCATCCCTCGACGGAGTCGAGTTACTCCTCCTCGCCTTCGTCTACGACTTCGTAGTCGGCGTCGTGGACGTCTTCGTCCTCGTCGGTGCCATCGGCCGCACCGGCCGCACCGCCCGCGGCGGCGCCGGCGCCGGCAGCTCCGGCACCAGCAGCTCCGGGCTGACCCTGCTGGGCCTCCTGTTGCTGGGCCGCGTAAATCTCCTGGCTGGCGGCGGACCACTTCTCGTTCAGGTCCTCCAGCGCATCTTCGAGGGCGTCCACGGGCTCGTCCGCGTCGGCGGTTTCGAGCTTCTCCTCGACGCGTTCGAGCGCGTCCTCAATCGGACCGCGCTTATCGTCGGGAATCTTGTCGCCGTACTCCTCGAGGTTCTGCTGCGTGGTGTAGACCATCGAGTTGGCCTCGTTGATGGTCTCCGCACGCTCCTTGCGCTTCTCGTCTTCCTGAGCGTGCTTCTCGGCGTCCTCACGCATCTTCTCAATCTCTTCCTCACTGAGGCCGCTGTCCGCCTCCACGCGGATGGACTGCTCCTTGCCGGTGGCCTTGTCGACCGCCGACACGTTGAGGATGCCGTCCGCGTCGATGTCGAACGTCACCTCGATCTGCGGTGTGCCACGCGGCGCCGGCGGAATGCCGTCGAGGTGGAAGCGACCAAGCGTGCGGTTGTCCTTGGCCATCTCACGATTGCCCTGCAGGACGTGCACTTCGACGGAGGTCTGGTTGTCGGCCGCCGTCGAGAAGATTTCGCTTTCCTTGGTCGGGATCGTGGTGTTGGCCTCGATGAGCGTGGTCGACACGCCGCCGAGCGTCTCGATGCCGAGGTCCAGCGGGGTCACGTCGAGCAGCAGCACGTCGTCCACGTCGCCGCTCAGGACTCCGCCCTGCACGGCCGCGCCGAGCGACACCACTTCGTCCGGGTTCACGGACTTGTTGGGATCGCGGCCAAAGAACTCGGTGACCGTCTCCTGAACGAGCGGCACGCGGGTGGAGCCGCCGACCAGAATGACTTCGTCGACATCGTTCTTCGAGTGCCCCGCGTCTTCGAGCGCCTTCTCCATCTGGGGCACCGTCTTCTCGACGAGATCGTCGATCAGCTGCTCGAACTTGGCCCGGTTGATGTCCATGTTCAGGTGCTGCGGGCCGTCGTCCGTAGCCGTAATGAACGGAAGGTTGATCGTCGTCGTCTTGGCGCTCGACAGCTCGATCTTGGCCTTCTCGGCGGCCTCCTTCAGCCGCTGCAGGGCCATCGGGTCGTTCCGCAGGTCGATGCCCGAGTCCTTCTTGAACTCGTCGGCAATGTGGTCGATGAGGCGCTTGTCGAAGTTATCGCCGCCCAGGTGGGTATCCCCGTAGGTGGCGTTCACCTCAAAGACGCCGTCCCCGAGCTCCAGAATGGAGATGTCGAAGGTACCGCCGCCGAGGTCGTACACGGCGATGACCTGATCGCTCTCGTCGTCGAGGCCGTAGGCGAGCGACGCCGCCGTCGGCTCATTGATGATGCGGCGGACGTTGAGGCCCGCAATTTCGCCCGCTTCCTTGGTCGCCTTGCGCTGGGCGTCGTTGAAGTAGGCGGGCACCGTGATCACCGCGTCGGTGACTTCCTCGCCCAGGTAGTCTTCGGCGGTTTGCTTCAGCTTCTGCAGCACCATCGCCGAGATTTCTTGGGGCGTGTACTGGCGGTCGCCCACCTGGACGCGGGCCGTGTCGTTGTCCCCCTTCACGATCTTGTACGGGACCTCCTCGATCTCGTCTTCGACTTCGTCGTAGAAGCGGCCCATGAACCGCTTGATCGAGGAGATTGTGTTTTCGGGGTTCGTGATGGCCTGGCGTTTCGCCGGAGCCCCGACGAGTCGCTCGCCATCATCCTTGTACGCCACGACGGACGGGGTCGTACGAGCCCCTTCCGCGTTCTCTATTACTTTTGGATCGCCGCCCTCCATGACGGCCACGACGGAGTTCGTCGTGCCGAGGTCAATGCCAATAATCTTTCCCATAGGTTCGAGTTCACTCTGATTCGAAGAATTGGTCGAATGTCGAAGGCGTTTCGGAGTCGAAACCTCTCGTTGCTCCCACGTCGCCGTTGGACAGGAATCTCAAGAACAGTGCCGGGCTTTCCTGAGACGGGGCAGTCCGTCACAATGGCAGAAGGACGTGTGGAACGAAGGCAAGTGGGGGAAACCGAGCGCTCGGGGGTGACGAACTGCCACGTGCGCGTCTGAAAACTTTGCAGGATTGGATCTCTCGGGACGCAGCATGCAACTGGGCGGCCCGCAATCCGTGAAAACAATAACGTAATTCAAATCATCCTTCGCAGACTGGGTCGTTGCGATTTCGCATTCTCCGGTGTATGTATACCTCAGCCGGCTTCCGCTACATACCGAATGTCCTCACGGTCGCTCGCATTTTGGTCACGCCTCTTCTTCTCCTGCTGTTGACCGTGCCGAGCCAGGCTGGGCAGGCTAGCGCCGTGGCACTCTTCGTGTTGGCCTCCCTCTCTGACTATTACGACGGGGTGCTTGCTCGCCGCTTCCAGGTGCGATCGCGTCTGGGACAGTATCTCGATCCGCTGGCAGACAAGGTGCTCGTGCTCGGGACGTTTGCGATGCTGGCGTTGCAGGAGCCAACGATCGTTCCCTGGTGGGCCGTGGTACTCATTGCCGGACGGGATGGGGCCGTGACGACACTCCGGTCCTGGGTCGAGGCGGAAGGCACGACGCTTCGGACCTACCAGGCGGCGAAGATGAAGACAATGCTCCAACTGGCATTCCTGTTCGGCGTGCTCGTGCTCCGCACGGCCACACACCTGGCGCCCCCCGTTCGGGACTGGGCCGTCTGGGTGCTCCGCGACAGCGCCCTGCCCGGCATTGCCCTCGCAATTGTCGTGGGCGTCACACTGGCAACGGGGGCGCTCTACTTCGTCGCCCCCGTGGAAGAGCGGTTTGACGTAGAGTAGGGAGGATCGGCGTTCCACACTTGTGTTCTCGTTTTCAGCCGACACGATGACGGATCCTTCACATTCCCCCCCGGACTCCTTTGCCGACGCTTCCGGGGTCGAGCCGGACGATTCCGCTCGTTCCCGTACCATTGCCCGCTCGCTTCTCGACATTGGAGCGGTCAAGCTCCGTCCCAGCGATCCGTTTACGTGGTCTTCAGGCCTGCGGGCCCCCATCTATTGCGACAATCGCCTGACCCTCTCGTATCCACGCATCCGACGGGTCATCCGAGACGGCTTTGCGGCGCATCTGTCAGAAGAGTCGCTGCTTCCGGCCACCATTGCCGGTACGGCCACGGCCGGCATTCCGCACGCCGCTTGGCTCGCCGACGCGGTGGACGAGCCGATGGCCTACGTGCGGGATTCCGCGAAAGGGCACGGGACCGGGGCGCGCATCGAGGGCGTCGTGGAACGAGGGGACACCGTCGTGCTCGTGGAAGATTTGATCTCGACCGGGGGCTCGGCTCTCGACGCTGTGTCCGCCTTGCGCGACGCCGGAGTCACCGTTCCGACGGTGCTCGCCATCTTTAGCTATCAGCTCGACACTGCTGCGGCGGCCTTTCGGGAGGCAGAGGTGGAGCGCTTCGTGCTGACGGATTTCCCGACGTTGATTGCGGTGGCCCACGACCAGGACCGGCTGTCCGACGACGATCTCCGGACCCTGAAGGCGTGGCGTACCGACCCCGCTGCCTGGTCGGACGAGCACGGCGGTGCACAGCCGGACTAAACTGCGTGTGTTGGCACACCGGGTCGACTTTGGGGAGACGTTCGTTGCGGGGAAGACCGGGTACATCGAAAGAAACCGAGCGGCTGTCGGTCGTCCGCCGTCGTGCCAATGAAGGCTGTTGGCATTTGCTCCAAGAGCGTTCTTCTTTTGCAGTCCCAAGGTTGCTGTTCCTAATATGAAAGCTCACCTCCTCACCATCGGCGACGAGTTGCTCATCGGGCAGACGACGAACACCAACGCCGCATGGCTGGGAGAGCGCCTCAGTCGCCTCGGCCTAGAAGTGGAGCGAACCGTCACGGTGGGGGACGATCCGGATCGAATGCGCGAGGAGCTGGACCGCTCAGCGCAGCGGGCGGAGCTGGTGGTCCTCACGGGCGGTCTCGGGCCCACCCACGACGACGTAACCCGCGAGGTGGTGGCCGACTACTTCGACGCCCCTCTCCAGACCGACGATGCAATCCTCGACCGCATTCGACACTACTACGAGCGGCGCGGGCGACAGATGCCTCCCTCAGCCCCCAAGCTCGCACAGGTGCCGCAGGGGTTCGAGACGCTAGAGAATCCGGTGGGGGCCGCCGTGGGGCTCTGGCACG
>JAHENZ010000144.1 GCA_018609755.1 Salinivenus sp. | reverse complement strand
GCGAACCGGGGGACGCTCGTCATTACCGACACGCCGTCGGACCGCGGCCCCGTACCGCCGCTCGCGGCCTCGACGACGAAGGCCCTCGTCAACTCGCTTGAGTGCTCTCTCTTCGTAGTGGGCCACAATGCCGATCCCGCCTCTATTCGTCGACTGCTCATTCCTACGGACCTCTCGGCGAACGCCCCGACGGTCTTCAACTGTGCGGCGGAACTGGCCTCGGTCTACGACGCCGCTGTCGATCTGCTTCACGTCATTGAAACCGTACCGTACGTGGCCCTCACGCCCGTCGACCGGCTCTCGCTCAGTACCACGTCCGTTCCGGAGCATCGGGCCCGCCGTCGGCTCTCCACTCTTCTCGACAAAAGCACGCTGAGCACTTCGGCCGTCGATCTCCACTTTGAGTATGGCGAACCAGCCGACCAAATCGGGCGGTTCGTCAATCGAGAGGCGGTGGACCTGCTCGTCCTGTCCCCGAAAAGCGACCCGTCTTCTCCCGACTCTTTGGACCCGGAAACCGATCGCCTGCTCCGGCGAGTCACGTGTCCCGTTCTGCTCGTCCGGTCGCCCCACAATGCCCGTTCCTCGGGACCCGAGACAGCCAAATAGCGCTGATACAGCTGACCTGACGTAGGGGTACCCCCTACCTCTTCTGGAGCATTTCCCGTCGTGGGTCTACGAGAATCCCCGGGGCGTTTGCCAGGGCAGCGATGTCGAACGCCGCCCGCTTTGAGAAGCACCTTGAGTACCGTCAACCCCATGGGGGAGCGACCGACACTCGGATCGCAGGAGGTTGACACGATTGACATTCTACCTAAAAGATATTCCTCGGTATCCTTATGAATACTTTGCCTCGAATAATACGATCCTTCGTTTTTCTTCTCCTGGCAGCCGCCCTGCCATTAACCACCGTGGCACAGGTCCCATTACAGGACGACATTCAGTACAACCGTCCATCCGGACAGGCAGGAGCCACGATGTTTGAGCCCCCCGTAGAAGACACGACGGCCTACAATGGCTTTGCGGTGAAGCTCGGCGGGGCCTTCACGCAGCAGTTGCAGGCCATCGATCACAGCAACGACGCTGGAAACCTCCCTGACATCGGCCGGGGCTTCAACCTCGCGACCGCCAATCTCGACCTCGACGTGCAGATGGCGGAAGGCGTTCAGCTTCACGTGCGCACCTACCTGTCGTCTCGTCACCACAACGAAGCGTGGGTAAAGGGCGGGTACCTGAAGGTCGACGAGCTTCCGATGTTTAATAGCCCCGCGGTTGACGCTTTGATGAGCAACCTGTCGATCCGCGCCGGGCACTTTATGCCCAACTACGGCGACACGCACTTCCGGCGCAGCGACAACGCGGACGCAATCCACAACCCCTTCGTCGGCAACACGGTCATTGACGCCTTTACGACGGAAGTGGGAGCGGAAGCAACCTTTCAGTCCAACGGCTTCCTCGCCGTAGCCGGCTTTGGCGGAGCCCTGCACCCCACGGTGATGAATCCGGACGACCGCGCCCCGTCCTGGCACGGCAAGCTGGGCTACGATTCGCAGATTAACGACCTGGTGCGCGTACGGCTCACCGGCTCCGTGTACTACACCGCCAAGAACAATAGCGGGCAACTGCACTCGGGCGATCGCGCTGGTGGAAGATACTACAACGTGGTGGGCGGCGGCGACTGGTCGGGCCGCGCCCGCGTCAACTTCGGCGAGCAGACCACCGCTTACATGGTGAATCCCTTCCTGAAAATTGGCGGGCTTGAGTTGCTCGGCACGATTGAATCGATCGGCGGAGAAGGCGCCGGGCTCAGCGACGGAAGCGCAACCCAGTACGCCGGGGAAGCCATCTACCGGTTCGCAAACGACGACTTGTTCGTCGGCGCTCGCTACAACACCATGACCGCCGACCTGGACCTTAGTGCCTACAACGAGCCGGCGAACTGGGTTACCGACACCTCGATCGATCGCTGGCAGGTGAGTGCCGGCTGGTTCATGACGGAGAATATCCTGGTGAAAGCCGAGTACGTGACACAGTCCTACAGCGGCTATCCCACCGGCACGCCGCAGGCGGGCGCTGAGTTCGATGGCGTCATGCTCGAAGGCGTCGTCTCCTTCTAACCGCCTCCGAGTCCACCGAGGGCTGCCGGTCTACAACCGACGGGCTGGGTCTTCCGGATCCAGCCCGCTCGGGGACCGGCAGTATTTTTTCACAAATGCCGCGATCTAGCCATGACGTTTCTTCTTTCCCTCCTCCTCACACTGGGCCTCATCGTGCCCCCAACCACGGCTGACCCAGGCCCTCCTCCAGCCGACTCGGCCACCTACCAGTTTCACAATGCCGAGAGCACGATGACCGTGTACGGCTCCTCCAACGTCCGCGACTGGACGATGGACGTGACGCAGATCAACGGCTCGGTCACACTCGGCGCCACGAATCAGAAGATGCCGTCCATCCAACGAATCCGGGTGGACATTCCCGTAGAGCAGATGGTGTCCGACAAAGACCGCCTGCAACGGCACGCCCACGAGGCCCTGCACAAGGAGGACTTCCCTATGATCTCGTTCTCCTCGTCCGACGTGCAGGTTACGCAGGCCGAGGCCGACTCCTTCTCCGTCGTCGCCAGCGGCAAAATGACCATCAAGGGCAACACGCAGGCCGTGGAACTAACAGCCAAAGGGGCCCAGCAGTCGGACGACACCCTCAACGTCGTCGGCGAGCACGAGCTCAAGCTCAGTACGTACGACGTGGAACGCCCCTCGCTGATGTTTGGCGCCATCAAGGTGGACGACCCCATTCGCATTGGGTTCAACGTCGTCCTTGCCCCGCAGACGAGCACCGCGGGCACGAAATAACCGACGCGCTGCCCAAACGACCCGTCGGACACGGCGTGCCCCCCCCTTCTGCAAACGCGCCCTCCCCGATGTATATGAAGCGGACCCACAACGAAGTGAACGCGGCTCTACACCGCGTCTGGGTGGCGCCGCGGGCCCTCGCCCGCTGGCTCCTCGTCGTGCTCGTCGTGCTTGGAATCGGGGTGCTGAGCTCTTCGGCCCAGACCCCCCCCAAACGGCTCACCGTCCACTCGAAAAGCCAATTCTGGATTCAGGGAAAAGCCACGACCCACTCGTTTACCTGCCAGGTCGAAACGGTCGACGGCACAGCCCAGCTTCCCGCCGCTCAAGACTCGATCCCGAAGGAGGCGAAGGACGAGCAAACGACCGTGGTGGTCACCGTCCCGGTTCGCTCCTTCGACTGCGGGAACCGGCCGATGACGAACGACCTGAAAGAGACGCTGAAAATGGAGAAGCACCCGAACATCCGGTTCGAGCTGATCGACGCTCGAGTGGGGACTCCCATCGACACGTCCAAGCAGTGGCGCCCGGTGGAGGTGCTCGGGGCCCTCACGGTCGCCGGGACGAAGCGCGTCACCAGTCTTTCGGCCCTCGGCCGGGCCCTCGACGAAGATCGGTTCCGGATTCGGGGCTGCCATCCCATCCGAATGACGCACTTCAACATCGAGCCGCCGACCAAGGCCTTCGGGCTCATCAAGGTCAAGGATCGGATCGAGGTGCAGTTTGACCTGCTCGCTCACACCGTGGAGACGCAGCAGGAGACTTCGTTCGACGAGATCACCATCAACGAAGCGCCGTCCTGCCCCCTGATGGAAAGAAATCTCTGAGCCGTCGCCTAAACATTCTCCCCCGTCGCCATGAGCACTGCTCACCTCCACCTCATACTCAACCACATTCCGCTTCTCGGCCTCCTTTTCGGGGCGGCCCTTCTAGGCTACGGCCACTGGCAGAGCCAAGAAGACGTGCAGAAAGCAAGCCTCGGTCTGCTCGCCGTGGCCGGCCTGTCGGCCCTTGCCGTGTACCTCACGGGCGAGCCCGCGGAAGAAATGGTCGAGGGACTGGCGGGCGTCTCCCACGACGCCATCGAGGCCCACGAGGAGCTTGGCATTTATGCACTCGTCGGGGGACTCGCAACTGGACTCGCCGCTCTTGGGGCGCTGGTGTACGCCCATCTCCGGCAGCATCTCGCCCGCTGGACCGTGATTTTCACGCTCGCGCTCGCCGTGGTATCCTCTGGGCTTATCGGCTACACCGCCAACCTGGGCGGCAAGATTAGCCACCCGGAGCTCCGGGGCGAGTCCGCGTCGACCATGCAGAATGAAGCCCCGAATGAGGTCGATCACGAGGAGGAGTAAGCCCCATCCCGCAAGCTGCGTGGGCGTATGTAGGGTTGGAAGTGTGAAGAGCTTGCCCCGGACATGATCCGGGGGATGGATACTTTCACACGTTCGCACATCCATACCCACAGAGAGCCCGAAGACCGACGGCGTTCCCTCTACGCTCGTCCCCTACCAGACCGTGAGCTACACGTCCCGGGCATCGATGGTCGCGCCCGTTTGCGATCCTTCGAGGCTCGCCCGGTACGCCTCCGCCACCGTGGCTGCCGGAAGGCTCGGCGAAAAGTCGGCCCCCATCTCCTCAAGCGTCTCGTCCACCCACGGCGGGCTCACCACGTTGATGCGAAGGTTTCGAGGCAACTCGATCGCCGCCGCCCGGACAAACCCCTCCAGGCCGGCATTGACGAGACTGATGGCCGCGCTTCCCTGCACGGGCTCCTGACTGAGCACACCGCTCGTGAGGGTGAACACGCCATTGTCGTTCAGAACGTCAACGCCGTGGCGCACGAGATTGACTTGTCCCATCAGCTTGTTCGACAGGCTCAGGTCGAAGTCCTCGTCCGTCAACTCTTCCAGCTCTCCGAACGCTGCGTCTCCAGCACAGGACACCACCGCGTCTACGGCCCCAACCGACGCATAGAGCTGCTCGATCGACGACGAGTCGGCGAGGTCGACCTGCACCGTTCCGCTGCTGTGCCCAGCGACGATGACGTCGTGGTCGCGCTCAAGGTTCTCTACCACGGCACTTCCGATGGTGCCGGTGCCGCCAACGACGAGTACGTTCATGATTTGGACAATCTATGTGCGAGAAAGAACGAGTCGAGGAATGTGGCCTCGGCGTGGCTCGTGAACGCGTCTTCGGGGAAGCACAGAGCATCCTTCCGCTCCCGCGCGGCCGGCCATGGGGAGAACCACAGCAGAGAGACGTACGCGCTCCCCTACTCGCCCGGCACGTTCACCGGGACGCGATAGACGTGAGGGCGAGCCGTAATGTAAAGCGTCTTCCGATCCGGTCCTCCGAACGCGAGATTCGTGGGGGCCTTGGGCACAGCAATGCGGGCCCGTTGCGTACCGTCGGGCCCGTACACCCACACCCCTCCCGGTCCAGTCGTGTAGAGGTTCCCCTCGGCGTCCACCTTCATGCCGTCGGTACTGCCCTGGGCATCCTCGTCGGTCGGAGCCGCAAACTGGCGCCCGTTGCTGATGTCGCCGCTCTCCGTCACGTCGTACGCCCGAATGAGGGTCTCCTGCGAGTCGTTGACGTACAGCGTCGAGTCGTTCGGAGACAGGCAGATGCCGTTGGGGCGTGTAAAGGACTTGGTGAGAAGGCTCAAATCCCCGTCCGGCGAGAGTCGGTACACCCCCGAGAAGCTGAGTTCGCGCTCCTCCTCGTCCACGCCGTAGGGCGGGTCGGTGAAGTAGATCGTACCGTCCGACGCTACAGTCAGATCGTTGGGACTGTTCAGTCGCTTGCCGCCATAGGTGTCGGCGAGCACCGCCACCGAGCCGTCCTGGGTGCGCCGTCCGACCTGCCCGTCGTGCTGAGCGAGGAGGAGGTGCCCAGAGGTGTCGATCGCGAGGCCGTTGGCGTGGCCGGAGGGCTTCATGAAGGCCTCCGTGCCCCCATCGGGCGTCCACTGGTACACCGTGTTCGCCGGAATGTCCGAGAAAAGGAGCGCGTCTTGATACCAGATCGGCCCCTCCGTAAACTCAAATCCGTCGTCCACGAGTTCGACAGTCGCCCCTTTCGGAACGGGGCGCTGCTGCGCCGTCGCAGGGGCCAAGGCCATGAGACAGAGAAGGACTCCCAATCCCCACAGCCCCTTCGCAAACGCTCCACCCGTTAACCGGTAGGGGGCAAGCATACGGTGAAAGCGACCCATATCGACGTAGCACTGTCATAGATGCAATCGAGCATTCCGTCCCCTTAGTACAAAAGCAGGCATCCAAGTACAAAATAAAAAAGCACCGCCGGCCATCCTCGGAGCAGCGAACACAGAACGACTCCGACCGAAATGTCTGCTTTTCGCATGGACCTCCCATAAGCCGGGCAAAATCCCAGCTTTCGTCTTTGGGACGGCCGCGACTGGGCCGGGAAAGACAAGCGCGAGTCCGTATCCTTTGGAGAGAAAACAAGGACACGAGAACGTCGCAAAGAAAAGAAGGCGTCGGCGAGCCGAACCCGCGCGACCCAATGCCACGCATCGGAGCCGAGCCCCCTCGGAACGGGTGCGCCAATGCTCCGGCGGGGCTCCTTGCGGACGAGCTCGGCCCGACTCGTAGACGCCACAAATGTAGGGATGCGGTCCCGAGCGCACCCGACGAAGGGACCGCCGTCGTCAGTTTACCACTGACGCTCGGTGACGCGCTCAACTCCGATCGCGCTCAATCCCTTGTCGGTCTCTTCGATTTCAAATTCGACCCGATCTCCTTCCTCGAGATCCTCGTCGGGGACCTCGCTGTGGTGGAGAAAGACATCGTCCTCTCCTTCGTCGGGTTCGGCGAATCCATATCCTTTCGCAGGACTGAACCACTTAACGGTTCCTTGCACCATGATTCCGGGTAGTCTTTGTCTTCTTTCTTGTTCGATGATCACTTCGGCAACCTCTCCCCAAAGGAGAGAAGGTACCGAAGGGCGTATGACGCAGATCTACAACGAGGGTCCTATGCACGTGTTCTCCCCCCGTTCTTGTGTCTCGTCATTTTCTCAATATCGGACACGAGCGGCCAGACAGCCGGAGCGCACAGGGGAGTGGGGGAACGGGAGCAGAAATACCGACCCTCCTCCACCGCTTCTGCCCGCGCCCCTCATGCTCTCATTCTCCCTCTCCCCAGTCTACGTGTGCAACTTCTCACCGTAACGCCTATGTTGTACCGCTTCGCGAATCTTCCTTTCATGAGCTTCTCTTCGTCACATGGACTACGCCGTGATTATGGCTGGCGGTATTGGGAGCCGCTTCTGGCCCGCCAGTCGCAAGGAACGCCCGAAGCAGTTTCTCGACGTGTTCGGCGACGGCACCCTCATCCAGAATACGGTCGCCCGTCTGCAGGGCCTCATCCCGCCGGAGCGCTGCCTCATCGTCACCCACGATCGCTACGTGGAGCAGACCCAGAAGCAGTTGCCGGCGGTCCCCGAGGAAAACATTTTGGCCGAACCGATCAGCCGCAACACGGCGCCTTGCATCACCTACGCCGCCACGACCCTCGCGGACCGCGACCCGGACGCCACAATGGTCGTGCTCCCGGCCGACCACGTAATCGGGAACGTCGAACGCTTCCACGAGACCCTGGAGGTGGCGCTGGACGCTGCCCAGGAGCCCGACGCGCTCGTCACCATCGGCATCGAGCCGACGTATCCCGCCACCGGCTACGGCTACATCCAGTACGACGGGGAGAGCAGCGATGAGGATGACGCCCCGCAGGCCCACCCGGTCCGCACCTTTGCCGAAAAGCCGGACCAGTCCACCGCCGAGCGCTTCATCGACAGCGGCGACTTTCTGTGGAACAGTGGCATGTTCATCTGGCGGGCCGACACGATTTTGGAGCAGGTGGAACGGCACCTGCCGGACGCGCACAAGGCCTTTGCGCCGGTGCGCGAGGCCGGCGACGGGGTGGACGAGGACACGCTGACGGAGGCCTTCCGGAATAGCCCGCGGATCTCCATCGACTACGGCGTCATGGAGCAGGCTGACACCGTCTACGTCGTGCCCGGATCATTCGAGTGGAACGACGTGGGCGACTGGCGTGCCGTGTACGACCTCAGCGAGAAGGACGAGCACGGCAACGTCATCGAAGGCAACGTCATCATGCAAGACTCCAGTCGGTGCTACGTCCAAGCCGGCGACCGCCTCGTCGTGCTCGTGGGTCTACACGACAAGGTCGTGGTCGACACCGACGACGCCGTCCTCGTCTGCAATCGCGACAGTGCCCAGCAGGTGAAGCAGGTCGTCGAGTATCTGCACGCCCACCAGTTCGAGGATTACGTGTAACCGGCGACTGCCCTTCCCGTCCGATGAAGGCAACCCTGCGTCCGGAATGCCTGAATCCTGCGTGTTTGAGTCACCAACTTATGTCTCATCAGTCCACAAATGGAAGACGCCCAAACCTGGATCAACCGGTTGGACCTGGAGGCACACCCGGAAGGCGGATACTACCGCGAAACGTACCGGACGCAGCATTCGATTCCCGCCGACGGGCTCCCCGACCGGTTCGATGAGCCGCGCAACGTATCGGCGCTCATCTACTTCCTGCTTCCGGGCGACTCGTTTTCGGCCCTCCACCGCATCCAGCAGGACGAGGCCTGGCACTTCTACGACGGTGCCCCGGTCACGCTGCACCAGATCGCCCCGGATGGCACCCACTCTACAGTGACGTTAAGCCGATCAGTGGAAGAGGGTCACCACCTGCAGACCGTGGTGCCCGCCGGTACGTGGTTCGGCGCCACCGTCGAGGCGGACGACGGATACGCCCTCGTGGGCTGCACGACGGCCCCGGCATTCGATTTTGCAGACTTCGAGCTAGCCGACCGGACGACCCTCACAAAGAAATTTCCCGAGCACGCGTCCCTCATCGAGCGTCTCACCCGCGGGGACCAACGAGCGTCGAGTTGAGACGCCCCCCCAAGAAAAGCACGCGACGCAGTGGCCAACGCCTGAAATGCCCCAGCGGACGGACCGGGGAACTACGCCGTCTCCTCCGAGAGAGGCTGGTCTAGAATTCGGCACGTCGCCGTGCACGTCGCGACCGTTTCTTCGGTCGGCGCCCGTACCGTACCCGCTAGTGGTCAGTCAAGCCGAAGGTGTCGGGGACCGAATTGAATACGGCCGCTTGAATGACGCTTCAACGGCCTGAATACCGTTCGTTGATCGGGACTCTACTCGACATGGAAAACTTGACGCACCACTAGTTCGAGGGTGTCGTCGGTCCGGTCCTCTACCGTCCCACTGACGGTGATCGTGTCGTATTCACGGGTCACGGGCCGTAGAAACCGCACGTCCAGCCGGGTGGTGACACTGGGCGGCGCCACCAGGTAGCTGAGAGGCCCTAACACATTGTCGAGGGCCGCGCTCAGGAAGCCCCCCTGCATGACGCGCATCGGATTCTCGTAGCGCGTCTCCACCGGAAACTGGACCTGAAGCGTCTGCGCCTCGGGGTCGTAGCGCTGTATTTCCCCATTCATCTCCTCAAAGCAGCGGGGCGGGATCCGCAGGTCGGTCCCGCGTGCCCGCTCCTTCATCGGGCGCAGGACGTCTTCTTCTGTACGGAGGATCGAGGAATCATCGTCGGACGACGGCATGGCTGGACCAGAACTGTGATCGGGACTGTTCGGAGCTGGAGTCCGAGACCGAATCGAATCAGATGCCAAGCCGTAGCATGATGGACAACGTTCGCGTCTTGGCCGTCTCGGGGAACGGTGCCTGCTCGTAGGGCTGCTCTTCGACCGGGCGGGCCACGTCTACCATTCCGTGCTCGTAGCGAAGGACGACGTTGAAGCGACGGTCGCGTCCAAACGTGATCGTGCCACCTACCCCCCCTGTCACCCCTGCGTCTGTACGCCGGAAAAACGAAATACCCTCATCGGGAAGCGGGAGGCTGAAGTCGCCGCCCGACCGCTGCTGCTCAAATACCTTGACGGCCCCAAACCCTCCGGCCAATCCATAGGGCGTCACCGGTCCGAGCCGCGGCAACTGGAGGCGGAGAAGAACCGGAAGGCCGACGTACCCCGCCCCATAGCGAATTCCTCCCTCCCGACTCTTCACGAGCGTTCCTTTCTGGCTCAGGAGGAGCTGGGACTGCACCGACAGCGGACCCGCCACGGGCACCTGCATCACCACCCCACCCGCGACCACTTGCCGAGTGCCAAGATTGCCGGGCGCCTCCAGCGTGGCCACGTTGAGACCAAACGTGAGGCCGAACTGCGGGGAGTCCTGCGCCGGTGCCGACAGGGGGAAGACCAGGAGGAAACCGACCAGCACGAGAGCACGGCGAAGGCAGAAAAGGAAGCGGGGCACGAGCACACATCCTTTGAACACAATCTGTACGCTCGCTGAAACGGAGTGACGGTCCGCGGGATCCTACCGACCCCTCTATGCCGTGCATTCTGTAGCCGCCTTACGTGCCAAACACGTTACAGGAAACAAGACCAGCACGCTCGGAACGAACGCTCCACCACGCGCGAAACCCCTACACAGTTGGCCAATCGTCTTTCACATTCCGTCTTGGCCTCGTATTTTTGTGTCCTTCTGCCGTCCAACTTTCTATTCTCTTCTGCCCATGCCTTCTGAAAGTGATGCCTCTCTGAAAGAACGAACCCGGCGATCCGGTCTGTCTTCGGCCACTGTCCTCCTTGCAGGTCTTTTTCTGCTCCTCCGGCCGGGGCGCAGGAGACCGGACGCCCCTACGAGGCCACCTATGCGTCGCTGGGAGAGCACGAAACGCCCGAGTGGTTCCACGACGCGAAGCTCGGCATCTTCATCCACTGGGGCGTCTACGCCGTGCCGGCCTGGGCCCCGCGCGGGGAGTACGCCGAATGGTACCCGGAGCGCTACGACGAGCCCGGCACGCCCACCTACGAGCACCACAACGAGACATATGGACACGACGTGGAGTACGAGGATTTCGTGTCTCGTTTCCGGGCTGAAAACTGGGATCCCGAACGCTGGGCCGAGCTCTTCAAAGAGGCGGGGGCACGCTACGTCATTCCCGTGGCCGAGCACCACGACGGCTTTCCGATGTGGGACTCCCGCTATACGGAGTGGGACGCGGCAGACAAGGGGCCGAAGCGGGACATTATCGGTGACCTCGCGGCGGCGGTTCGGGCCGAGGACATGCGCTTCGGCGCCTCCTACCACGCCATGCTCAACTACTACACGCCGAAGTACTCCGGCCCACACCCGGCCTACCTAAGTGAGGACTACGTACGCTACATGAACACGAAGGCCCGCGAGCTGATCGACGAGTATCAGCCGTCGATCCTCTGGCTGGACGGCGACTGGACGGGCACCCCGGAGCAGTTTCACTCCAAAGAGCTCATCGCTTACTACTACAACCAGGCGGCGGAGCACGAGCAGGCCGTGGCGGTGAACGACCGCTGGGGCAAATCGCGCGGCAAGCGCGGCGACTTCTACACGCAGGAGTACCAGTACGACGTGATCGACCGTCTCATCGGCCACAAGTGGGAAAACACGCGGGGCATGGGCCACTCGTTCGGCTACAATGCCAACGAGCCCGCCGAGGATTACATGAGCCTCGACGCCCTGGTGGACCTCTTCGTCGACAACGTCTCCAAAAACGCCAATTTACTGCTGAATGTGGGCCCGAAGGCTGATGGCACAATTCCGGAGGTGCAGCGCGAATTGCTGACGGGACTCGGTCAATGGCTGGACGTGCACGGCGAGGGCATCTACGGCACGCGGCCCTGGGTGGAGGCCACCGGCACGACCCTCCAGGACTCCCTCCGGGTGCGCTTTACGCAGAAGGAAAATTCCGTGTACGCCTTCCTGTTGGACACACCCCCGTCCTCCACCATCACAATTCCTCGTCTTCAGGTTGTGGACGACACAGAGATCCGACTCTGCGGCCACTCCGGCAGGCTGGAGTGGACGGCAACGGAGCAGGGCCTTCGCGTCACGCTTCCCGACACGCTTCCGGATCGCCCCGCTCATGCACTCCGCATTACGCCCAGACCGTGGCGCCTGATGCGGAGGTAAGCGTCGGGGATAATGAGCGGCACGGCAATCCGTCCGTTTTGCGTCTGCAGGTTTTCCCCACACGCTCCTACGCGAATCTCCCCGGCGGTGCTGCCCTTTTCCCCGACAAGGCACGTCGGCAGTCCCTGTCCTTTCTCCCAACCGTACGTCCCGACCTTACATCTCACCCTCCAACTGCAGCCCGCTTCCCACCCATGCTGACCATCCGCCGCATCCTGTTCCCAACCGATTTTTCCGACGGTGCCGCCCGTGCCTTTCCACAGGCCGCTCAACTTGCGGACTGGCACGATGCAGAGTTGCACGTGGTGCACGTGGCCAGTTCGCACGACGAGCTTGACACGACCCTTCCGGTCTCCCGGGACACGCTCCAGGACTGGCTCGGGACGCCGCCGGCATCTGTCTCCCTAGACGCCCTTTCCATTTCCCAGAACCAGGTCGAGTCCGACGCGCCCCCGGAGCGCCTCGTCGCGTACGCCGAAGACCAGGACATTGACCTCGTGGTGATGGGGACCCACGGGCGCCGCGGCGTACAGCGCATGCTGCTGGGCAGCGTGACGGAGGAAGTGGTGCGGAAGGCGCCGTGTCCCGTGCTCACGGTTCGGACGGACGAAGAGGAGCCCCCCAAACAGACCATCCGCCGGATCCTTGTGCCGGTCGACTTCTCGGAGGCCTCCGAAATCGCCGTTCAGCACGCAACGGAAATCGCGCAGACCTACGGGGCGAAGATCGATCTGCTACACGTGGTGGAAGAAGTGGCCTACCCGTCGGCGTACGGCGTCGAGCCGCCGCTCGTCTCCTCGTCGAATGTCGTGACCCGTGTAGAAAAGGCCCTGGGCACCATCGCCCGCGAGAATATCGGCTACGAGCACGTCCAGGTTTCGGCCCGGATCGGATACGCCCCACTCACGATTCTCGACTACGTGGAGGAAAACGACGTCGACCTGATCGTGCTCGCCACCCACGGGCGCACCGGCCTCGACCGCATGCTGCTGGGCAGCGTAGCAGAGCGCGTCATTCGCCAGGCACCCACCCCCGTCTTTATCGTCAAGCCCGACCAGAAATCGCTGGTGCCGTCTGCCACCGCCGAAGCGGCTCCCAACCGATAGGAATACTGAACGGCTCCCTCAGCGAAAATACCGAACCGGCCCCCTGTTGGAACCGGTTCCAATTTCGGTCGATTCTGCGTTCGCGCTCTTGACTCTGTCGCCCCCACTGCCAATTATCGGTAATCCCGTTCCTTCTTTTTCCTCCTAACATTCCCACCCCATGGCAGACCGTCAGCGGCTCGGCATCGGCTTTATTGGTAGTGGCTTCATTGCCCAATTTCACATCGACTCGTGGCAGGCGGTGCGCGACGCCGACGTGCGGGGCGTGTGGAGCCCGAATCGCGATCACGCGGAAGAGGCCGCTACCCTCGCGCGGGAAAAGCGCGTGGGCGACGCACAGGCTTTCGACTCGATCGGCGAGATGGTAGAGGCGCCGGAGATCGACGCGATCTGGATTGCCGGGCCCAACCACGCCCGCATCGAGAACATGGAGGAAATCGTGGAGGCGCTGGACGCCGGAGCGAACCTCGTGGGCATTGCCTGCGAGAAGCCTCTCGCCCGGACCGTGCCGGAAGCGAAGCGCATGGTAGAGCTCGTAGAGGAGGCGGACGTGCTGCACGGCTATCTCGAAGACCAGCTCTTCTCTCCGGGCCTGCAACGCGGTCGGGAAATTATCTGGGACCGCGGCGCGGCACTCACGGGCCGTCCGTACCTGGCACGAGCCGCCGAGGAGCACAGCGGGCCCCACGCCCCCTGGTTCTGGAAGGGGGACCAGCAGGGCGGCGGCGTCCTCAACGACATGATGTGCCACAGCGTGGAGGTCGCCCGCTACCTGCTCACCGAGCCGGGCGCGCCCCGTGACAGCATTCGCCCCACGAAGGTGTCCGCCCAGATCGCGAGCCTCAAATGGACGCGCGACAAGTATGCCGACCTGCTCCAGGAGCGATACGGGAGCGACGTCGACTATCGGAAGCGACCGTCGGAGGACTTCGCCCGCGCCACGATCGAGTACGAGGACCAGGAGGGCAACACCCTCATCAGCGAAACCACGACGTCTTGGGCCTTCGTCGGGGCGGGTCTACGGCTGCGATCGGAGCTGCTGGGACCGGAGTACTCGATGGAAAACAACTCCCTGCAGTCCGAGACGGAGGTGTTCTTCAGCCGCGAGGTCGAAGGGGAGGCCGGGGAGGACCTCGTCGAGAAGCAGAATGCCGAGCAGGGCCTCATGCCGGTGGTGGGCAACGAGGCCGACGCCTACGGCTATGAGGGCGAAAACCGGCACTTCGTCCGCCACTTCCTCGACGGCACGCAGCCGAAGCTCGATTTCCACAGCGGCCTGGAGGTGGTGGAGCTCCTCATGACCTGCTACATGAGCGCAGAGAAGGAGCGCACCCTAGAGTGGAAGCCCGACAATCTCGACAGTTTCGTGCCCGCCGTGCAGCAGGGGACGTGGACACCGTAGAGGGGCGCGCCGGACCTGCCCGTCAACGGGTCACAACGAGGCGTCTCGTGTAGGTCCCCTCCGCCGACACGACCCGCACGAAGTACGTGCCACTCGCGAGTGAGGCCGCCGGGACGGGAATCCGGAGGTGACCACCGGCCCCGAGGGGACCTTCATGAAGCACCCGGACGCGCTCCCCCAGCACGTCGTACAGGGCAACGGTCACCGGTTTTCGGGGCGAGGCGTGCAGAGACACGTGGCCCTGCTGGCGGATCGGATGGGGACGCACGCGCAGCGAGACGCCGTCATTGGGCCGTATCGTGACCGACCTTGAGGCGTGGACGTGGGTCGTGCCGTCCAGGTCTACCTGTACGAGGCGAAACTGGTGGGTGCCGGACAGGAGATTCTGGACTCGCATCTCGTAGTCCTGCGGTTGGCGGGTCGTGCCGGCGCCCTCCACGAATTGATGGCGCGTCCACGCGTCTGCCCCCGGTCTCCGGTGCTCAACCCGAAACCCGGCGTTATTCGTCTCGCTGGCCGTCGCCCACCGCAGGAGGGCATCGGCGCCGGCGGCCCGCACCTGAAAGCGGCTTAGCTCCACGGGCAGGGTCGTGTCGTACACCTGGTCGAGCTCTGTCTCGCTCAACACAGAGCCGTAGATCCGAAGGTCGTCGATCCGCCCGTCCCAGAGGTCGCCAGCCTGCTTGGCCCCCTGCCCGATGCGCAGCGTCGTGGCCCCGGTGGTCGTCCCACTCGCATTCGCCGGATTGTACGTCGGGGCGCTGAAGCTTCCGTTGACGTACAGTCGAAGGGGCTCGCCATCCTCGTACACGAGGGCCAGAAACTGCCAGTTGGTCGTCTGGATGTCGGACGCGCTCTCGTACTCCTGCTTGCCGCCCTCGGTGTTGATGCCCCCCTTGATTACGTTCATCTCCCCCCCAAAGTCGCCGTCCGCATCGTACCGGAGCGACCAGTTCTGATCGTCGTTGTCAGGAGGCTCGCTCGTGAGGATGCCGTTGTTGGTGCCCGTCGTGTTGGACTTTACCCAGACGACGACCGTGAGTGCAGTCCGGCCGTTGAGGTAATTCTCGGCGTCGGCGTCTTCGAGAAAGCCGTCACTTCCGTCGAACTGGATGGCCCCCTCCACCTGGCCGTCGGGGGTCCAGCTGAGCCCCGACCCGACGACCGTCAGGTCGTGTCCGTTCGGGCTCTGATCTGGGATCACTGCTCCATCCTGATAGTCCGTCCCGCTGGCCGGCCCGGCGTCGAACGTGTAGTGGCTCAGCAGGTCTTGAGCGGGAGACGCGAGGGGAGTGGTGGCGAGCAAAAGCGCGACCAGGCTGCCTCGAAAAAGCCGCATGACGTCAGAAATAGATCGTCCGAAGGAGACTCAGAAGCGCAAACTTACGCATAAATCTGGGAAAAATACAAAGCCAGCTGTCGATGGCGAAAGATCCAGACCCTCTGGGTCCTCCGCCATCGACAGCTGGCATTTCCTGCTGGCTCGGAAGCCGTCTATGAGGATAGAGCGGGTTACGATTCGACGGGCTCCAGTCGGTAGAGGCCGCCATTCGGCATGTCGGTGAGGACGTAGAGGTGGCCGTCCGGGCCCGTCGCCACGTCGCGAATGCGGCCGATTTCGGTCTCAAGGAGTACCTCTTCGTGGGCCACCTCATTATTGTCGTTGAGCTCGAGGCGGAGAATTTTCTGGTGCGCAAGAGCACCCATGAAAACGTGATTCTGCCAGTTCGGGAATTTATCGCCTGTGTAGAACGTCATGCCCGAAAGGGCGGGCGAGGGATCCCAGTACTTCACCGGATCCGTGATGCCGGGTGCAGTCTCCCCTCCAATGGGCGTCTGGTCCGAGTACGTGTCGCCGTACGACACCTCCGACCAGCCGTAGTTGTTGCCGGCCTCCACCAGGTTCAGCTCGTCGCCGCCGTGCGGGCCGTGCTCGTTCTGCCAGATGGCGCCGGTCTCCGAATGAACGGCCATGCCCTGCTGATTCCTGTGCCCGTAGCTGTACACCTCGTCGAGGCCCTCGTCGCTCCCTACGAACGGGTTGTCCTCGGGCACGGAGCCGTCCATGTTGAGGCGAACCGTGGTTCCAACAGAAGAGGTCGGCGTGGGAATCTCAACCGTTCGCTCTCGACGCTGCCCCCTCTCGCCCATCGATACGACGAGCGTACCGTCGTCGAGAAAGGAAATCCGCGACCCGAAGTGGTAGTTCGGCTCCAGGAACGGCGTCTGACGATACACCTCTTCGACACTGGTGAGCGACGTGCCGTCGAGCTTCGCCCGCGAGAGCACGGTGCCTCCCTTGTCCCCCTCCTTCTTCGAGTAGGTAAAGTAGATCCATCCGCTTTCTTCGTAGTTCGGCGCGACGCGCACGTCGAGCAGTCCGCCCTGGTTCTCGGCCCACACGTCCGGCACGTTGGAGAGCGCCGTGCGCTGATCGCCATCCACGAGATACATCGTGCCCCCCCGCTCGGTGATGAGGATGCGCCCGTCCGGCAACCAATCGACGCCCCACGGGTGCGAAAGACTGTCCACCGTCTGGACGACACGGAAGGTCGCCTCTTCCGACTCTACCTTCTCCAGCACCACGTTCTCACCCGGCGGCGACGAGGCATTCTGGTCCGACTCGGCGTCGCCACTCGCGTTGCAGGCCCCCAGCACGAAGGCAAGAAGAAGGATGAAGGTACGGGATATTCGAACTGACGTCATGTCGAAGGATGTCTAGGTAGAGTTTTGTTTAGGTGCAACGTATGCTGCACGCTCGACGGCAATCTCCGTTCCCTCCAGTCCCGTGACCAACACGATGGTTACGTCGATGCCATGCATCGTTCTCAACCTCAGAACGAGGGCCGCTGCCCGAACCTGGAAAATCCACACTGGGCAGAGGGGCTTGATGAAGCGCTGTTTTAGCGCCATTTTTGGCCTGTAATGCTCGCATGGGATGGTCCTTGCCTCCCGTACGGCAATCGCATCTTAACGACGACGGCTGCTTGCACCCGTTTACAGAGGGCAGACTGTCAGTGCCCCCACACTCCCGTTCCCCCTTTCGCCCGTACATTCTCGGCATTTTACCTGCGAACCAGACACAGCAGAGTCTCCATCGCTCGAAGGAGCTATTAACATGCGATCGCCCTGTCCCGTACAGGATTCGTTTCTCCAGAACCCTCCTTCGCACCATGCACCTCACGACCGATCATCTCACGAAGCGCTACGACAATTTCGAACTCTCGCTCCCCAACCTCTCCATCGACGCCGGTACCGCCTTCGGCCTCGTCGGCAACAACGGAGCGGGCAAAACGACCTTCCTCCGTCTCGTCCTCGACCTCATTCGTGCCGACGCGGGCACCGTGCAACTCGACGGGGAGGCCGTGGCCGACACGTTCGACTGGAAGACGCGCACCGGCTCCTACCTCGGCCCGTCGTTCCTGATCGACTTCCTGACGCCGGACGAGTACTGGCACTTCGTGGGGCAAACCTACGACCTGAGCGAAGCGGAGGTGAACGACCGCCTCCAGTCTTTTACGGACTTCTACGTCGACGAGCCGATTGGGGACACCACGAAGTACATTCGGGATCTCTCCACCGGCAACAAGAACAAGGCCGGCCTGATCGCCGCTCTTCTACCGGAGCCGGACCTGCTGGTGTTCGACGAGCCGTTTGCGAGCCTCGATCCCCGTTCGCAGATTCAACTGAAGGAGCTGCTGCAGGAGCGGCGGGGCGACGCCACGATGCTCATCTCCAGCCACGACCTCGGCCACGTAACGGACGTGAGCGACCGAATTGCGATTCTCGAAGCCGGCGAGATTGTGCGCGATGAGCCGACCGACCCGGACACGCTGGAGGACCTCACCACCTACTTCCGCGATACGATCCGGCCGAAGGAAACGGAGCCCGCGGAGGCGTAGTGGACCAACGTCAGCGCTCGTCGGTCCTTCCAAGTCGCTCCCCTCGACATGTGCGCCCTACGCATCCTGCTCCGGCACCGCGTCACGAGCTGCCCATCGTGGGGCACCGGCACCGTAGCCGGCCAGATCGTGCTGCTGGCCCTGTTGGTCTTGTTGCTCTTCCCGCTGGGGCTGTTCGGCTACGTGCTGGGCGACGTGCTGCGCGAGCTGTACCCGGACGCCAGCGCCTTGCGCCTCATCAACGGCGCGATGTTGTACCTGGTGCCCGCCCTGACGGCGAGCCGCTTCTTTCTGCAGTCACCGCCGTCGGAGCGCGTGGCACCGTACGTCTCACTGCCGATCTCGCGGACCCGCCTGCTGCACGGGCAGGCGGCGCTGTCGCTGCTCTCGCTCCATACGCTGTTTGCCGTCGTGCTGGTGGGGCCGGTGTGGGCGGGCGAGGTGGTGGCGGCGGTGTCGCCGGTCAAGGCCGCCGCGTGGCTCGCTTCCGCCCTCCTGCTGGCAGTGGTCCTCCCGAGCTACGGGGCGAACCTCCTTCATCTGCTGCTGGGCCGTCGGCCGCGATGGCTGCTCGCCGGGCTGGCCGGGAGTGCCGGGCTCTTTGCCGTCGACGCACTGGCGGGGCCGGATCTTTTTCGAACGGCGTCCCGGTTTGTCTTCGGCGCGCCGGCCATTGGGCTCGTGGTCACGACGGGGGCGACAGGGGCGACGTACGCGGCGCTGTTTCGTACGATGCAGGTGCGGCTGGAGGTGGATCGGCGCACGTCGCGGCGGATCGGCGGGCCCTCACGGTGGGGACGAGCAGCCTACCGCTGGGTCGCGCAGAACCTCCCGGCAGGCCCCCTCGTGGCGCTGGAGTTGCGACAAATTCTCCGCACACGCCGGCTGCGGGGCATGACACTCTATACTCTTTTCCTACTAGCCTGCTTGTACCTTTGGGGAATCGCCTCGATTCTCTTCGCGAAGCCCCCTTCTGACTCACTTTTCTTCATTATAGCCTGTACCGCTGGAATTCCAGGTCCTTCGCTCGGACTGGGTCCCATCATATTTGGGGCCTCTTCCAGTCATGCCGATGGCCTCTTTACTGAACCGCATCGACTTCAGGACCTGGTGGTATCAAAGCTCGTGTCACTGTGGATCTGTGCAGTGCCGGGAACGGTTCTCTTGCTCATCATCAGTTCGGCCTTCCCGGTTCATAAAGCGGGATTTCTCGCTGCTTGTGTCGTCTGGTGGTGGGGGATTACCATTCCCGGATTCGTCTGGATAGGCTTGTATATACGGAAGCCCGTGGACCTGTCGGCCTCACACTTCTCGTTCAGGAATGACTTCCACGCCCTGCCAGCCCTTCTTCTAGCATTTCTCCCTATGACCGCATTTACAATCGCCGATGGCTCCGGAATTTGGTGGAGGATGTCCGCGGGAATGGGCGGGCTTGGACTAGTCGGTCTCCTCGTTCACGTCTGGACGCAAACCCCACTTGCCTCCGGCCTTGATCGCAACCGGTACGAAATGCTCAAAAGCTTTCGGGAAAACGAGCCAATTTGAGCCATCGTCGCTCTTCTCTGAACGCATTCACGCGTTGCCATGACCCTCCTCGATGCGCTGCGCCACCAGTGGACCCAGCAGTGGCGCTCAACAAACTGGGGCCGCAACCTCGTGACGACGATTTTTCTCGCCATCGCCGCCGTGTACTTCGGCGTGTTGTTCGTCGGCCTCGGCTGGTTCTATCCCGACGTCGTGGCGGAGATGACACCCGAGCGGGATCCCCTTCGACTGCTCAATGCGTACCTGCTTCACGGAATGGTTATGCTCACTGTCGGCCGGTTTGTCCTACAGCGATCGGCGGGCAGTGCCGTCCGGCCATACCGCTCCCTGCCGATCCCGAAGGGGCGGCTCACACGCCTCCTGCAGGTCACCTCGGCACTGAGCCTGTTCAATCTGCTGCCCCTCGTGCTCCTGGGAGCGCTCGGGGCGAGCACGGTCGGGCCGTCGGCCTCTGCGGTCGGAATGGCGTATTGGGCAACGGGAGTTTTGCTGGTTTTAATCCTCAGCCAGTTTGCGAACAGCCTGCTGCGGGTCGCCTGGGACCGGAATCCGAGCGTCGTACTCGGCACGGCCGTGCTTTTCGCTGCGGGCCTCGGGCTGGACGCACTCGGCCTCGGGAGTCTCCGTCTCGCGTCGGCGTGGTGCTTTGACGGGCTGAGCACCGGGCGGCCGCTTCCCCTCATCGTACTGGCGACCGGTGCCGTCGCGGCGGGGTGGGCAGCCCATCAGGCCCTGCGGACCCGTCTCTACGCCGTTGGGGAGGAGACGAGCACGGGCGCCCGGGTGACGCCGCGGCTGACGGGACTGCGGGAGCTCGGCCTGAAGGGACAGACGGCGTCCCTCGTCCAATTGAGCATCATGCTCATCCTGCGCAACAAGCGTCCCCGCCAGATGCTCCTCCTGAACGTGCCACTCACCATTGGGCTGGTCGTCTTTATGGGGCCACAGCTCAGCGGAGACCCCTTTCTAGAAATGCTTTTTGGCTTTTTGCTAACCGCCTCACTCGCCTCCCCCTACTTCCAGTTTGGCGGACTTGCCTGGCACGGGAACCACTTCGACGTGCTTTTAGCTCGCCCCCCGATCCCTCGAACGCTCATCCAGTCTCAGTTCGCTCTGTTCGCCGGACTCTGCCTGTGTTCGGTCCTCACGGTGCTGCCGATCGTGGCGTGGCAGGCACCCGGTCTTCTGGACACGTTGGCCGCCCTGCTGCTCTACAACCTCGGCGTCAGCGCCCCTGCGTTTCTTCTGCTGGGCACGTGGAACCGCACAGCACTCGCTGTCAACCAAACGGCGTTTTTTAACCACCAGGGCAACACGTCCCTCGCCATGATCTCAATCGCGGCGCTCATTACTCTTCCCCTCACGCTCTTCTTCGGCGTTGGGCTCGAGCCGGCGCTCTGGATACTCGCGGGACTCGGACTGCTCGGACTGGGCACCGCCCCGATCTGGATGAGAGGACTGGGCCGACTGCTTCACCGACAACGCTACACCCTGGCCGCGGGCTTCCGGGCAACGGATCTGTGAACACAGTCTCGGGCTACGGGGCCGGCTCGCTCTCAGGGATCGGGGACTCACTGACCGGTGACTCTTCGGAGTACGCCAGCACCAGTTCGCACAGCAGCTTCTGCCGCTCCAGCCTCAGCCCTCTCCACAGCCCCGCCAGTGTCCCGGCTCCCATCGAAAAAGCGATCGACAGGGGAGAAACGATTTCCTCCAGCGTCGAAATGGACACGACGTCGAGAACAGACAGGGCCATCAGAATGGCACCGCCCAACAGCAGCACGAGTCCCGCCGCGGCGGCCGTTTTCAGTCCTCGAAGGCTCCGGGCGATCGTTGTGAGCTTTTCCTCTGCTACCTCGGCCGACTGCCCATCCGTGATTCGCTTCCGGTCATGATAGCTCAAATGCATGGCCGGATCATAGACCCATGACCCGGACTCATCGTCAAACCGGGACCAGAGCTGTTCGAGCATTGAACTTTTCGGGTTTGTGTCCAGAACGGTTGGGAGACTCTATCTCCGTGACTGACCAGTTGGGCAGGCTATTCTTGTTTTCTGCAAGATGAACGATTTGATGGAGCGTGTTTTCGCTTAGCTCCGACAGGATCCTCATTCCTCCTCGTTCGTCTCTGCTTCAAATTCCGGATCGGCCAGGATTGTCAGCAGTTCGTAGATCTCACACTTCCGACGCCACTGAATCCCCATGGCCGTTATTCCCATCAACCACCCCATGCCGCCCAGAGCACCCCCTTCTCCAATCCTCTCCGTCGCAACCGGGGCCGCCAGAAACCCGAGCCCCACGGCGATCGCGATAATCCAGATCCACTTCCGCCACCCGGTCGCCCAGCGTCGCAGCTCGCCAAGCCGGCGCTTGAGGAGGGAAGCGTCCAAATTGTCGGAGAGCTGCTTTGCAACATCCGGGTCGTGGCGTCGAAGCTTGTCGAGGAGGTGCGTACGGGCAGCGTCGGCAGCAGACATTGGGGCTTAGATGAGACTTCTGGATTCGGTCAGATGGATGTAGCAGAACGACCTACCGATACGCTCGTATTCAGGTTTCTAATCGGTCGGTCTCTGAGATCATCCAGGAAGAAGGATGGCGACGGTTCTCAGGCTTCTTCAGTTCCACTGGCAGAAACAGTGGCGCCACGAACGGACGCGCTTGCTCCAGCGAGGGGTCGCGTACACGCTGATCGCGGCCGTCGCCGGCTTGTACGTCGGCTGGATCGGCCTCGTGTTTCCGGAGACCCTCGCCAAGAACGGCGTTCAGGAGGCGCCTCATGAGGTGCTCAATGAGCATCTGCTGAGTGTCTTTGCGGCCCTCGTCGTTCTCCGGTTTCTGCTGCAGCGGTCGGTGGGGCAGTCGTGGCGTCCGGCCCTCGTGCTGCCGGTGGGGCGGAAACCGCTCGCGCGAGCCCTGCAACTCCACTCCGCCCTCAGCCTGCTCACTCTACTGCCGCTTGTGGGGGTGGGAGCCCTAGCCACTAGCACGATTGCCCCAACCTCGACGACGGCGGGAACGGCGCTCTGGACCGTCGGCGCTATGCTCATGATTGCCGCGACGCACGTCGCGAACGTGGGACTGCGCACGGCGTGGCGCTTACAACGGTGGGCGGTCATCGGCGGAGCGGCTGTCGGAATCGTCGGCCTGATTGGCGCGGACATTCTCGGGATCGGAGGCGTCCGAGCGGCATCGGCGTGGCTCTTCGGGGGACTGCAGGCGGGGGCTGTCCTCCCTATGGTCGTGCTTGCGGCGGCAACCGTCGGTCTCGGCCTCGCGTCCACCGCCGCTTTGCGCCGCTGGACGTACGACTGGGTTGAGGGCGGGGCGGAGCAGGGGACACGATCAGGACCCATGCTCAGCGCCGGGGGATGGGATTCGCTCTCGTCGCTCGTGCTGCTGGAGGCGAAGCTCATTCTCCGAAACCGAGGGCCCCGAGAGCAGGTCTTTGCCGGCGTTATCACGATTGGAGCCTTCGCCGCGATGATGACGGGAGGAGAACGGCTGGCCGCATTCAAGTACGTGATGGCCCCGCTCTTCTTCGGCCAGCTTCTGACTGTTGGATACGGCCAGTTTCTGTTTGCGTGGCACGGCGCATACTTCGACGGGCTGCTGCTTCACCGATCGTCCCGTCAGCTCGTGCGGGCAGCTCTCGTGGTTCTGCTCATCTTCGCCGTTGGTCCGGCGCTGGCTGCGCTGCCGGTGGTGCTGTGGGCGGAGCCGTTTCTGGCGGTTCCGATGCTGGCGTTTGCCGTCTACAACGCAGGGGTTGCCGTGCCCCTCGTGGGGTGGGCGGCCGTGCGATGGAATCGGCGGTGGGTGAATCCGGAGCAGAGCCGGTTCTCCTGGTTTGGGGGAGGACCGGTGCGGGGGCTCGTGTTCTTTTTCCTGCTCTGCGCACCCCCGATTTGGATGAGCGTCCGGTGGAGCCTTCCGGCGGTACTGGGCAGCGTAGCGGGGATTGGACTCGTCGGCCTCGGGACAATTCCGTTTTGGCTCCCGCGCCTGGAACTGTCGCTGCGGCGCCAGCGTCACGCGGTGCTCCGAGGCTTTCGGGGGCCATGGCTCCCGCCCGACACGTGGACGTGGTAGACGGCACGAAAATTGACGCAAATGCGGTCGGCCCGCCGTCGCATTTTTCCGAACCGATGGTTAGGTTTGGCGACCGCTACACGCTTTTGTCTCACCTGCCCCCCCTTTATGCCGTCCATCTGCGTCTATTGCTCCTCCAGCAACGCCATTGCCGATACCTACCCGCCCGTAGCCGAGGCGCTCGGGCGAGAGATTGCCCGCCGCGGACATACGCTCGTCTACGGAGGCGGCGCAGTAGGGCTCATGGGAGTGATGGCCAAAGCGGCCCACGAAGCAGGCGGCACCGTCACCGGCGTGATTCCTGCGAAGCTGCAGGATCGCGAAGGCATTGCCTACGAGGCTGACGAACTCCTCGTGACCGAGACGATGCGGGAACGCAAAAAGCTGATGTACGAGCGTGCCGACGCGTTCGTCGTACTGCCGGGCGGATTTGGGACGCTGGAGGAATTTATGGAGGTGCTCACCCTGAAGCAGCTGGGCTATCACGACCGGCCCCTCGCCATCCTCAACGTCGACGGCTTTTTCGACACGCTGCTGGACTTCTTCGAGGAGCTTCGGGACGGCCGGTTTGCCCGAGAGGCCATTACGGACCTCGTGCACGTAGTGTCTACCGCCGAAGCCGCGCTGGACCGGATCGAGGTGGTCGCCTCTGAGGACGGCTTCGCATCCTGACACGCCGCACTGAAACGCCCAAGATCGGAGGTCACACGGTACTCGTCGCGGCCTCCTCGATCCGGTCGGCCCCTTCCAGCTTGTACCCGATGCCGTACACGCTCTGGATGGCCCACTCGTCTTCTCCCTCCCCGTCCATCACGTCGCGGAGAGCGTTTACGTGGCGATCAATCGTGCGCGTCTCCACCGCGGAGGGCAAGTCCCACACGTCGCGGAGGATTTGCTCGCGGGTCGCCGTGCGGCCGCGGCGCCGGAGGAGGTAGGCCAGCAGTTTGTACTCAAGGTCCGTGAGCTTGACCGGCTCGCCCTCCCGCGTCACCTCGTCATTGTCGAGATCCACCCGAAGACCGCCGACGTCAAATACGCCTCCTTCCTCCTCCACCTGTGCTTCGCGGCGGAGCAGAGCGTCGATGCGAGCCAGGAGCTCTTCTGTTTCGAAGGGCTTGGTCAGATAGTCGTCCGTGCCCACCTGAAAGCCGCGCATCTTGTGCTCGTGGTCCCCGAGGCCCGTCAGCATGAGGACGGGGGTTCGGACGCCTTCCTCCCGCGCCTGTCGCAGCACTTCAAAGCCGTTCTGATCCGGAAGCTTGGCGTCGAGGACGATGAGATCATACCCGGGCAGGCGGGTGGCTTCCTCTTCCGCGTCCGTGCCGTTTTCGGCCAGCGTAACCTCGTATCCTTCCGATTCGAGATAAAGGACGAGGCTCGTGCTGAGTTCACTGTCGTCCTCGACGAGGAGGAGATGGGGACCCTGTTCGGTGTCGGGCATAGGTTCGGCGCCAAGATTAGAGGTGAAATGACGAGACCGGTCCTAACAAGCGAGAACCGGAGTCTGCTCGAACGGAGGATGTGGAGAAAAGTGCCTTCTCCGCCGCATGAGCGCTGTGACGGTCCTGAAACATCCTCACCCGGAACGAGACTTCACCTCAAAGTCAGGACCCCCATCGAGTGGAGCTGGGGAGAAATGGTGGAAACTCCCCTCCTCCATCGGTGAACCCGCGGCCCACCTCCACTACCCATGCACCACAGCAACGGGCTTGAGCCGCGCCACCTTGCTGGCAAGTCGAGCGCCCGCAACGGTTTCCACGACGGCATCGATGTTCTCCTTGATTTTTACGCCGCCCGCGGACGGCGAGCTTTCGCCCCGCACAGGCACGCCTTTTCCTTCAAGCTCTTCGTCGAGCGGCACCGGCTCGGCATGGTGATTGGCCTCGTGGCGGCTCATGGTTCGCCCCGCGCCGTGGCACGCGGAGCCGAAGCTCTTCTGCATGCTCTCGCGCGTGGCGAGCATAACCCAGGAGGTCTCGCCCATACTGCCGGGCACGAGTACCGGCTGACCCAGAGCACGATACGGAAGTGAGATGCCGGGCGTCCCCGGGCCGAAGGCACGCGCCGCCCCCTTCCGGTGCACGTAGCATCGCATGTGCTTGCCCTCTACCTGATGCATCTCGACCTGCCCAAGGTTGTGAGCCACGTCGTACACGGTCTTCAACCGCTGCCCGGCCCCGTCCAGCACGTCGTCGAACACCTCTCGGACCCGATGGGCCAGTACCTGTCGGTTGGCATAGGCGTAATTGGCCGCGGCCTTCATGGCCCCCATGTAGTCCTCCGACTCCCGGGAGTCGAGGGGCACGCAGGCAAGATTCGGATTCGGGGGCGTGATGTCGTACGAGGAGGCGGCCTCTTGGAACTTCTCGATGTAGTCGGTACACACCTGGCGCCCGTACCCGCGGGAACCACAGTGAATCTGGGCCACGAGGGTGTCCTCCTTGAGCCCCATCGTAACGGCGGCAGCGCGATCAAAGACCTCCTCGACGCTGTGGATCTCAATGAAGTGCTCCCCTCCGCCGAGCGTGCCGAGTTGCTGAGATCCGAGCGAGCGCGCGGCCTCACTCACCTTGCCGGGATCGGCGTCGTTGAGGCGACCGCCCTCTTCGGCTCGCACCAGATCATCCTGCTGGGCCATGTCTTTCCGCAGGGCCCACTGCGCGCCCGACTGCGCCACGTGGTCGACCTCGCTCTTGCTCATCTGGATGGACCCCTCCGCGTCCGAGCCGCTCGGGATGTGGGCCTTGAGCGCGTCGGCCAGGGCGTCGAAGTTCCCTTTCGCCTCCTCAAGGTCGATGTCCGACCCCAGAAGCCGCACGCCGGTATTGATGTCGTGCCCGATCGCCCCAGGCGCAATCGTTCCCACCGGCCACTTCGACACTGCGACAATGCCGACCGGCGCTCCCTGCCCGCTGTACACGTCAGGCATTACGACGAGATGGCCAACCAGTCCGGGCAGCATCGCCGTCTGGATGGCCTGCTCTATTGCCTCTCCCCGAATGATGTCTCCTATCAATTCCTCGTTTGCAATAATGCGCACCGGAACGCGCATCGCCTCTCGGAACGACCCCGGAATTTCCCACGTGAAGTCGTCGATCCGCGTCAAGTCTGTACGTTCCATGTATTCGGCTCGACGCGCGCAAGCGGACCGTTCGCACAGTCCTTGGCGCTACGTCTCTGTTAGTTCAGGGAGCAGCACTCTAGTGGATTTGAACCGAGTGGGGAATTTCAGTGTTCCCCCCACGCTCGTGAGAGTACCCTGAACCACAGTTCGAATCGACCAAGCGGAGAGAACAAGTAGCTCTTTCAAACGCCCCGCCGTCCAGCCCCGCCGGAAACGTCCCTACGCAGGAACCTCAGTCGTCTCGTCCGTGGCCTCCGACTCGGCTGTGCCCACCTCGTGGATCCAGCCCCCGCCGAGCACGTCGTCGTCCTCGTAGAGCACGAGGCTCTGCCCCGGCGTAATGGCCCGCTTCGGCTCGGCGAAGGCCACCTTCAGCGTATCCTCGTCCGGCTGCCACGCCAGACACCCCGCGCCGTCATCGTTGTAGCGAATGGTCCCCCACGCCGGGCGCTCCTCCTCAATCTCGGGGTACTTCACGAGGTTGATCTCGTGGGCCGTGAGGGTCTGCTCCATGAGTTCTTCCTTCGGCCCTACCGTGATCGTATTCGTCTCCGGATCGATGTCCGTCACGTAGACCCGCTCGCCGAGTGCCAGGTCCAGCCCGCGCCGCTGGCCGATCGTGTAGAAGGGATAGCCGTCGTGCTCTCCCACCACGGTGCCGTCGCTCGTAACAAACTTGCCCCCACTCACCTCTTCCTCCAGCCCGTCGACGCGGTCCTTCAAAAAGCGCGGGTAGTCGTTGTCCGGAATGAAGCAGATTTCGTAGGAGTCGGGCTTGTCGGCCACGTTGTCAAGGCCAAAGTCGGCAGCCATCTCGCGGATTTCGGACTTCTCGTAGGCGCCGAGCGGGAAAATGGACCGGGCCAGATGCTCCTGCGGCAATCCCCAGAGGGCATAGCTCTGGTCCTTGTTGGGGTCCTTGCCCCGGCTTAGCACGTAACGCTCCAGTTCCTCGTCGTAGCGCACGTTGGCGTAGTGCCCCGTGGCAATGTGCTCACAGTCCAGGTCGTCGGCCCGCTGTAACAAGGCGTCCCATTTGATGTGGGTGTTGCAGAGAACGCAGGGGTTGGGCGTGCGGCCCGAGAGGTACTCGTTCGTAAAGCGCTCGATCACCCAGTCGCCAAATTCCTCCCGAAGGTCGACCACGAAGTGCGGAAACCCGTGCTTGGTGGCAACCACCCGGGCGTCGTTCATCGACTCAATCGAGCAGCAGCCCACCTCTTTGTCGCTGCGGCCGCCACTGGTGGAGTAATCCCACGTCTTCATGGTGAGACCGACCACGTCGTAGCCCTGCTCTTTCAGTAAGACGGCAGTAACAGAGGAGTCGACCCCCCCGCTCATCGCAACGAGAACACGTCCCTTCGTACTCATAGTGGATACAGGTCCGCTTCCGGAATGGGTATTGGGAATACAGATAGAGAAAAACACACTCTCGCAGCGGGGCGTTCCGCCCTCTGAACCCGTCTGCCCGACCAGCACAAAAATTCGGCGGCGATCCATAGAGCCTCCGCTCAGGCGGAGGGCTGTTCCAAGCAGGGGCCGCTTCTTCCATGCAAGCGTGAGACGGAGCGTTCGGAGGACGTGCTCCGACAAAACGAAAGGGGCAACGCCGAGACGGATGGAGCGCCGTGCCCCCCGATGTTAAGGGAGCCCTCCCTTCAGACAATATTCGCGTGTCTTCAGACAATATTTGCTTGTACCACGGGCCAGGGACGAGGATCTTAGTGGGTGTCGTGTCCCCCCGCGTGCCTTCGACTTCGCATATGTCTACCTCGACCTCTACGTCCCGCAGCACTGTGAAGACGCCCCTTGCCCCGGCCGCCATCGGCCCATACAGCCAGGGCATCCTCGTGGGCGACCAACTCTACATCTCCGGCCAGATCGCAATTGACCCCGAGACAGGGAGCATGGTCGACGGGACAATCGAGGAAGAAACCGAGCGCGTGCTCGACAATATCGGCGCGATTCTGAAGGCCGCCAGCATGAACTTCGAAAATGTGGTGCGCTGCGAGGTCGTGATGACCGACGTCAACGACTACGCCCAGATCAATGAGGTGTACGGGCGCTACTTTAACGAGCAGCCGCCGGCCCGTCAGGCCGTGCAGGTTGAGGCCCTGCCCCGCAACGCCCGGGTGGAGATCTCTTGCATCGCCGTTCGGTAAGGCTACACTCCACTCACCTCAATGCTGTAGTATACCGTCACGTCCACGACGTCTTCGCCGGGCACGTCTTCACTGACATCCAGCCGGAGGAAGCCTCTCGTACTTCCGTTCTTCACGTCCGACGTCACGTCCGCCGTACTCACACGCAGGGAGACCTCCTGCTGCGTCGTCGCGAACTCGTCATCCGCAATCCGTGTCCCACTCGCGTCCGTTCCGAGGTATACCTCCGCCCCCCGCAAATAGTCGAATACCTTTGGCTGAATTAGCGCGGGCGACGACTGTCGACGAAGAACGACACTGTCCACTTCCGCGGACACCACGTCTGCCCGACTGAACCCGTTTCGATCGAGCACGCTCCCCAAATTGTCGGTGGCGTTCGAGACCACCTCCACCTGCTGTCCATTGACGTCCTCCGACGTGTAGCGAAAATCGTACTCCACGACCGGAGGAATCGGCGAGGCGGCGTTAAAGACGGCTGTGTCCTCCGTTCCCACCGAGTCGCATCCTACGAGCAGGAGAGGAAAAACAATTGCGGAAAGAAGCAGAGGCAGGACGTTTTTCATGGATATGGCCTACAAGAAGAGGATCGTGTCGGAGACTGAATAGATGTCCACCGAAGAAGAGACAAAAATGGTGCCCTACGGGAGCCCCGCCGAAATCCAACGGCGCTCCAGGTTGTCCCTTCCTGCTCACAGATGGTACGAGCAGATGGACACTGCTTTCAGAAATCGCCTCTCACCCGAGCGGGAATTGGCCGCTGCTCAGGGCACACTGTAGACATGCAGATACACCGACAGCTCCCCAAAGTTCATGGGACGCCATGGAACCAATGAGTACCAGCACAGCGTCCTGCTCAGTACTCAACAGAGGGTCGGCCGGTCACTCGCTCCGATAGATGCCCTTTTCGTACACCTGCTTGTAGTCCCGAACGGCGCGGAAGACGCCACTCGCGAGGAGCGTCTGGCCTCGATCGCTGTTCAGGAAACGCGCCTCCTGAGGATTGGTCAGAAAGCCGAGTTCGACGAGCACTGAGGGCATCGACGCACTCCAGAGCACGTAGAAGCCGGCCTGGTGCACGCCCCGATTGTCGCGTTGGACCCGATCTTCAAACTGGGTCTGGACCAGCGAGGCCAGTTTCTCGCTCTGGCGCATGTAGGCGCTCTGGGTGAGCGTCTGCCGCACGAGGGCCTGCTCGTCGTAATCCTCGTACTTCTCGGTGTTTTCCTCGTACTTAATCACGCTGTTCTCACGCTCCATCACCTTCTCGGCAGCCTCACTCTTGGACGGACCGAGGAAATACGTCTCTGTACCGTCGGCCGCATGGGCGCGGGCTGCATTCACGTGGAGAGAAATGAAGAGCTTTGCCCCGGCCTTGTTGGCCATGTGCCCCCGCTCCTCCAGCGGAATAAATCGGTCATCCTTCCGCGTATAGACGACATCGACGTCGAGCCGATTCTCAATGTAGTCCCCAAGCTTGTGAGCCACGCCGAGGACGATGTCTTTCTCGTGCAGCCCGTTTGCGACCGCCCCGGGGTCCTTGCCGCCGTGCCCCGGGTCGATAACGACCGTGTCGAGCTTCCATCGCTCCCGTGCGGCCCTCGACGCCCCATCCGAGTTCGTTTCGCCCGTCGACACTTGCTGAATCACATTGGAGGACTGTGACGAGCCCCCCGCATCAGCCACGGTTCGCTGTCCGGCTTCGGAGTATGCCAGATTGAGAAGGAGATCGTTGGAGGCCCCGTCCCGATACGCCTGTGCGGTAACGGGCCGATCTGGATCCAGCCGAAAACGAAGAATAAGATGTCCTCTCTGTGCGGTCGCAGTGTACTCTTGCACCGGTCCCTTCGGCGCACTCTTCTGGTAGCTGTCGGCAAGAGCCGTGTTGTAGAGCACCCACTCAATCTGATGTTCGCCCACCGATCGCGGCATCCCGTAGGCCCGAATCGTATCCGGGGTGCGAACGCGAACGACGTAGCCCTCTCCGTCCGACCGAGCCGTAAACATCACGTCCTCTACGAACGCCGTCGCCTGCACCGGCTGCTGTCCGGCCAGCACGAGAACGCCGAGAATCCCGAAGAGTAAGGGCACGACGAGGCCCCGCAGTCCTCGATCACACACAGCAGAGAGTGAACAGTACATAGAATTGTAGACGACTCACGCGCAATACCGCAAATGGACCTCACCGCTCTTTACAACCGCAATTCCAGTGCCAACTCGGACACAGATGAAGCCCCTTCAGAAAAGTGGCCCTTACATGATGAGGACCATCGCACTTAAAGTAAAGCTCGAGGTGATAACGTGCTCCCGAAGCGGAGAGAAAAATCGTCCATTGGTGGAAGCGTCGCCCACTGCCTCCGGGTGGTCGTACCTGGCCAATGACGATCCCTCTGGAAGAGAACGAGCTGTTTCAGGCGGGAAAGCTGTGGACTCCCCCCATTTCTGTGTTCTGGTCTCCACCCCATGAAGCCCGAAGCACAACGTACAAGAGTTGAAGCTGTCCTGGATTCACGTGCCGCGGCTCTCCACACCGACAGTGACGCTCAGAAAATGTACGAGTTTACTCGCGACTGAGAGACCGTAACGCCTTCTACCGCTTGGAAGCGGAGCCGAGAAGCTGCTGAAGACGGTGCTCAATCATCCGGTCGCGCATCTGGCGGCGCTTCTGAAGACCACGCTGCAGGTTTTGAATTTCTCGCTGGAGTCGTTCGATCTCGCGGCGACGGTTTTCCTGCTTGAGATCGAAGATTTCATTCAGAAGAGTGCGGAGCGTATCGATCCGGGCCTGCCGCTGGTCACTATCTTCGGGCAGCACGCGAATGGCGTGAGCAAGATTCTGGGCCTGCTGCTCCATCGTTCGCTCACGCAGGAGGCGATTGTAGAGCTCACGGTTGGCCTTCTGCACGTCATTCAGGTACTGTCGCTGTGGATCCGACGACGAGGCCGACGCTTGCCCCTGTGCCGCAGTGGGCCGCGCAGAAATTTCCTGTAGGATGACGGACGACTCCTGGCCGTTCACCTCCTCTTCCGAGACGGGACTCAGGCCGTTTTCGACGGCAAAGAGCCGTCCGTTGAGCTCAATGACGGGCCGCTGGATGCCAACGAATTGGTACTGCGCGGTCACGCCCTCCAGGTCAAGATCTGCCGGCAGCTGGTCGCTGGTCAGCCGCTGTCCGTCGACGAAGATGGTGCCGTCCCGAATCGTGAGGGTGCGCGTTTGCTGTGCCGTGGCAGTCGGGACGCAGGCGGTCCACAGGAGTGTGCCGAGAAGAAGGCTGCAGACGAGAGACGAGAGACGCGTCATCAGAGGTACGGGGATCATCATTCAACAACGAAGGGATCGCAAAGGATACCGGCTGGTTCAGGGACTCGTCTGGTCCACGGTTTGGGGGTCGCCGCCCCAGGCGTTCGTGCGACTCCGCGACCGAACCTGCTCGATGCGCTGATGAAGCCGCACCACTTCGTCACGATCGTCCCACTCGGGCATGGATTCTGCGCTCTGCTCCTCCTCCGTGCCCGCCGCAACAGAGGCAGATTGCTGCTGGGTTGACGTCTCCCCTGCGCTCGGGGTCGTCGCCGGATCGCCTGAGCGGAGTTGCCACCAGCCGAGGCCCACGATTAGAAGCAGGGCCAGGGCCGTACTGACGGCCCGGAAGCGTCGAGTCCACGCCCGGTCCGGCGCCCGGGCCGCACGGTCGGAGGCGCGCTCCGGCCGGTCGTCCGAGGCGGTGCCGCTCTGCGCAGCATCGGCGGCCTGCGCCACGACGTGATCCACGACGTCGGCGTCGGGCGACGGCGACGAGCGACGGTCCAATGCCTCCTTCGTTTCCTGAAGGCGCTCGTATTCCTCCCGAAGCTCCTCGTCGTCCGTGATCCGGCGGTCAAACGTAGGGTCGTCTACGTCTTCGCCGTATAGGTACTGAATGAGGCGTAGCGAATCGTCCATGGATGCAGCAGTCGTCTGAATGCGACGAATCAGTGGGCCTCTCATGAGTCTTTTGTGCCCGCAAGGGAGGCCTTGTCGGAGTCTTCCATCATCTTGCGAAGGTTCTTGAGGGCGTAGCGCATGCGACCGAGGGCCGTATTAATAGATACGTCCTGCAGTTCGGCAATTTCGCGGAACGTGAGGTCCGTCTCCTGCCGGAGGAGGAGCACCTCGCGCTGCTCGGGGGCCAGCTGCTCGATGTGTTCGTCGAGCCACTCCCGCTGCTCGGCGCGGTGCAACTCCTCATCGGCGTAGGGCGAATCATCTTCCAGCGTGTCCCAAAAGGACCGCCCGTCGTCCGGATCGTGGGGCATGTCCGCCCACTTCTTCTGTTTGCGGATGTGGTCAATCGCCGCGTTTCGGGCGATACTCATGACCCAGCTCAGCCACTTTCCCTCGTGCGAGTAGGCCCCGTCGGGGTCCTGCATGGCGTTGATTACGCGGACGAAAGTGTCCTGAAAGATGTCGTTGGCCGTCGCCCGATCCTTCACCATGCCCATCAGGTAGCCAAAGATACGGTCCTGGTGCCGTTCCACGAGTCGGCGGAAGGCCTCCTCGTCGCCGTCCTCCAGATAAGCGGTCACCAGTGCCTCGTCGGATGGTTGCATGCGCGGTCCACTCCGTGAGTGTTCTGAACTTGTGCCGGGCATGGCGTCTTGACGAACGCGCTCCCTGCCCGAATTATTATGTCTTGGTCCGATGGGACCGGACTCAGCCCTCGCTCGGGTGCATCGTTGGGACGCAGCCGGAAATTCCGCAGGTTCCTCCTCGTAGCCCAGAAGAGCATTCATACTGAAAAAGGGACGGCCCTCGCGGGTCCGTCCCTCATTCATCGCAGCAAAATGGCGGGCACGAACGGGTGCCCGCAGAATGTCAACGCCGCTTCCGGTTATTGCCCCGCTTGCGCTCGCGGTGGCGACGCCGGCGCGCCTTTTTCTTCTTGAGCCGTTTCTCCTCCGACGGCTTCATGTACGCCATGTTCTGCCGGTACTCCTGCAGAATACGACTCCGGTTCACCTGGCGCCGGAAGCGTTTGAGTGCGCGATCAATGTCTTCGTTGTTTCGAACCTTAACACCAACAGCCAACGTGGATCCCTCCTTGAGGAGTCTGGTTATGTAAGTTTGCGTGTAGACGCCTGAGTTCTTCGGCGCGCACGATAAACGGGAGGGGGCGGGGTCGTGTTTCTTTTCCGCCGTCCCCCTCTTCCGTCCTGCACTCTTTTCCCATCAATCCGATCGGTCTTCATGCCCTCTCCTCTCCGCCTCGTCCTGGGCACCGGAAATCCCGGAAAGGTGGACGAGCTTCAGGCCTTGCTCGCCGATCTCTCGATCGACCTCGTTCCGGCCTCAAGCCTAGACGCGCCGCCGGACGTGGTAGAAGATGCCGACACCCTCGCCGGAAATGCGGAAAAGAAGGCCCGCGCCTTTCACCAGTACAGCGGACTGCCCGCCCTCGCCGACGACACGGGGCTGGAGGTGGCGGCCCTCGACGGACGACCCGGCGTCCACACGGCCCGCTTCGCCGGCCCCGACGCCACGCCGGACGACAACAAGCACAAGCTCCTCGACGTGATGGAGGGGGTGGAGGATCGGCGCGCCCGCTTTCGCACTGTGGTCGCGCTCGTGAACGACGACACGGTCCACACCTTCGAGGGCATCTGTGAGGGCACCATCACCACCGCCCCGCACGGCGACGGCGGCTTCGGCTACGACCCGCTCTTTCGGCCGGACGGCTACAACCAGACGTTTGCGGAGATGCCGCCGGACGCCAAAAACGAGATCAGCCACCGCCGCAAGGCCCTCGACGCCCTGCGCTCCTTCCTGGCCCACACCGCCTGATCTCTCCCCGTAAAGGCGTCCCGGCGGGACGCCTCTTTTCTTCCCCCACCCTCCTCCCTTCCAGATATGGTTGCCCTGGTACAACGCGTCTCCAACGCATCTGTCGACATCGACGGCGAAACGGTCGGCGCAATCGACGACGGCCTGCTCATTCTGCTCGGCGTCCACGAGGACGACACGACGGCCGAAAGCGAATGGTGCGCCTCGAAATGCGCCCACCTGCGCGTCTTCCCCGACAGTGACGGCAAAATGGACGAATCCCTGCTCGACACGGGCGGGGACGCCCTCGTGGTGCCGCAATTTACGCTGTACGGCAACGTGCACCGCGGCAATCGCCCGTCGTTCGACGCAGCCGCCCCGCCGGACCACGCCGAGCGCCTCTACGAACACTTCGTTGACGAACTGGAGACCGAACTGGGACGCTCCGTTCCCACGGGCGAATTCGGCGCGATGATGGACGTGCACCTAACGAACGACGGACCCGTGACGCTGTGGGTGGAGCAACGGGCCGATACGTGACCGCTCGGGCGAGGGGGTACGCCAGTCGCTCCCCAGATCGCAGTAACCGTAGGCAAATACGCCCTTCCGTAACGACGACAGAGCGGGCGGAAGACACTCCCCCACTCGCGGACGAACGGAGGACGCAAGCATCTCTCGTTTCATTTTAGGAAGAGCAACCGAAACATATATACCCCCTAGGGGTATGGGGTATATGTGTTGAGACAAACGCACCTCCGTTCATTCTCACCGATATCCCTGACAATCCCAATCCCCACAATGAGCGCTTCGTTCTGGGCCTGGTACGGTGAGGCAGCAAAAACCGCCGTCGGGTTTTTCTGGAAGAGCGGCTGGGCATTCGTGCTCGGATACACCATCAGCGCCATGATCCAGTCGTTCGTTCCGAAGGCACGGCTCACGAAGTACATGGGCGCCCCGGATGCGAAGAGCATCGGGCTGTCCACAATCTTCGGCGTGGCATCGTCGTCCTGCTCCTTTGCGGCCCTGGCCGCGGCCCGATCGCTGGTGGCGAAGGGCGCCCACTTCGTGAGTGCCGTGGCGTTCATGTTTGCCTCGACGAACCTCGTGATCGAGCTCGGCATCCTGATTCTCATCTTCCTGGGGCCGCAGTACCTCGCCGCCGAGATTGTGGGTGGGCTGGTGCTCATCGCCATCTCCAGCCTGCTCATCCGGTGGACGTATCCGACCGACTGGCTCGACGCCGCCCGGAAAAAGGCCGAGGAGGGAGCACCGGAGATGGAAGAGGACTTCGACTGGAAAGAGCGCATTCGAAGCCGGATGGGCTGGCACATGGTCGGCAAGTCGTTCGTCGACGAATGGAAAATGGTGTGGGAGGAAATCTTGATCGGATTTACCGTGGCCGGATTTGTCGCCGTCCTCGTGCCGCAATCGTTCTGGGAGGCGCTCTTCCTCACCAACTTCCAGGGCCAGTTGCCCGCCTGGCTGATTGCCCTTGAAAACGCTATTGTCGCGCCGTTCGTGGCGGCAGCCACGTTCATCGGGTCGATGGGCAACATTCCGCTGGCCACCGTCCTGGCGTCGAACGGGGTCCTCTTTGCCGGCATCATGGGCTTCATCTACTCCGACCTGATGGTGCCCCCGCTCGTCGCGGCCAACGCAAAATACTACGGCTGGCGCGTGGCCCTCTACATTGCCGGAATCATGTTCGTGAGCATCGTGGCGACGGCACTGCTGCTGGACGGGACCTTCGCGATCGCCGGCTGGACGCCGCAGGGCGCGCGGGAGATTGCTAGCCTCACCCAGTTCAAGATCGACTACACCTTCTGGATGAACGTCGTTTCCGTAGCGGTCGTCGGGGGACAACTGTACCTGCGTCGCCAGCACCGCCGGATGCACGAAGACGGCGGCCATGATCAAGACG
>JAHENZ010000143.1 GCA_018609755.1 Salinivenus sp. | reverse complement strand
CGCGCCCACGGCGCTTGCGATCATAACCGCCGAGAGTCCGACCCCCCCGCACCCGTGGACGGCTACCCAGTCGCCCGCCCGCACGTCCCCTTGATCCACGACGGCACGGAATGCGGTTGCGAACCGGCACCCGAGGCTTGCGGCGGTCACCGCGTCGAGTTCCTCCGGCAGGCGTACCAGGTTCGCGTCGGCGTAGTCAATCATGACGTACTGTGCAAACGACCCCCAGGCTGAGAACCCCGGTTGGAACTGGTTGGGACACACCTGCGGATTGCCGGCTCGGCACTGCGAACACGTTCCACAACCGCCCACGAACGGGACTGTGACCGGCTCCCCTTCCGACCATCGATCCACGTTGGACCCCACGTCGGCAATCGTCCCGGCCACCTCGTGTCCCGGCACGTGGGGCGGGTCAATCATCGGGTCGTGTCCCTGCCACCCGTGCCAGTCGCTCCGGCATACGCCCGTGGCGTGGACCGCCAACACCACTCCATTCGGCGGCGGGGTGGGGGCCGGGACGCTGCGAAGTTCGGGCGGGGCCCCGAACGTGTCGTATACGATCGCCTGCATGAGAGGGAGGAGGCGGACTACTCCGCCGCACGCAACTGGTCGAGAAGAGCATCAATTGTGTCCCGGACCGCCGCCTCGTCTACCTCAGCGTCCGGTTGCGGCTCGTGAAGCAACTGGCGATTCAGGCTCAGGGCCTCCAGAATGTGCTCGCGGTCTCCGCTAGACACTTCGATCCCGGTAAGCGTCACCGGAGAGTCGTCGTTCGTGTTAGCATCGTCAGCGTCCAGAGGCATCAACGGCATGTGTGGACCGTCGGGTTGCGTTCGGAATCTCGATGTACGGACAACTCTCACGACATTGACGAGAACCCGGCCCGGGCACGTTCCGGCCTATCCGTACGTCTGCCGGCGCTGCTCCATGGCCTGCTGGGCGTTTTCCTGCAGCCACTGGCCGAGCTGCATGGCGTGCTCCGGCGTTAGCACGAGAGACGCTTGCACTTCGCGGGTGACCTCTCCGCGGGTGACCTGCTGGCTCGCTTCGCTGAGATCCACCTCGCCGCGCTCGTCGATCTGGTGGCTTACGTGGTGGGGAATGCTGGCGCGCTCGACGTACAGGTTGGCCACGACGGAGGCCCCGTCGGGGGTGGGGCCGCCGTGCGCACCGGTCGCGGCAAAGGTTCGCACCTCATCGGTGTCTTCGTACACGAAGGTGATTTCCTCAGGTTGATCGTCGGGCATAGGGATGCGGTCTATCGAATGTAAAGTGGATCTGTGGGGCTCGAAGCACGGTGGGGATGAGGCCCTGCCGTACTCGCCTCTCACATCTCAAAGAGAAAGGGGGCCTTAAGATTGGCAGTCGTGTTAGTTATTGTTCTCGGCGGCGCGGCGGCCCGCCTCAATCATCTCGGCCACCGTCATGCCGGAGCCGGTTTCACGCTCCTGAAGATCGCGGTAGATTTGGCCGGCGATCGTATCGGGGTTGCCGAATATCTCGTAGACCAGCTTGTAAAATGTTTCCTGATGATCGGCGGCTACCTGTATGTGAATGCCATCTTCCGTGCGGAGCGACAGCATTTCTTCGTCGGCGTAGGCCTCGTAAAATACCTCAACTTCTTCGTCGGTCATAGGGCAGTGAAGAAAAGCTCGTCTGTGGACAGTCGGCAAAGCGAATGTGAGGTAGAGGCTCCAACCTAAGGAACAGGGGACTGAGGGTCACACTGGCGCTTGGGCGCGTGGGAGTGGAGAGCATGGAGCGGCGGGAGTATGGTGTCCGGGAGTTCGGCCAGGTTTGCCCGGAGCGAGAGAATCGAGCAACCATCGTCGCGAGTATCCAATCCGCACTCCAAAATCCGAAATCCAAAATCCGGAATTCGATTAGGCGCCGACGGTGGTGGAGCGGTGGGCGCGGCCGATGCGCATCCAGGCGTTGGAGCGGAAGCGGTAATAGATGACGGCGGCCGGGACGCCGGTTTCCAACACGAGAGAGGCGTACAGGCCCCAGAGGCCCAGTCCGGTGGTGGCGCCGAGGTACGCAGCGGGGAGAGCAAATCCGAAGAGTCCTACAATCTGTCCGTAAAAGGGCCACCGCGTATCCCCGCTGGCGCGCAGGGGGCCCATGCCGCCGCTCATGAAGCCCCAGAGGAGAACACTCACGCAGGCCGCTCGGACCAGTGCAGTCGTGGTTGCGAGAGTCGCCGTGTCGCTCACAAAGACTCGACTCACAGGAGCAGCTCCCACAAACGTGATCATCGCGACCGTAGCGAAGGCCGCGACGGTGAAGCGAAGGGTGTCGTGCGCATACGCGCTCGCTTTCGGTTCGTCCTGCTCCCCGAGCGCCTGTCCCACCAGGCTGCTGGAGGCGAGACTGAACCCCCAGCCCGGCGTGTTCATGAGGGCGCGGATGCGGAGGGCCACCACGTAGGCGGCCACCACCTCCGACCCGAAGAGGCCGACGATGGCGAGCATTGGAAACTGCCCGCCGTTCTGCGCAATCTTGCGGAGGGCCAACGGGGTGGAGATGCGGAGCAGGTGCCGGGCGTCGGCCGTGTTCCAATGGGGGGCGGTGGCGTCGACACGGATTGGGAGTGAGCCTAAGAGTGGGAAGTGACCGGTGGTGAGGCCCCAGGCAAAAAGGAGTGTGCCTCCCACACTGCCGATCACAGAGCCGAGGGCGGCGCCGACCACGCCCAGGTCAAAGACGAAGATGAGCACAGCGTTGAGGCCGATGTTGACCGCCGCTCCGCCGGCCCGGATCAACATGGGAGTGTGAGCGTCGTTCGCCCCGATGAGGGCTCGGCTGCACACGAGGTTCACTGCCGAGAAGGGCATCGCGAGGCTTGCCACCTGGAGGTACCGCGTGCCGTAGGCGATGGCCTCGTCTCCCGTGCCGATGAGGCGGATGAGCGGCTCTGGCATCGTCCAAAAAATCACCACGAGGGGAAGGGTGGCCGCGATGGCCAGTACGGCACTCACCTTTACCGCCACGCCGATGCGCTCGTGCCGATCGGCCCCGAAGCGCTGGGAGACGAGGCTAATGGTGCCGCCCGCAATCCCGCCCCCGATCATGAACGTCATCGTCCAGAACGGCACGCCGTAACCGACCCCCGCAATGGCGGACGCACCGAGGGCCGTGCCGACCATCGCCACGTCTGCCGTGGCCTTCGACATGCGGGCAAGGCCCGTGACCATTCGCGGCCAGGCCAGCGTCGAAATTTTCTGCGCCCGAGCCGGAGAAAGGAGGCCGAAGTGCGCCAGCCCTCGCCCGAGGGCCTCGACGATCGCGCGGATGGGATTGGGGACGGAGGACAAAAGGAAAACCGGTCGTGATGAGCAGGATGGACGCAACGAGCCGAATCCCCGTTTGGCACGAAAGGGGACCAGGAACGGGGAAGTACAGCGATCCACAAACCGGATGGGTTCCGCCCTGGGCGAGGGTTTTTCGTTTTCAGAACATACAGATGATCCGTTCTTCGTAGAGTTTCAGGGACTGACGCACCGCGGCTCGCCAATGCTCAATGAACATTGCGGGCGTACCGTTGCATCCAGCAAAAGCGCTTGCTAGATTTCGAAATGGTCGAGTCCACTTCCCACGATTGATTCGAGTTCGCCATGAGCGACGATCTTTTCGATACCATTGTCTCCCTTTCCAAGCAGCGCGGCTTCATCGTGCAGTCGTCGGAGATCTACGGCGGCCTCAGCGCCACGTACGACTACGGGCCGTTGGGCGTAGAGCTGAAGCGCAACGTGAAGGAGGAGTGGTGGCAGTCGATGGTGTACCAGAACGACGACATCGTGGGACTGGATGCCGCCATCATGATGCATCCGAAAACGTGGGATGCGTCCGGCCACACGGAGGCGTTCAACGATCCGCTCATCGACGACAAGGCGTCCGGCAATCGCTACCGGGCCGACGAGCTGATTGAGGACTACATCCGCGATCTCCGCGAAGAGGGGGAGGAGAAGTACGCGGAGGACGTGCACGACCGGCTCGTGGAGGCGCTGAATGCGGGAGAGAAGATGACCGACAAGCTGCACGACATCATCATGGACGAGGAGATCCCCGCGCCCGACTCCGGTGCGTTCGACTGGACGGACGTGCGGCAATTCAACCTCATGTTCGAGACGCAGATGGGGCCCGTGGATGGCCAGAAGGTCTTCCTGCGGCCCGAGACGGCTCAGGGGATTTTCGTGAACTTCCACAACGCCCGCGAGCCCGCTCGTCAACACATTCCCTTCGGAATTGCCCAGATTGGCAAGGCCTTCCGCAATGAGATTGTGGCTCGCCAGTTCGTCTTCCGCATGCGGGAGTTCGAGCAGATGGAGATGCAGTACTTCGTGAAGCCGGGCAACGAGCTCGACTGGTTTGAGAAGTGGAAGGAGCGCCGGATGAAGTGGCATAAGAGTCTGGGGATCGACGCCTCAAAGCTCCGCTTCCACGAGCACGAGCAGCTGTCCCACTACGCCAACGCGGCGGTCGACATTCAATACGACTTTCCCATCGGGTGGAAGGAGCTGGAGGGCATCCATTCGCGCACCGACTACGACCTCAGTCGGCACGAGGAGTACTCGGGGAAGAAGATGTCTTACTACGATCCGTGGGAGGAGGAGCGGTACACGCCGTACGTCGTCGAAACGTCTACGGGACTCGACCGCACGCTCTTCATGCTCCTCTGCGACGCCTACTACGAGGAAGAGGTAAAGGGCGATACCCGCTCGGTGCTCCAGTTTCACCCGAAGGTGGCGCCGGTCCGCGCGGCCATCTTTCCGCTCATGGACAAAGAGGGCCTGCCGGACATCGCCCGCGACATCGAGGACGACCTCAACCAGCACTTCAACGTCCTCTATGACGATCGAGGCTCGATGGGCAAGCGCTACCGCCGGCAGGATGAGGCAGGCACCCCATTCTGCATCACCGTCGACTTCGACACGCCCGAGGACCAGACGGTGACGGTCCGCGACCGCGACACGATGGAGCAGGACCGCGTGGCCATCGACCAGCTCGCGACCTACATCTTCGACCACACGCGGAATTGGGAAGCAGAGGAATGATCTACTTGGGGAGATCGACAGGATCTGATTTTGGGCTTCCCTTGCTTCCCTATGTGAAATGAAATCATTCGAGAAGCTCGCTGGGAGTCGATTCTTCAATGTAGATCATGGCGTCAAATTCGGAAACGAGGTTTCTCTCGTAGAAGTATTTTTCGGGCTGTTCTGGATTGTAGATTGCCCCCACTGAACGGATTTTCTTCGGGCCGTACATCCAGCCGGAGTCGCCGGAGTCTTCCTGAGCCAAGCGAAGATCCACGAGGAATGGAGAAGCATCTACGCTGGCGAAGTAATACTCATAGTAGCTAGCCGGGTTGGAAGAGGTAGGAGGAGGGGGAATCTCCAGTGATTTGAGTCCTGCGTATTCGTTCGAGCCGCGACTTTCGACAGCGTTGGCTTGTCCCTCCAGAAACGAAAATCCGATCGTCACTACATCCTGTCCGAGTGCTTCATCTAAATGCGCGCCCATAGGCGTAACTTGGCCGTCGGCCTCACTGACGTGTGCGTTGTGGGCCCATAGCACAATCTTCGTGTCTTGGCCAAGGTAGTTTAGAAGCCACCGCACGTTTCTAGCCATTGCTGCATCGCGGAGACGGCTCTTAGTAAGCCCGTCCGTTGCTCGGTCACGTTTCTCAGCTTGGGCAACCAGCCGAGCGTGCTGCCGAACGAACATAAATTTGCGCTGGGATGTGCGGTTCACGTACGCATCTTGATTCTCATCTAGCAGTGTGGAGACAGCTCTCACACCCTCTTTGCACTGCTGCTGGGTGGAGTCTGACGCATTCTGGTACCTGAGAGTGTCGCGTGCGACGTAGGTACGGTAGCAGGAATAATGGTTATGGACGGTGCTCACCATTTCCGGATCCACATCTTCTGTAAAGTCAAAAACGACCTCCATTGCCATTGTTGGATACTGCATGTCAAAGCCGTAGAAGCCAACGTCTGGATCCCCTTCCCGATTGTAGTCTCGCATCCAGTGAATTTGGTCGAGCACTTCTTGGGTGTCCCAGGTCCAGAAATAGAGATTGTCAAGCCGTCGTGCCGGGTTTCCGGTCCCAGTGCGGACGTACTGGTTTAGCCTGAATGACTCGGGCATCGTGGCCTCGATGGCGAATGCCGTAAAGCCCATTTCCTCGACTAAGAAGCGGAGTATCCGATGCTTCATCCGAAAGAATTCACTCGTCCCGTGAGTTGCTTCTCCGAGTGAGACTACTCGTGCATCTCCCACGATCTCACGGAGGGGCTCCAAATCGTCAAGATCAGCTTCCGGATCCGACGAGTCGAGGACGTGTCCGTGATCTTTGAGCCAGTTCGTTGCGGAAGTGGGAATCTGTTCGCGTGGATCGGTTTCGGTCGAATCGGTGCCGGACGAGTCGGAATCTGGAGAGTTGAGATCACATCCAAAGGAGGTGAGAAGCAGAAGTGAGAAGAGAAAAATAGAGGCCGTTCTCATACTGAATGAGGAGTAAATTTTCACATATGACTCTAATCCATTTTGTGTTACAGGGTCTAAAAATTCAAGTCAAATTTTTTAAGTCTGTAGCTGTACCCGACATTACTGTAGCGACCACACATCTTCGGCACACGCAGAGCTGGGAGCGGGGCGAGTGAAACGAGGATTGAGGGTCGAGGGGCTGTCCTCCTCGGTTCTTTATTCTCAACATCATTGACTGTGGTGGAGGCTGTCTACTCGGCTGTTGATGCATTGCATTCGACCGTCTCCCACACACGCAGAATATTCTCCCCCAAAATCTTTCGCAGGTCGGCCTCTGAGTAGCCGCGGCGGAGCAGTTCGGCAATGAGGTTTGGGTATGCAGAGACATCCTGGAGGTCTTGTGGCAGCGCAAAGACGCCGTCGAAGTCGGAGCCCAGGCCCACGTGGTCGACGCCCACGAGGTCGACCGCATGATCGATGTGGTCGGCGACGTCGGCCACGGTGCCGATCGGATGGAGCCGCCGCATCTTCTGTTCGTACAGCAGGGCGTCCCGCGAATTTTCCCCCCACCCCATGGTCTCGATATAGGACTCCACGGCGGCCTCAATAGGATCATCCTGGTCTCGGTACGGTGCTCGCAAGAAGGGAGAGCCGAAGGTCATCATCACGACGCCCCCAGTGTCCGCAATGCCTTCGATGAGGGCGTCGCTCAGGTTGCGTTTCCAGCCGGGGGTAAAGTACCGGCAACCGGAGTGGGAGGCGATCACAGGGGCAGAGGTTTGCTCCAGCACGTCCCACGCCGTAGGATCGGTGACGTGCGAAACGTCGACCATCATCCCGAGGCGGTTCATTTCGTCAACCACTTCTTTTCCGAACGGGCTCAGTCCGTCCCAGCGAGGGTCGGCATCAGCATAGGAGGAGTCCCCGATCTGGTTGTGGGCACTGTGCGTAAGCGTGACGTATCGGACGCCGCGTTCGTAGAAGTGCCGGAGCCCGTCGAGGTCGGACCCGATGCCCGCCCCGTTTTCCATCCCCACCGGCAAGGCAACTGCGTCGGTCTGAACGATCGATCGGACGTTGGCCGAAGACGTGGCAATCTGGAACTTGGCGGGATGCTGTTCGGCCATCCGTTCGATGCGGTCGAGAAGGGCATCCGCTCGCTGTGGGGCGGCGCCTGGCGTCTTCTGGAGGTCGCTCGGGAGGTAGAGGGCCATGAATGCAGCGTCGAGCCCGCCCTCCTGGGCGCGCGGGTAGTCGAAGTCGCCGCCAACTGTGGGGCCGGCGGGATCTTCGTCGTAGAGGTGGAGGCGGTGGGGAAGGTCGATGTGGCCGTCGACGAGAAGATGTTGATGAGCGAGACGTTGACCAGCAGCCTCAAGGTCAGTGGAAGACATGCACTCAAACCGTACGCAATAGAGACAGCGAAGAAGAGGGATTACGCCGTGCGGGGGGCTGGCAGCGATTTTCGAAGCTCGGTAAGATAGGTCGGCGCGTCGAGCAGGCGGGGGCCGTACCACGAAAACGGCTGCCCGTCTACGAGCTCGACCGGCGTGTCTGGAAGGGCGTCCCGGAGATCCTCCGTAAAGCGGTCCTTTTGGTGGAAGGGGAACGGCTCGGTGGCGCAGAGCACGACGTCAAGGTCCCGATCAGCAATGGCATCCAGAGTGAGTTCTGGGTACCGCATTTCGTCGCCGTAGACGTTCTCGAATCCGCCCCAGGACATGACGTCGTGAATGAACGTGTCGCCGCCGACGGTCATGTACGGGTCCCGCCAGATGAGGTAGACGGCCCGGAGTGGGGGGAAGTCCGGGAGCGTGCTGAAGCGGGAGATGATGCGCCCGGCGAGGGTTGAGGTTTGGTCGGTCGTGGCGGTGAGGGTACCGACGCTTCGGATCATGTCGAGAGCCTCGGTGACGGTCTTGACTTCCGTTACGAATACCGGGGCAATCTCGTCCAGTGCCGCTACGTCCTCCGGTGTATTTTCTTCGTGATTGGCCAGCACGAGGTCCGGCTCCAGTTCCCGAACGCGTTCCAGGTCGACCTCCTTCGTGCCTCCAACAATGGCCTTTTCCGACTGCCAGTGGGGGGGGCGCTCGCAGAACCGCGTGATGCCCACGACCGTCTCGTCCAGCCCAAGATACGAAAGCAACTCCGTCTGGCTCGGGACGAGCGATACAATCCGCCGCGGGGGCCGGTCCAATCGAATCGTGGTTCCCCGAGCGTCGGTGGCGTCAGGCATAGGCCGATTCAGAGGCAATAGTAGAGGGTGAGGATAGACGTGTACTCGTGGCTCAGGTCCAGTTTCCCTGAAGAAGAGCGGACAAAGACCTCTCTGTGGTTAGAGGTTACGATCTCAAGGAATCCTTCGTCCCTGTGCCGTGTTTTGTAGGCGGACTGTTGAGTCTTTGCTCTCTTCATTGATCGTTCCCTGACATGACGCTTTCCTTTCGCAACTCACTCGTGACCATCGGGGCCCTTCTGCTTTTACTCGGAGGTCTTCCATTGGGAGCGACTGCTCAGGAGCCCGATACGACGGTGCAAGCGGTCCCGCCCCCGGAGAATGTCACGAGTGAGGATGAGGACAAAGACGCCCCGTACGTGCCGACCGTGAAGTCGGTGGTTCGGCAGATGCTGGAGACGGCAAACGTCACAGAGAACGACGTGGTCTACGACCTCGGCAGTGGGGATGGGCGCATTCCCATCATGGCCGCCAAAGAGTTCGGGGCCCGTGGGGTCGGAATCGAGATCGACTCGGCTCTCGTGGCCAAGGCGCGACAGAAAGCGAAGGAGGCGGGGGTGGCCGATATGGTCGAGTTTCGGCAACAAGACTTTTTCGACGTCGATCTTCACGACGCTACTGTCGTCACGCTCTACCTATGGCCCGAGATTAACGTCAAGCTGCGCCCGAAGCTGCTCGAAGACCTCGATCCGGGCGATCGCATCGTGTCCCACGACTTTCGGATGGGGGAATGGAAGCCGGAGCGGAGAGTAGACGCTGGAAAGGGCAACACCGGCCGGGAAACGGTCTATCTGTGGACCGTTCCCGAAACGGTGCCGGAGCGTCTAATGGATACCACGGATGTATCAACCATCAAGTAGTCGACCCATTGGAGGCCGCGTAGTGCTGGTGGAAGCGGATGATGGACTGGATGCCTTTCTGGAAGCGGTCGATCCCGAAGGACTCATTGGGGGAGTGAATGGCGTCCGAGTCGAGGCCGAAGCCCATCAGTACGCTGTCGAGCCCCAAGGTATCCTGAAAATCGGCCACGACGGGAATTGTACCGCCGTTGCGCACGAAGACGGGCTCGGTGCCCAGCACCTCGCCCATTGCTGTCTTCGCTGATTGCATGGGGGGGGCCGTCGGGTCCACGAGGACAGGATCGCCGCCGTGGAGGCGGCGGAACGTGAGCGTCATCGTATCCGGCACTACGTCTTTCAGGTGTGCCTCGAGCTTTTCGTAAATGTCTTCGACCTCCTGATTGGGCACGAGCCGCATGGAAATCTTTGCGTGGGCCTTGGAGGGAAGTACCGTCTTCGCACCCTCTCCCGTGTAGCCCCCCCAGATGCCGTTTACGTCCAGCGTAGGCCGGGCCGAGAGGCATTCGAGCGCCGTGTAGTCGCCCTCCGTTCGCACTGCGTCAATGCCGATGGCGTCCTTCCACGCCTCCTCGTCGAACGGAAGATCGGCGTAGGTGGCGCGCTCCTCGTCCGTCAGGTCGCGCACGTCGTCGTAAAAGCCGGGGATGGCGATGTGGTGATTCTCATCGTGCAGCCCGGCAATGATGCGGCTCAGTGCGTTTGCGGGATTGTCCACCGCGCCGCCGTAGTTGCCGGAGTGCAGGTCCCGGTTGGGGCCTTCGAGCGTGATTTCGGTATAGGCCAGCCCCCGGAGGCCGTACACGATGGACGGGGTGTCCTCGGAGAACATGGCGGTGTCGGAAATGAGGACCACGTCCGCGTCCAGCTGCTCCGCGTTCTCTTCGATGAACGGACCGACGGCCATTGATCCCGTTTCTTCCTCGCCCTCGATCACGTACTTGAGGTTGACCGGCGGATCGCCTTCTCCGTTCAGATACGCTTCGGCGGCCTTCACGTGCATAAACATCTGGCCCTTGTCGTCGCAGGCGCCGCGGGCGTAAATCGATCCGTTGCGGCGCGTCGGCTCGAAGGGCTCCGAGTCCCATTCGTCAAGCGGGTCGGGCGGCTGCACGTCGTAGTGCCCGTACACGAGGACGGTGGGCTTGTCGTCTCCCGTCACGTGCTCGGCGTAGACGATGGGGTGCCCGTCGGTCTCCACGACTTCACTATGCTGCAGACCAATCTCGTCGAAGTGCTCGGCCAACCACTCGGCGGCTCGTTGCACGTCATCGTCGTAGGCCGAGTCGGTGCTGACGGAGGGGATGCGGAGGAGGTCTTCGAGTTGGCCGACGAAGCTGTCGAAGTGGTCGTCGGCGTAGGAGAGAGCTTCGTCCATGGACAGTTGCGAGTTTCGAGTGTCGAATTTCGAATGCAAGAGGCTCGGAGCCGGAGAGGCCGAGCGGGTCAGCCGGTTCCGGTGAGGGGAGTCATGGGTTGGTCAGACATGAGTTGATGAGTCGTGAGTTGGGGGGCAAGAGCAGAATGCTGGCGAAGCAATCACGCAATACGAAATACGCAATGGCCCGGGTTGGTTGAAGGCACACGATTGTTGCCATCCGACCTCTTCTTCAAAGAAAAACCTGTACCTCAGGAGGACGGTTTTCGAGCGTAGAGAAGGAGACGAGGGCTGTTGGAGTCAAAGGGGGTGCCGTCGTACGAGCCGTACGTCTCCTTCAGGTCCAAACCGACGTTTTCGTACATTTCGCGCAGGTCGTCGAGGGTATAGAGGCGGACGCTTTCGTGGTAGGTCTTCGTGATCCCGTTGTGTTGGAGGGTGATCTCCTTTTTGATGCGATCGTTCTCGATCCACCGGTGCTGCTTTATCTCCACCCCCTTCACCGTCCGCGTCGTGGTGGGGACCATGTTTTCAGCTACCTCGGAGGCATTTAGAAAGTCCTGAAAGAACCAGCCGTCCCGATGAAGGGCCTGCGTCATGGCCTTCAGTGCGCGCTGGTTCTCTGCGTCCGTGGCGAAGTAGCCAAAGGTCGTGAAGAGGTTCACCACCCCCTCCATACACCCGTCACAGTACGGATCACGCATGTCGCCCCGTTCAAACGTGACGTCAAGCCCTTCAGCCTGAGATCGCGCACGGGCTTCGGCAATCGCCTCTTCGGAGAGGTCGATGCCGGTGACCGTGTACCCGCGCCGGGCAAAGATGCGGGCGTGACGGCCGCGACCACACCCAACGTCGAGGATGTGGGCACCGGGGGCGGGATGGACTTCACGTTCAATGAGGTCGACCAGCAGCTTTGCCTCTGTCTCGTCTCGATGGTCATAGACGAGGTCGTATGCGGCGCTGTCGAACCAGCCTTTGTACCAGGGCATAGCGCGTAGGGGGGTAGGAGCGTAGGCACGAAGAGGAATTTAGTCGTCCTCTTGTGCTACGTCCTCGAATGGCGCGAGGGCGTCCTCTACAGGTTTCGCCTCCGGGTACCAGCTGACAATTTTGCGGATGACCTCGTCCAGCAGCGCGTCGGGGCAGGAAGCACCGGAGGTTAAAAGCACGTCCACCGGCGGGTCGTCGGCCGGGAACCAGTTCTCGGTGGCCACTTCCTGTTGGTCGTGGACGTCGAAGTGATGGATTTCCGACGGGGCATCGAATTCGCTCGCGTCCCGAATGAAGTAGGTCGGCATCTCCTGCTCGCAGAGCTCCACGAGGTGACTCGTGTTTGAGGAGTTATATCCTCCCACAATAATTCCAAGATCGGCCCCGTCTTGGATGAGCGCTTGCGTCGCGTTCTGGTTTTCGTTGGTGGCGTAGCAGAGCGTGTCGCTGGTATCGGCGAAGTGCTCCTTCACGTTTGCCTCTCCGTAGCGCTCCATCATGGCCTCCCGCATCAGGTCGGCGATGGCGGCGGTCTCCTCCGCCAGCATCGTGGTCTGATTCACGACGCCCAGCTTCTGTAGGTCGGTGGCCGGATCGAAGCCCTCCGAATACTTGTCGTCGAAATACTCGTAGAAGAAGTCGGCGTCCTTTTCGCCCCGAATGACGGCAGCCAGTTGTTCGGCCTCTTCCATGTTGCGGACGACCACGACCGGTCCTTCCTCCTTGGCGTGGGAGAACGTGGCGCGTGTCTCCTCGTGGTACCGCTTGCCGTGCACGACGATCGAGTAGTCGTCGTCCCCGATCTGTGAGCTTTTGCGCCACACCTTCTCGACGAACGGGCAGGTGGTGTCGTACGTCTCGGTGTCTACGCCGTGCTCCTCCAGTTCCTGCTCTACCTCCAGCGTGGTACCGAAGGCGGGAATGATGACGACGTCGTCCGGTTCGAGTTCGTCAAAAGGGATGAGCTGTTCCCCCTTCGTGGTGCGCAGAAATTGAATGCCCCGCTCCCGAAGGTCGTCGTTTACGTGCGGATTGTGGATCATCTCCGAGAGGAGGAAGATCCGCTTCTCGGGATTCTCGTCCAGCGCCTGGTACGCAATCTCGATGGCGTTCTCGACCCCAAAGCAGAAGCCGAAGTGCCGTGCAATTTTGAAGCGCACCGGCCCAAAGTCGATGACCGAGGGGGACAGGTCCTTCTTGCGGGGATCGGTAGCCTCCCGCGCGTCCTTCACCGTTGAGATAATCGGGCTTTGGTAGAAGGTGGGGACGTCGAACTGGCGCATAAAGCAGTACGGCTGCCGAGGAAAATGATCGTGTCGAATGCAACGCAAGGGGGGATCGGAGGTTCAGTCGTGAGGCCGCCGGTCTACGGGTATTTCATGATCGGAAGAGGGACCTTTCTTCTGAGCGTTTGGGCGTATGGGCCGGAGAGGGGAGGGCACGAGTGACGGGGCATGAGGGGCGATTCAGACGGAAGGGGGGCACTGGTCGATTCGATGAGAATCACGTGCCGGGGCTGGGGATTGCTGAATTGCGGTTGGGGCGGGCAGAACGGGATACTTTGGAAGGGAGCGACAGACGAAGAGAGGGATCACGAAATACGAATCACGCCATACGATCATGATCGACGCCATCAAATCGACCGCCGACGATGTGTTTGCGGACATTGTCAAGCTTCGTCGCACGCTGCACCGGCACCCAGAGTTGTCGGGAGAGGAGCACGAGACGGCCCGACGTGTGGCAGAGCGGCTTCGGGATCTCGGGTTGACGGTCCGTACCGGCATTTACGGGACCGGCGTGCTGGGCCTTTTGGATGGGGGCAAGCCGGGCCCGACGCTGCTCCTGCGCGGGGACATGGATGCGTTGCCCATTCACGAGGAGACGGGGCTCGACTTTGCCTCTGAGAACGAGGGGGTGATGCATGCCTGTGGGCACGACGTTCACACGTCCTCACTGCTCGGGACGGCCATGATTCTGGCGGAGCACCGGGACGAGGTTAACGGGCAGGTGCGCTTCTGTTTTCAACCGCACGAAGAGCGGCTGCCGGGAGGCGCCAAGTTTATGATCAAAGAAGGCGTGCTGAACGACATTGACGGTGTGGCGGGGCCGGAGGCAGTATTCGGGCAGCACGTGAAGCCGGGCCTGCCCGCGGGCACGATTGGCGTACGCTCCGGGGCGGCGATGGCGTCGAGCGACGAAATCTACGTCACGGTGAAGGGGGAAGGCGGCCACGCGGCGAGTCCTCACGAGCTAACCGCCGACGCGACGTACGTGGCCAGCGAGATTGTAGTCGCCCTGCAGTCCATCATCAGTCGCCAGTGCCCGCCGGACGTGCCGTCCGTTCTCACCATCGGTCGTCTCATTGCGGACGGGGCGACGAACGTGATTCCCGAGACGGCCCGGCTGGAGGGCACCTTCCGCGCGATGGACGAGGACTGGCGCTTCCGGGCGCACGACCTCATCCGGCGGGTGGCCACCCGCACGGCGGAGGCCCACGGCGCCACCGCTGACGTGGAGGTGAAGGTCGGCTATCCGGCGCTTCACAACCACGAGGAGCCGACATCCCTCGTCAAGGCGGCCGCGACGGACTTTCTGGGTGAAGAGCGCGTCGTCGACGTCGACCCCTGGTTTGCGGGGGAGGACTTTGCGTATTTCCTCCAGGAGCGACCGGGCACCTTCTACCAGTTGGGAGCGGGCACTGAGCACGGCCTGCACACCTCAAAATTCGCGACGGACGAGGAGGCGCTGCGTAGCGGCACGGCCTTCATGGCGTACCTGGCGTGGCGGTATGGGACGGAGGCATGAGCGACCCGCCCACAATTCGGGTGAACAGTGGGAAGAGGAAGAAGGTTTAAGAAAGGAAAGTCCCTCGAACACGACACTCAGAGCGTTATGCCCGTCACAGTCACGGAGCAGCAGGAGCGGTGGGACGAGATCGTGCGCGATCCAGCCCTCCGCGATCTGCCCTACAAAATAGAAACCAACGAACGAGGACAGCTTGTCTTGAGCCCGAACAAGAACTGGCATTCCGATCTTCAAGAGGCTGTGGCGGATCTCCTTCGCGAACATGCTCCTGAAGGACGCCAACCTCCGGAGTATGCTCTCGCAACCCCGAAAGGAATAAAAGCGCCGGATGTAGTCTGGATGAGCCCGTCGCGGAAAAAGGAAATGGAAGCGACGGGCGATCCCTCGACGCTTGCTCCGGAGATCTGCGTTGAAGTGATGAGTGCGTCGAATACGGAGGACGAGATGCAGGAAAAGCGCGCGCTCTATCGTGACATTGGGGCCGAAGAGGTGTGGATCGTCGACGAGGACGGCTGCATTCGGTTCTTTGCGGACGAGGAGATCGACCGCTCCGCCATCGCTCCTAACTGTCCCAGGCAGGTGGACTGAACGTATGGGCTGGGAGCTTGAACGGAGAGAGTTCTCTCTCGTGCTCCCCCGCACGCATGCGCCCTTTCTCCTACGCGTCCAGCGCTGCCTCCAGCTCGTCCTCCTCGTCCGCTTCGTACGCATCCACCGGCGGGCAGGCGCAGAACAGATTCCGGTCGCCATACGCATCGTTCACCCGGCGCACCGTCGGCCAGAACTTGTTGTCGCGGACCCAGTCGGCCGGATATGCCGCCGTCTCACGACTATACGACTGCGTCCACTCGGTGGCCGTCACCATCTCTGCGGTGTGGGGGGCCTGCTTCAACACGCTCTCGCCCACGTCCACGGCGCCGGACTCGACCTCCGCGATTTCGTCGCGGATCGACTTGAAGGCGCGGCAGAGGCGGTCCAATTCGGCCTTCGTCTCGCTCTCGGTCGGTTCGACCATGAGCGTACCGACGACCGGCCACGACATCGTGGGAGCGTGAAAGCCGTAGTCCATGAGCCGCTTGGCCACGTCCTGCTCGGTCACGTCCAGCTCCTGCCGGAACGGTCGAAGGTCGAGAATGAATTCGTGTGCCACGCGGTCGTTGGGGCCGCGGTACACGATGTCGTAGTGCGAAGACAACTGTTCCGCCAGGTAATTGGCGTTAAGGATGGCCGTCTTGGAGGCCTTCGTGAGCCCGTCCGGCCCCAGCAGCTTGATGTAGCCCACGAGATGAGCAGGATGAGGGCGCTGCCGTAGGGCGCCGCGGCGATGGCCGGAATGTTCTGATCGCCGCCGGTGTCCACGACGGGGTGGCCGGGGAGGAAGGAACTCAGGTGCTCGGCGGTGCAGACCGGGCCCACACCGGGCCCGCCTCCGCCGTGCGGGATGCTAAAGGTCTTGTGCAGGTTGAGGTGGCACACGTCCACGCCGTACTCGCGGGGCCGGCAGAGGCCCACCTGTGCGTTCACGTTGGCGCCGTCGAGGTAGACCTGCCCGCCGTGCTCGTGCACGACGTCGCAGATGGCCTCAACGTGTGACTCGAAGATGCCGTGCGTGGACGGATACGTTATCATGGCCGCCGCCAACCGGTCGCTATG
>JAHENZ010000142.1 GCA_018609755.1 Salinivenus sp. | reverse complement strand
GTCATGATTCGCGCCCCGAAGTGCAGTTGCGAGTGCGTGTTAGCGTAGTGCCGGAGCGACCGGCGCACCACGTCGTCGGCCACCGTGAGGCGCAGGTTCGACGCCGCACTGTCGAGGTAAATGCGACGCGCCGTACTGCCACCGGCCAGCGGGTACTCCGTGTCGAGGCCGGTGAACTTCGTCCGAAGCGCCTCCAAGCGCTCCTTGCGCTCCGTGCGCGAGCCGAGCGGTTCGATCTGAGTGGGGAGTGTGGAATCGATCATGACGGCAGGCGCGGAAATGAGGCAGATAGGAATGCAATGGCAACACTTCAGTCAAACTACGAACCGCCCCAGGGGATTCAAGGGGAATCGCATCTTGGCTGGAGGCCAGCTGTGCTCTTCAAACAAAGCCTCCTGGACGGCGCCCACACGTCCATACTCACACACGTTCCGGCACAAGCGAGGGATGCCGGCAGACGAGCCCCCACCACTCAGGCAACGTCTGAACACATGATTGCCTACGACCGCCTCTCTCTTCTTGCGTCTGACGTGTTTAGGACATTTTTTGCTTTCAAAATGCCCTTTCACATCTATTCCTGCGCGCCATGCGACGACTGTTGCTCCTCTTTTTCGCCGCTGTACTCGCTGTGCCCGCCCACTCGCAGGACCACGGCCTGTGGCACATGTACCAGCACCACCTGAAGGGCGCGAAGTACGTGGACTTGACCTTTGCGTTCGGCCCCACCAACCCGGTCTGGCCCGCCTTCGACAAGGCCACCTTCAAGCCCACGACGGCGGGACGGCCCATTCCCGGCTACGTGGCCGAGGGCGACACCTTCACGTACGAGGAGCACGGCTTCGTCGCCTCCTCCTACGAGCTGCCCACCGACCAGTACGGCACGCAACTCGACCCGCCCGCCCATTGGAACGAGCGCGGCGCCACGATTAGCGACCTTCCGCCGACGTACGCGGTGCGTCCACTCGTGGTGGTGGACATTCACGAGAAGGTGGCCGAGGAGCCGGGCTACCACGCCAAGGTAAAGGACGTGAAGGCGTGGGAGAAGGTGCACGGCGAGATTCCGGACGGCGCCGTCGTGATGTTTCGGTCCGACTGGCACGAGCGGTGGAACACCCAGCCGGATCGCTACAATGAGAAGCCCTTTCCGGGCGTGGCACTGGAGACGGCCAAGTACCTGCACGAGGAGAAGGACATTCTCTTCCACGGCCACGAGCCCCTCGACACCGACACGACCGCGGGCCTGATCACCGAAGACTGGATCCTCAACAACCACTACGCACAGGCCGAGGGGGTGACGAACCTCGACAAAGTGCCCGAACAGGGGGCGCTCATCGCCATTGGGTTCGCCAAGCCGAAGGGCGGCTCCGGCGGCTACGCCCGCTACATTGCCATCTGCCCGCCGGATTGGGAGCACGGCGTGACGATGGAGGAGGCCCCTGGTGCCCCCCTTCCGACGCACGACCATCCCCTTCGGCGGAACGAGCACGGCGTCCTGCAGCCTACCCCGCCGGACTCGGCCTCCAACGAGTGATCCGAGACGAGGGACTTTTCGGAGTGACCGGGCCTTTCCTGAAGCAGGACCGAATCGGCAGGGGCATCTACCAGAGCGGCGTCTCTTCGCTCGCCTCCAGCGGGAAGTCCTCGATCGTTTTGCGGAGGAGCGACTGCTTCTGATCGTACGGCAAAAAGGAGTATCGGAATCCGTTGATCGCGACCTCGCGCAGGTCCGAGGCGTCTAGGTTGCAGTGCTGGTAGACGCGCCAAAGCTCCTCCGTCACCGACGTGCGGCTGAAGAGGCGATTGTCGGTGTTCACCGTCACCGGAATGTTGGAGTGCACAAACGTCTCGATGGGATGGGCCTCCAGGCTCGGGACCGCCTGGGTGTGTACGTTGCTCGACGGACAAATTTCGAGGGGGATCCGGTGGTTGGCAAAGTATTGCATGAGCTCCGGGTCCTTCCGCAGCGAGATGCCGTGTCCGATGCGGTGGGCGCCGCAGTAGAAGAGGGCCTGTCGGATGGAGTCCGGCCCCCAGGCTTCGCCGGCATGAATGGTGAGGTTGAGAAGGTTGTTGCGGGCGTGGTAGAAGGCGTGGAGGTGTCCCTTTGGCGGATTTCCGGCCTCGCCCCCCGCCAGGTCGAACGCCACGATGCCGTCGTGCTTGTACTCGACCGCCATCTCGGCGAGCCGCATTGACGCACTTTCAAACCGGTCTCGCAGCCCGCAGATGATGAGAGAGGTCGTAATGTCGAAGTCGCGCTCGGCCTGCGCCAGCCCGTCGAGCACCGCATCGTTCACCGCGTCCAGACTCAGGCCCTCCTCCACGTGCAGGATGGGCGAGTAGCGCACCTCCAGGTACCGCACGTTTTCCTTGGCGTTGTCCTCGACCAACTCGTAAGCCGCCCGCCGGAGGGCCTTTTCCGTCTGCAGCAGCGGGAGAGTGTATTGAAACCAGGCGAGGTACGCCTCCAGCGTGTCGGACTGCTCGACGGCCCGAAGCTCGTCCCGGAGCCCCGCCACACTGTCCGCCGGAAGGACCTCCCGTTTTCCCTGCTCCTTCGCCAGCTTCATCATCGTGTCGAGCCGCATCGAGCCGTCGAGGTGGCAATGCAGCTCCGCCTTGGGCCAGGCGTGGATGTCTTCGCGGGTGAGCGCCGAACCGTCCGTGGCCGTGTGGGAAGACATGGAAGAAAGAAAGTCGTTGGTACAACAGCGTGGGCGAAGCGGGGAGAAGCCCCACAATCTCGCTCAAGATTTTTCAACCCAACACGACCATACGGGAGGCTGTTTCCGGCGCTCTGGCAGGATGATCTTGAGACGGAACTCCTCTTCAAAACTTTCTGTCTCGGCTCTACCCTGCGTAAAGTGTCCGGACATACGGTCGATCATTCCCGTCTGACGAAGCAGTCGTTGGTCGACCAGCGACCGTTCGGAGAAAACCGATCCCAATCTGCAACCGTCGATTTCCACCGGTACGTCTCGACAATAGGGGTCGATTGAAAACGAGAGCGTCTCCTGTCGTCCCGGAACGAGATGACCGCACATCTGCAGATCTTCGGACGGAACCCCCACCCTCTCGTATTGGTTGTTTGCGTGTTACGAGGTCGGTGACGAACGGTCTCCACCGGCGCTTTCGCCAAGACCGTTTGTCCCCCCGGTTCGCTCAGCGTCAGAGCGGATGCGTCCCACTGTACTTTTCAGTCATTCCGTTTTCGGTCATGGGCAGCTTCGGCCCCCTTGAAATCATTCTTATCTTCCTGGTTGTGCTCCTCATCTTCGGGGCCAAACGGATTCCCGAAATTGCCCGAGGCATTGGCAAGGGCATCCGGGAATTCAAAGACGCGACGAGTGAAATTTCGCAGGAGTTGGAATCGGAGGCGCAGGACCGCCAGATCAATCGGCCCCAGTCGCCTCAACAGGGACAACCGCAGGCACGTCAGCCCCAACAGCAGGCCTCGCAACAACAGGCCTCCCAGCAGCAGAATTCGTCCGCTGCCGCGGACGACGCGTCGTCGGAGGACGCCCCGTCTGATGCGGAGCAAAAGAATACGAAGACCGAAACGTCTTAGTCGCCCTTCGGGTTGTTCGCCCCCTGGACCTCCCATTCGGTAGGTCCAGTTCTGTCTTTGTTCTTCCCGTCCGATCTGTGTAGACCTGTCTCCCAGTATGGATCATCCGACGTTTGCCGAGGCCCATCAGGCCCTCGACGCCGGCGAGACCACCTGCGAAGAGTTGGTGTCGTCGTTTTTGGACCGCATTGACGAGAAAAACGACGAGCTCAACGCCTTTACGACCGTCGACCGCGACGGCGCCCTTAACCACGCCCGCTACCTCGACAGCCAGCGCGAACGCGGCAATGCCCGCCCCCTCTCGGGCCTCGTCCTGGCCGTCAAGGACAACATCTGCATTCGCGGCTACCCCGTGTCCTGCGGGTCCAAGATGCTGAAGGACTTCTCGTCGCTCTACGACGCGACGGTGATCGAGCGGTTGCGCGACGCCGGGGCCATCTTCATCGGGAAGACGAACTGCGACGAGTTTGCCATGGGCTCGTCGAACGAGACGTCGTACCACGGCCCGGTGCGCAACCCGCACAATACAGATTACGTGCCGGGCGGGTCGTCGGGCGGGTCGGCCGCCGCGGTGGCCGCTGGGATGTGCCACGCCGCTCTCGGGAGCGACACCGGCGGGTCCGTACGCCAGCCGTCCGCCTTTTGCGGCGTGGTGGGCCTGAAGCCGACCTACGGCCGCGTGAGCCGCTCGGGCCTCGTGGCCTTTGCTTCGTCGCTCGACGTGATTGGGCCGCTGGCCAACAGCGTGGAGGACGTGGCGACGCTCCTCAACGTGATGGCCGGCGAGGACCCCAACGATTCCACGAGCGCCCCGGTCGACGTCCCGGACTACTCGGAGGCTCTCACCGGTACCGTGGAGGGACTGACGGTGGGCCTGCCGGAGGAGTACTTCACTGAGGGCCTCGACCCCGACATCCGCCAGATGGTGCGAGACCAGGTGGCGTCGCTGGAAGATCAGGGCGCTGAGGTTGAGCAGATTTCGCTTCCGCACACTGAGTACGGCGTGGCCACGTACTACCTCCTCGCCACCGCCGAGGCCTCCAGCAACCTCGCCCGATACGACGGCATCCGCTACGGCTTCCGGGCCGACCTGCAGGAAACGAAGCAGGAGTTGCGCGAGCGACGGAAGGAACTGAAAAGTGATCTATCGGCCGCCCGTACGCAGGGCAACGACGACCGCGCGGCGGAGCTCGAAGCCGAGTTGGAAGACGAGCAAAGTGCCCTCGACGCCCTCTACACCCGCACCCGGACCGAAGGCTTCGGCGACGAGGTGAAGCGCCGCATTATGCTGGGCACCTACGCCCTGTCGGCGGGCTACTACGACAAGTACTACGAGAAGGCGCAGCGGGTGCGCACCCTCATTCGCCACGACTTCGACCAGGCCTTCGAGGACGTGGACGTAATTGTGACGCCCACGACGCCCACCCCTCCGTTCCAGCTCGGGGAGAAGACCGACGACCCGCTGGAGATGTACCTGAACGACATCTACACCGTCACGGCCAACCTGGCCGGCATTCCGGGCCTCACCGTCCCCATCGACTCTCATCCCGAGACGGACGACCTGCCGGTGGGCTTGCAGTTGCTCGGCCCGCACTTCGACGAGTCGGTACTCCTCCAGGTGGGCGACGTCCTCACGCAGGAGTAACGCCGTCCCGGGGCGAGTGCCTCGTCCACCGCTTCTTCACGGCGGGGCCGAAACACTCTGCGCGCCCAGGCTCATATAACAGCCTGACAAAAATTCCTGGCGTGGTAGCTCAGTTGGTTAGAGCGTCGGATTCATAACCCGGAGGTCGGGGGTTCAAATCCCCCCCACGCTACTCTTCACAGAATCCCCTCTCAGTGCGCCTGGGAGGGGATTTTTGTCGTTTGAGGGGGATAGCGCGCGTAACTTTGCGGATCGGATTATCAGGCTCTCGTTCCGAAATATCCGATTCTCTGTGTACAAAACTGTGTACATATATTGATTCTGTATGCAGCGCACCCTTCCTCACCGCCTTCAGAATTGAATAACGAGGCCACCGCCGCTGTTCGGGAAGTGCCTTCCCAAGTGGGCCACAGGTCTCGTCTGGATGCTGCTTTTAAATCAGTCATCCAGGTAGCAATGGCTTCTCTCGTCAAGCGACGCGATCACTACTACGCTCAGTTCTTCGACACCGACCGGTATCCCAAGCGGAAGAATGTTGCTCGTCGGCAACTACCCACCTGGAAGGAGGTTATCTCGGCTTGGACCAACCACTAAAAAACTCTGACCGTGGCTCGTCACTGGCTGACATGTAATAGTGGCGCAGGATGTATCCTGCTCTGCCACGGCCACTAGTGGTCAGTCAAGCTGGAGGTGTCAGGTACCGAATTGGACACGTCGATCCGAATGCTGCTTCAGTGGCCTGAATACAAGCCCTCGATCAACGCTCGACTCGACATGGAAAACTTGACGCACCACTAGCCCCCCACGTGGACCGTCGCTGCCCGAAGGACCATTTCAGATCACCATTTGGTGCCCTCCTATCCGGGACGGTATACCTGAAAAGGGAATCCGCAATAGCGAATCATAGAATCGAGTAGGGAGTGGGGCCGGGCGAGCCAGCCCCACGTCCCTCTCACACCACCGGGCATGCGTGCTACGCACCTGGCGGTTTCATTGAGTGGTCAACCGTAGTGGTCCAGTAAGCTGAAGAGTCC